>JAVBUM010000058.1:0-7947 GCA_031555325.1 Niveibacterium sp. | reverse complement strand
GTCGCCGTCGTCGAAGTTCGGATTGCCGATGATCGCGTCCTTCTGGCCTTGCATCCGCAAGCCAACGTTGTAGCGGATGGTGTTGTCGAAGCGGACCGACAGGTCGTCAATGCCCGTTTCGACTTCAAATGCGCTTGCCTGACCACCAAACGTGGTGCAGGCGGCTGCAATGCTTGCCGCCATCAGCGTGCGGCGGTTCATTCTTGTGTGGCGGGACTGTCCCGCAGTCTTTCTTGTCACAGTTTTATCCCCTCGTGCGGCCCCGTCGGGCGTGTGGAAAACAGGCCGTTTCCGGCGGCTGTCGATCACCTTCGCGCGTGCGTAGCGCGCGTCATGTATGTCGGCCGTCGGCCCGGCTTCTGATTGTTGGGGAGTTTTTTCTCTTGTTATGGAGCAGCTTTTTTGTCGCGCCCTTATTGCGGGGGAATCCAGCGCACCCGATTGAGGCCTTCTTGTGACGGTGCCTGCGAGTGGCTTGCGATTACGAGGGATGCTAGGGATGAGCCGGGGAGGGCGCTATGCTCGAACGAATGAAAAGGCTACTCCTCGCGTAGCCCTTCTAAAGGAGCATGTCGGGGAGCAGTTTGGCGTGTGGCGACAGGGCGCGCCTCTGTTGTGCGACTTACACTTACGGAAGACATGTTGTGCGACCATTAAGTCCGGTCGCCTGCCTCGCAAATCGCTTTCCCATGCCGCAGTCTTCAAGCCCGTTTCCCAGCATTCGTGCTCGCGCGGATGCCCGCCCGATCACCGACACGAAAGTGGTTCCGCCACGCGCCGCGCAGCGGTTGATTCCGCGCGAAGGTCTGATGTCGCGTCTCGTCGACGCCCGGCGGCTGCGCTGCGTCACGATCCAGGGACCCGCGGGGTTCGGCAAGACGAGCACGCTGCTTGCGTGGCGGCGTGAACTGCTTGGCATGAATTTCGATGTCGCTTGGTTCTCGCTTGCGCCAGAAGACAACGACCTTGAGCGGTTTTCGAACTGTGTTCTCGCGAGTCTGGCGGAAGTCGAGCCGGGCCTCGGTGCAGGCGCGACCGTGCTGCTCGACCGCGACAGCGACGAAATCGCCATCGAGCATTGGGTGATCATGCTCATACAGACGATCGCGCAGCGTCCGCGCGAACTCGTGCTGATGTTCGATGATGCGCACCACATCGAGGATCCGCGGCTGTTCCTCCTGCTCCAGTGGCTGCTCGAATATGCACCGGTGCATCTGCATGTGGTGCTGGCTGCACGCTCCGTGGTGCCGCTACCACTGGCCTTTGCACGCTTGCGTGCGCAGGGGCAACTCGCCGAGTTCGATCTTTCCGATCTGCGCTTTTCCGCTGCCGAGTCGGAACGACTGCTGCGTGAATACCTAGGCAATATCGACAAACGGGATGCCGCTGTCCTGCACGAGCTCACTGACGGCTGGGCGGCTGGTTTGCAATTGTTCGCGGTGGATCTCAAGGCCAAGCAGATGGTTGGCTACAACCGGGTACAAGTGCGCGATGCCAGCACCTTCGCCAGCTATTTCGAGCGCGAGGTGCTGGTGCGGCTTCCACCGGTCGATCTGCGTCTCCTGACCTGCGCCTCGGTCTGCGATCGGTTTTCGGCGGCGCTCTGCGCGACGCTGCTCGGCCAGCCGCAGGCCGTGCCGCGCGTTCTTACACGGCTCGTGCGGCTCGATGGAGAAGGTCTGTTCATCAGCCAGATCAAGAGCCAGGATCGCGAGACCTGGTACCGGCTGCATCCGCTGCTGCGCGAAGTGTTGCGCGCTCGCCTCGCGATGCTGCCGGATGCGGAGCGGCGGGCGCTGCATGCAACCGCGCGCGGTTGGTTTGCCGCCCAGGGCTATGTTGATGAAGCCGTACGTCAGGCTGTGCTTGCCGACGACCCGGAAGCGGCCGCTGATATTGTCGAGGCGAGCGCGGGCGAACTCTTGTCGAAAGGTGACCTGAGCCAGTTGTCCGGACTACTCCGGCGGTTGCCCGAGCGCCAGATGGAGGACCGTCCGGGGCTGCGGCTCGTGATGGCACACCTGCAGCTCTACTCGCGCAATTACGTCGGCTGCCGGCAAAGTGTTGCGCGCTTGATGTCGTCTCTCGATCGCCTCGACGAAAATCAGCGGCATGCATTGACCGTGCTGCGTGGCAGCTATGCCATGCACCGGGACGATACCGACACGATGGAAGCGTTGGTGCCCGAGTTGCAGGCCATTCCCGGCAATGCCAGCGATTTCGTACTGAGCGGTCGCAGCAACGTTCTGGCGTGGCTCCACATGTACAAGGGTGAGTATGAGCAGGCGCGCATCCTGCTTGACGCAAATGCGCATCTGTCGGGCTCCCCGCGGCGCGGTCTGCTGGGTCGCTGCATGAATGGCCTGAGCCAGGCGATCGAAGGGCGGATCACTCAGGTCGAGCATGTGCTGCGAGAGGTCATGCAGGAAGCCGAGGGTCAGGGTCCGGGCTATCTCGTCATCAGCACCATGGCGGCCGCCATGCTCGCTACAGCGTTATACGAGCAGGGTGATCACGAAGGTGTGTGCATGCTGCTGGAGCGGCGGATGAAGATCCTTGAGCGGGTCGCGCTGCCCGATACGGCGTTGCAAGCCACGCTCATTCTTGCGCTGGCGAACTGGCTTGAAGGGCGGCGCGCCGAGGCGCAGTCCTGGGCCGAACGGCTGGAGCAGCATGCCGAGCGGGATGGGCTCGATCGATTGCTCGTGTATGCACTGTTCGTGCGTATGCGTTTCGCGCTCGCGACGGGACGGGTGGCGCTGGCGGACGAAATGCTTGTGCGCATCGAAGCCGTCGCTGACAAGCATGTGCCGCCGCATCGTGGCACTTCGCAGGAAATCTCCGTGATGAGATCTCGCGCCCATATCGAACGGTTGCTGTGGGGGGAGGAGTACGCAGAGGTTGTCGAGCGTGCGAGGGCGCTCATCGACCTTTCGTCGGTGGAAGGGCGTTACCGCCGTGTGGCCATGTTGCAGCTGCAACTGGGTATCGCCTTGCGGGGCCTGAATCGGATCAAAGAGGGAAACGACCAGATCGTCGAGGCCTTGCGGACCGGCCACCGCCTCAGTCTGTTGCGCAGCCTGCTCGATACGGCACCTCAGGTGACCGAGGTGCTCGGCGTGTTGCAGTCCGAGGGCGCGCTTGATCCGGTTCTTGGCTTTTATGTGCAGCGCTTGCTGGCCGTATCAGGAAGTGGTGTGGCAGAGAAGGTGCGTACGGATGAGACTGAGCCGCGTCCGCTCAGTCATCGCGAACTGGAGATTCTCGAACTTGTTGCGCAGGCCTTGCCGAACAAGAAGATTGCGCGGGTACTCAACGTGTCTCCAGAAACGGTCAAGTGGCATCTGAAGAATGTCTTCCTCAAGCTCGGTGTGGCCGGGCGCGACGAGGCGATTGCGAAGCTGCGCGATCAGGGGGTGGCGCTACCAGGTGTAAAGCTCTGATATGAGCGAAAGCGCAGCGGCGACTGGCGCGATTTCTTGATCTCTACTGCTGAGGGCCGGGCGGCGTTGCGGACGACGAGGTCCTGGACTCGCCATCTTTGCGTGGCGAGGATTCGGTTGGCCGTTGTCCCCGAGCCACCGATTAGGCACCCGCCTTCGCCGGAGCGACGAAGCCTCTTGAACGGTGCCAAGTGCTTGAAATATGGCAAGAGCCGAAGAACTCGCCACCCAGGCGGGATTCAGTTCGGTCGCAGCCGTTCAAGCAGCCAATGAGGCGCTCGCCTTCGTGGGAAATGTGAGGTTTCGAGCCTTCGCAGGCGCGCCAAAGCGTGTGAAGAAGAGCGAACAACCGGCGAGCGCTTGACTCGCCGGTCCTTACGCGCTTACAGCGTCCGAGCAATCAGTTCCTTCATGATCTCGTTCGACCCGCCGTAGATCCGCATCGGTCGCGTGTTCGCATAGAGCCGCGCGATCGGGTATTCGAGCATGTAGCCGTAACCGCCATGCAGCTGCAGGCATTCGTCGATGATCGTGCAGGCTTGCGTGGAGAGCCACCACTTGGCCATCGCGGCGGTGGTCGGGTCAAGCTCGTGGCGGACCATCTTTTCCATGCAGTCGTCGGTGAAGCTGCGCCCGATCGTCAGCGTGGTCTGCATCTCGGCCAGCTTGAAGCGCGTGTTCTGCATGTCGAGCAGCGTCTTGCCGAAGAGCTTGCGGTCACGCGTGTAGGCGACGGTTTCCTCAATCGCGCGCTCCATCGAGCCAAGTGCGTTCATCGAGATGAACATGCGCTCTTCCGGGAGTTGCTGCATGAGCTGGACGAAGCCCTTGCCTTCTTCCGGGCCGAGCAGATTGCCAACCGGTACGCGCATGTTGTCGAAGAAGAGCTCCGACGTGTCCTGGCCCTTCTGGCCGATCTTCTCGAGGATGCGGCCACGGCGGAAGCCTTCCAGGTCCTTCGTTTCGAGCACGATGATCGACACGCCCTTGGCGCCGAGCGTCGGGTCGGTCTTGCAGACGAGCAGGACCAGGTCAGCCAGATAGCCGTTGGTGATGAAGGTCTTCGAGCCGTTGATGACGTAGTGGTCGCCTTCGCGCACGGCACGCGTCTTGATGTTCTGCAGGTCGGAGCCAGCGCCGGGCTCGGTCATCGCGATCGCGCAGATCATCTCGCCGGTGGCCATCTTCGGCAGCCAGCGCAGCTTCTGCGCTTCGCTCGCGTAGCGCAGGATGTAGTGCGCGCTGATCGCGCTATGCACGTTGGTGCCCATACTCGTGGCGATGGCGCGCGCCAGCTCGTAGCCGACGATGGCGTTGTGGGCGTGCGAGCCGCCGCCGCCGCCGTATTCCTCGGGAATGCCCGGGCAGAGCATGCCGATGGCGCCGGCCTTCAGCCACACCTCGCGATCGACATGCTGTTGCTTGGACCAGCGTTCCTCATTGGGTACCAGTTCTTCGGCCGCGAAGCGGCGGACGGTGTCCTGGAACATGGCCAGGTCTTCGGTCATCCATTTGGGTCGGTAAGCGCTCATATCCCCCTCGATCGTCTGTCAGTCACTCGGCGATCGGCGTACTTGCCGGTGCCGGATTATTTGTTCACTCGCGTTACGCGACCGATGCTAGGCGGGTGCCCGGTCGGGAGCGACGCCCGAACGAATGAAGCGGAGGGTGGAGGGGGGGGTCCTCCGAACGGAGGGTGCGTGGGCGCATAGGAAGCCTCGTTGCAGTGCCGAAGGGGGTGTGCCCCCCCTCGGTGCGATATCCGAGGCAGGCGCTGGTGCGATGGTGGTACGTACAAACGCGTATGTCAGACCGCCTTCGTCACGGTTGCGCCTCTATGCGGTCCTTTCGGACTATATCCGCCCGTTCTGCAACTTCATTCCTTTGACGGTCGATGCGCGGTTGCGGCCTCCCTACGATGCAGGCATCGGCGTCGGGACTGATCCGCAGGCCCGGCCGGCAAAAGACAAAAAAACCGCCGGGTGATGCGCTGGCGGACTTCGGGAGCTCTCACCAATGAGTCAAAAAGTCTTCGTTGCAGGCGTCGGCATGATCCAGTTCAGCAAGCCGGGCCAGAGCCCGAGCTACACGGACATGGGGGCTGATGCGGTGCGGCTGGCGCTGAAGGATGCCGGGCTGGATTACGACAAGGTCCAGGTGGCCTATACCGGCTACGTCTATGGCGATTCGACCTGTGGCCAGACCGTGGTGTACGAGATTGGTCGCACGGGCATCCCGGTCATCAACGTCAACAACAACTGCTCGACAGGTTCGACCGCGCTGTATCTGGCGCGCGCCGCTGTCGAAAGCGGCCAGGTGGAGTGCGCGCTTGCGGTGGGTTTCGAGCAGATGCAAGCCGGCGCGCTCAAGTCGCACTGGGATGACCGTCCGCGTACCCGCGCCCGCTTCGTGCATGTGATGCATGATCTGACCGCCGATGTGCCGGATCTGCCGCAGGCGCTGCGCACCTTCGGCGGCGCCGGCCGCGAGCACATGCAGAAGTACGGCACGAAGATGAGCACCTTCGCCGCGATCCGCGCCAAGGCCAGCCGTCACGCCGCCAACAACCCGCTGGCGCTGTTCAAGAACGTCGTCAGCACCGAAGATGTGATGAACGACAAGGTCATGTGGGAAGGCGTGATGACGCGCCTGATGGCCTGCCCGCCGACCTGCGGTGCCGCCGCCGCGATCATCTGTTCTGAAGCCTTCGCTAAGAAGCACGGCCTGCGCCGTGACGTGACGATCCTCGCGCAGTCGATGACCACTGACCCGGTCGAGTCCTTCGATCCGCCATCGCTGATCGCCTACGCCGGTTTCTACATGACGCAAAACGCGGCCAACGAGGTGTACGAGAAGGCCGGTGTCGGCCCGCAAGACATCCGCGTGGCCGAAATGCACGACTGCTTCGCCCACAACGAGCTGCTGACGTACGAAGGCCTCGGCTTCTGCCCGGTGGGCGGCGGCGAGCAGTTCGTGCTCGACGGCGACAACACCTACGGCGGCCAGGTCGTGACCAACCCGTCGGGCGGCCTGCTGTCGAAGGGCCACCCGCTCGGCGCCACGGGCCTTGCGCAGTGCTACGAGCTGACGAACCAGCTGCGCGGCACGGCGGACAAGCGCCAGGTCGAAGGCGTGCAGCTTGCGCTGCAGCACAACCTTGGCCTTGGCGGCGCCTGCGTCGTCACGCTGTACGGCCGCAACTGAGTTCCCCGGCGCGCACTAGGGGCGCGCCAGCCAACACCAGGAGTCATGACAAATGGCAGACAAGAGTTTGATTGGACATGTGACGGCGCAAGGCTCCGTCGAAGTTGAGAAGGGCAAGCTGCGCTTCTTCGCCAAGGCCATCGGCGAGACCGATCCGGTCTATAGCAACGAAGCCGCCGCCAAGGATGCGGGCCACAAGAGCCTGCCGGTTCCGCCGACCTTCCTGATGTGCCTTGCAAGCGATCTGCGTGGCGATATCGGTGGTCTGATGAAGCTGCTGCAGTGGGACCTTGGCCGCATCCTGCATGCGGAGCAGTCCTTCACGTATCACAAGATGGCCTATGCCGGTGACACGCTGACGTTCGAGACCCGCATCTCCGATGTGTACGAGAAGAAGGGTGGCGCACTGCAGTTCGTGGTGCAGGAAAGCCGCGTGACCAACCAGAACGGCGAACACATCGCCGACGTGCGCAACTCGCTCGTGCACCGCTAAGGAGATCGCCATGACTGCACCGAAATTCAATGACGTCAAGGTTGGCGATCAGATCCCCGCGCTTACGCTGCCGGCCATCAACCGCACCACGCTGGCCCTGTACTGCGGCGCGTCGGGCGACCACAACCCGATCCATATCGACATCGACTTCGCCCGCAAGGCGCGCTGCCCGGACGTGTTCGCCCACGGCATGCTGTCCGCCGCCTACCTGGGCCGTCTGATGACCAACTGGGTCCCGCAGGCGCAGCTTCGCGGATTCTCGGTCCGCTTCACCGGCATCACGCAGCTTGGCCATGTGCCGACCTGCACCGGCACGATCACCGAGAAGTTTGAAGAAGCTGGCGAGAAGCGCGTTCGCGTTGCGATCCGCTGCGGCAACCAGTACGGCGAAGAGAAGCTCGTCGGCGAAGCGGTTGTCGCGTTGGCCTGATCGACAAATGGGATGGCGCCTGGCCTGACGGGCTGAGTTTGTCGCTCCCGCGTAGACGGGAGCCTGGTTGGTGGCAGAAAGACTGCAGCTGACTGGGTTCCCGCCTGCGCGGGCACGACGCAGAAACAGCGCCTGCGGGCGGCGCCATGCTGGGCAGTACAACGAATATTCAATTCGCATTGAAAGGAAACGATTATGAAGAAACTTGAAGGCAAGGTTGCTCTCGTCACCGGCGGTGGCCGCGGTATCGGTCTTGAAGTCTGTCTGCAACTGGCGGCCTTCGGCGCCAAGGTTGTGGTCAACGATCTGGACCGCGAGCCGGCAGAAGAAGCCGTCGCCGCAATCAAGGCCGCCGGCGGTGAAGCCGTGGCCTGCGT
>JAVBUM010000079.1:0-14038 GCA_031555325.1 Niveibacterium sp. | reverse complement strand
GCAAATGCTGCGAGCGACGGCTGGATCAGGTTGCTCTGCGACAGTTCCCACGCATAGATTGGTGCGATGCCGGCGAGGCCGACGCCTGTCAGCGTGGCTAGTAGCGCCATCGGATGCAATGCCTGCGGACGGTATTGCAGGAGAACCGTGTAGGTCGCCCAGTCGAGCACTGAGAGGAGAATCCACAGATCCCCCCTGTTGATGGTGAGGCTCGCAAAATTTGCGAGCGTTCCGTGCGCCACGATCACCGCGACGCCTGTCAGTGATACCGTGACTCCGATGCCTTCCTGGGCAGATAGTCGCTTGCCCAGAAAAACGCACGAGATACCGATAATGGCGATGGGGATGAACGAATTGAGCAGAACGCCATTGGTTGCCGTGGTCTGCTGCAATCCGAGATAGGCCAGGCTGTTGTAGCCCGTGATACCAAGTAGGCCGAGCAGGATCAGCAGGCCACCGCAGTCGCGCAGCGCTGGGAGGATTTGCGCCCGATGCGGCCAGGCCCACGGCAGCGTCAGACAGAACGCGATGGCCCAACGCCAGAACGAAAGCGCGATCGGTGGCACGCTATCGCGAAGGCCACGACCGACAACCCAGTTGCCGGACCAGAACAGCACAGTAAGGGTGAGCAGCAGCCAAGGGCTGCCTGCGAGCCTGTGGATCATGGCGGGCAGGTGGTGCGAACTCAGGTCTTTGGCGGTATGGCCTCAAGGATCGCTCGCAGCAGTTGCCAGCTCTTTCCGACCGATTCAATGTCCACCCGCTCGCCTGGGGCGTGAGCACCGCGGATGTCCGGACCGAAGGAGATGATGTCGAGCTTCGGATACTTGGCCGAGAGTATTCCGCACTCAAGTCCGGCGTGAATGATCTTGACTGCAGCCTTTCGACCAAAGAGCCGTTCATGGACGCTCTGCGCGAGCGCCAGCAGGTTCGAGTCAGGATTCGGTATCCAGCCCGGATAGCCCCCTTCGATCTCGACCTCCGCACCGGCAAGACCGAAGAGGCTTTCGATTTCCGCACACAGGGCATGTACGCGGGAGGTGATCAGCGATCGCACCATCAGGGTGGCCTGCATGCGACCGTTGGCCACTTGCAGCATGCCGAAATTATTCGACGTCTCGACTACGCCAGGCACGCGCTTGCTCATCTGCCGTACCCCGTGTGGTGCGGCGTGCAGCGCGGCAAGCAAGCGGTGCTGGTCGGGTGACGACATGGCTCGAACGCCATCAACGATTTGCGACAGCGGATTGCAGAGCAGCCGAAGTCCGTCATCAATGCCTGTGAATTCGGTCTTCAGCGTCGTTTCGAAATCGCTTACGCGACGCACCAGTGATGCGGCTGTTTCGAAGGGAATGGCAATGACTGCATTCGCTTCGCGCGGGATCGCATTGCGCGCTGTGCCGCCTTCGAGCGACACCAAATGCAGCGATTTGCCGAAACGCGTCGAAAGCGCACTGAGCAATCGGACCATCATCTTGATTGCGTTGCCGCGCTCCAGATGGATGTCTACACCGGAATGGCCGCCGCAAAGGCCGCCAAGCTCGATGCGATAGAGTGCGTGATCCGCGGCGATCAACCTCTCGGCATAGGTCCAATGGACATTTACGTCGGCTCCGCCCGCGCAACCAAGGTAGAACTCCCCGAAGTCCTCTGTGTCGAGATTGAGCATGAGCTCGCCCTGAAGCACGTCCGGCGCCAACTCCTGAGCGCCGCTCATGCCGGTTTCCTCGTCCACGGTAAGCAGTACTTCGAGGGGTGGGTGCGACAGATCGTCGGTCTCCAGCGCCGCGAGCGCGAGCGATGCGCCGATGCCATTGTCGGCGCCCAGCGTGGTCTCGGGTGCGACCAGCCAACCGCCGCGTAATTCGGCGTGGATCGGGTCGTTCATGAAGTCGTGCAACGTGCCAGCGTTCTTCTGGCAGACCATGTCGAAATGGGCTTGCAGCGTGACGACGGGGCAGTTCTCACGGCCCGGGCTTGCCGGCTTGCGGAGGATCACGTTGCCGATCTTGTCCTCGATGAGCGTCAGTTCGCGCTCCGCAGCCCAGGCGCACACCTTGGCGCGGATTTCGCCTTCATGTCGTGAGGGGCGGGGCGTTTCGAGGAAGGTCTGGAAGTGGCGCCAAACAGCGCGCGGTTCAAGCTCGGAGAGATCCATGGATGCGTAACCGGTGAGGAGCGGTGGTTCTTGTTGTAAGTAGGCGTGCGAACACCGATTGTCGCCGATTCGACCGTTCTTGCCGAATCGAAGCCTTCTGCCGGGTAAAATCCGCAGATTCCGAAGCCCAATCGCGGTTCCGAACCGCTCTAACCATGTTATTCGCACAGCACCAAGCCCACGGCATCTATGCCATCGATTCTGGATACGTGCGGCCACAACTCGACGCAATCCAGCTTGTGGTGTCCGACGATGGCCGTGCTGCCCTTGTTGATACCGGAACAGTCCATTCGTTGCCGGCTGTACTTGCGGCATTCGATCAACTTGGATTAGCACGTGATGCGTTGGACTGGATCTGCGTGACTCATGTCCATCTCGACCACGCTGGCGGTGCCGGAGCGCTGGCTGAGGCGTTTCCTGCAGCTCGCGTCGCGGTGCATCCACGCGGCTCGCGGCACTTGGCTGAACCAGCCAAACTCTGGGCTGGTACCGTGGCTGTGTATGGCGAGGCAAACGCACTGCAGCTATATGGTGGTCTGGTGCCGGTACCGGCAGCGCGAATTGTCGAAGTGAATGAAGGAGATGAGGTTTGCTTCGGTAGCCGCAGCTTTCGTGTGCTCGACACGCCGGGCCATGCGCGGCACCACGTCTGTTACTGGGATGCCGCGGCGCGCGCGGCGTTCACCGGCGACACTTTTGGTCTCTGTTATCGCGAGATGCGCGATGGACAGGGTCGTTCGCAGATTTTCGCCACCACTACGCCAGTGCACTTCGATCCTGCAGCGCTTCACGCCTCGATCGACCGCATCATGGCGCTGGAGCCGGAAGCCATCTATCCGACGCACTACAGCCGTGCTACAGACGTGCCGCGCTTGGGTAGGCGCCTGAAGCATCTCATTGACGCCCACGTCGTGGCTACTCGAGGGCTTGATCCGGCTGCGCCTGATGCGCATGCGACGCTCATGGGACGGCTTGGCGCACTTGCACTCGACGAAGCCGCTGCCGCGGGCTGGGGCGTACAGGGCGAGGCTGCACTGGAATTGCTTGCAGGGGATCTCGACCTCAATGCGCAGGGCTTACTCGTATGGATGCAATCCAACTAAGCGAAGCGCCCGATCTCAACCGCCGTTTTGGCGGCTTGGCGCGTCTCTATGGAGATGACGGTCTGTCGCGTCTGCGTGCAGCGCGCGTCTGTGTCATCGGTATCGGCGGCGTCGGCTCCTGGGCGGCTGAGGCGCTTGCTCGCAGTTCGGTCGGCGCCATTTCGCTGATCGATCTCGACATAATTGCCGAATCCAACGCCAACCGTCAGATTCACGCGCTTGATCCCGACTGGGGCATGGCCAAGGTGGACGCGATGGCGCGCCGGATAGAGGCGATTAATCCAGCCTGTAGGCTCACGCCCGTCGATGACTTTCTTACGACCGAAAACATGGAGACGCTGATCGCGGGCTTCGATTTCGTGGTGGATGCCATCGATAGCGTGCGCATCAAGACTACGCTGGCAGCTTGGTGCGTCACTGCAGGGATTCCGCTTGTTACGTGTGGAGCGGCCGGCGGACAGACCGACCCCACGCGGATCTGCGTCGATGATCTTTCGCGCACCGTTCAGGATCCGCTATTGGCCAAGATGCGCGCCGCGCTGCGTAAGCACCATGGGTTTCCCCGTGATGCGAAGCGTAAGTTCGGTATTCGCGCTGTCTATTCCACCGAACCGTTGCGCTATCCCGACATAGTCTGCGCGTCGGCAATGGGACCACAGGGGTTGGCCTGTGCTGGATTCGGTTCAAGCGTGACCGTGACTGCGAGCTTCGGTTTTTTTGCCGCCGCAGAGGCTATCAATGCTATCGCAGGGAGTGTTTCCGCATGATGTCTCGCCTTGACTCCCAGGGGTCTCCCCGATGAACCAGCGGACAGCGATTCTCTTGCTGGCGCATGGCGCACGTGATCCAGAGTGGGCACGTCCGATGGAGCGGCTCGTCGCTGTAGTGTCTGGTCATGCCAACGGTGTTCGCGTGATAGCGAGCTACCTTGAGTTTATGACTCCTGGCCTGCCCGCGGCCATTGAGGCTGCCGTACAGGAGGGGTGCTCGAAGATTCGCGTGGTTCCCGTGTTTCTCGCTGCTGGCGGTCACGTCAAGCGTGACGTGCCAGTGATGCTTCAGGCAGCCCAGGTGCGGCACCCGGATTGCACGATCGAACTCGCAGGTGTGCTCGGCGAGGCCGAATCGGTGATTGAGGCAATGGCGGGGGAGGTTCTGCGCGGCTTATGACCTCTTGTTGCCGGTACAGGCACGCTGGCACCATCTGCAATGTGACTGCAGCCCATGAGCAAAACACAAAGAAGCGAACCCCAAGGAGGCTTCGCCGTGCCTAGGTTGGGTGACATCCCCAATCATCGTCCGACTTTTTGGCAATTCCTGCCCTGGCTGATCGCAGGCGCGTTGCTCATGGTTGGAGCGGCTATTACCTGGATTGTCTGCGAACAGCGTGCGGAGGATTTGCGTACAACGCGCATCGCCCGGCAATACATCGCCAGCGAAGCCTTGGTCAGTCGGCTTCAGTCCGATATTGACGTTGGGTTCTCTACACTTAGTTTGTTTGACTCGGCCCTCGGAGCGGGTGCCGCGACTCACGTCAATTCTCTCGAACCGCTCGCAGCCGGCGCCGATTTCGCGCAACTTGCGCTGCATGTGCAGGCCATGGCCGTCGCGTATTTCGATGGCGGGACGCCATCCTTGCAGTATTGGCATGCCCCCATGTTCAGTGATACACCGCCGCCTTCGGGTTTGCAGGCGGTCGCTTGGCGGGCGCTGGTCTATCGCCGTGTGATGTCGCCCCTGGATGTGGGCGATGGGGTCTCCCTGGTTCTGGCCTTTCGTGGCAGTGGCAATCGAGTTCTGATGATGCTTGTTGCCGCACAGCGGTGGGTCGATAGTCGAGCCGGTTACGGTAAGGGCGCATATGCGTTAAGGGTTGATGTGGGGGACGTCGGTAGAACCCCCCGTCTGCTTGCTCAGTCGGATGATTTCGAGCGACTGCCCGAGGCACGCGACGCTGGCTTCGTTACTGCAGGCGATCAACGCCTGCGCTTTTCCGTCGCGATGCGTGAGCAGCCGGAACCGAGCGTCATGTCCGGTGCGTTTATCGTCGGCCTTGTAACGAGTGCCTTGCTTGGACTAGGTGGTGGATTGCTTGGCTACCGCCTTCAGTGCGCTGATGGGCAGAATCGAAAACTTGTTGCGGCAGTGGCGGTAGCCGAACGTCGATCGGCCATCGATCTGGCAAGCGAGGATGGTTTCTGGGAGCTAGACCTTCGATCCATGCATTGCAGGCTGTCGTCGCACGCTGCGCGCTTGTTCGGTCAGGTTTTGGGCCAGGACAGTTTTCCTGCGTTCAAACTCTTGCGGCGTGTCCGGCGATCGGATCGTCGTAAGCTACTCGGTGCGTTGCGCGTTGTACTGCGAGAACGCGAGTCGCTCGATGTCGAGATTCGCGTGGTGGACAGTGACGGGTGCGATCGGTGGCTGCGTGTACGGGCAAGAGCCTCCGGGGCTGGTGGCAAAGTTCCGGCGCTCATTGGTTCTGTGGGTGACATTAGTCTGCGACGCGGGTTTGCCATGCAACTGGCTGCATACCGGATGCTGCTGGATCGCTTGTTCGAGATGACTCCGTCGCCTGTAATCGTGCTCGACGCGGATGGACGATGTGTCATGGCCAATAGTGCCTTCTGTGCGCTTGGTTCGCTGACTCCCGAACGTGCCCCTGGCAAGCCGATCCGCGGCATGGGGCTCCCGCCCGCACTGGTCGAGCACATCGCAGGACGTACCAATGATGAATTATGCCAATGGCATGATTCCACTCGTGGTAGCAACCGATCGTGCCGGCTGAACTTCGCGCGCAGTGACGGCCTGGATGGACGTAAAGTTACGATTTGGATGCTTGAAGAGTGCTCCATGTGCGGTCCGGATATCGCCATTCTCCGGCAGGCGCAGCGGGACGCTTTGCGTCGCCGGGATCAGCTTGAGGCGATCCGTCGCCTGCACGAAGCTTTCATCCGTGCCCCTGAGGGCCGAGCCCCCTTCGACGGCATGCTTGATGCATTGCTCACCCTGATTGAATGCGAGTACGGTTTCGTAGGCGAAGTGCTGAAGGACGAGAATGGGATGACGCTGAGTGTGCCCAGCGTTGGTGGCCTCTTCTGGAGTGACACGATGCGCGCGCACTACATGGTGAGGGCTGGGCAGGGCATCGAGCTCCGTGCGATCGAGCGGATCTTTGGTGACTGCATAGTCGAAGGTCGTCCGCTGATTGCCAACCGTGCTGAGGACGTTCCGCTCCAGTTGCCCTCGTGCCACCCGACGATCTGCAATTTCATTGGGTTGCCGGTGTTTTGCGGATCGGCGCTGATTGGTCTCATCGGGCTCGCCAACCGCGAAGGGGGATTCGAACCAGGATTGTTTGATGAGATCGCCCCGCTTTTGCGCAGCGTGGGCGAAGTCATTATCGCGCGCCGCGCCGAACTGGCCCGACGCAAAGCTGAGCATGAGCTCGAGCACCACCGTGACCGTCTGTCTGAACTCGTGCAGGAACAGATCGCTGATTTGCGCGAAGCCCGCGACTATGCAGAAGCCGCGAGCGAAGCCAAGAGCGCGTTTCTGGCCAACATGAGCCACGAGCTGCGCACGCCGTTGCATGCCGCGCTGTCGTTCGCACGCCTCGGTGAAGCTCGAACGGGAAGCATGTCGGAAGCGCGTCTGAGGGAATATTTTGTTCGCATACGACAGAGTGGTGAGCGATTGCTTGCGCTGCTCGACGGCCTTCTCGACCTTGCGAAGCTCGAGGCGGGCGGAGTTGTCCTGGACATCGTGCCAACCGATCTCGAGGGGCTGATCGTCGAGACCGAACGTGAATTTCAGGCGCTGCTGGCGGCTCGCGGGCAGTGCATCGTGCGCGTGATTTCTAAAGAGTTGCCGCATGTTTCCTGTGACGGTTTGCGCATGGGTCAGGTTCTGCGCAACCTTGTTGCCAACGCGATCAAATTTGGGCCAGAAGGCGGCACCATCAGCGTGAAGGCCGAGGTCGGCGACAACGGGGTGGAGATCCGCGTTGGTGATCAAGGGCCGGGCATTCCGGCGTCCGAGCGCAGCACGGTGTTCGAGAAATTTGTGCAGGGAAGCGGGATTCGGCCGGGAGCTGGGGGCACAGGATTGGGTCTCGCGATTTGCCGCGAGATCGTTGCGGCACATGGTGGCGTGATCTTCGTGTGCGAGGCCTCTGGCGGTGGCGCCGAAATCGTGGTGCGCCTACCGGTGATCTACCGGGAAATGCAAATGGTATGAATACGGGACGGCAACGTATCCTCGTTGTGGACGATGAGCCATTCAATCTGGAAATCATCGCCGAATGCCTCGCCGACTGCGACTATGAGCTGGTTTTTGCGCAGAATGGTACCGAGGCGCTTGGCAAGCTGGCGGCAGAGCGGTTCGACCTTCTGGTGCTCGACCGCATGATGCCGGACATCGACGGTATCGAGGTTCTGCACAGGATGAAGGCATCGCCTCGGCTCTCAGATATTCCCGTCGTGATGCAGACCGCTGCGGCAACACCAGGCCAAGTGCGTGAAGGCTTGCTTGCTGGAGCCTTGTATTACCTGACCAAGCCGTTCGAACCGGAGTCGCTGCTCGCCATTGTGCGTGCCGCGCTTGCCGACAGGGCCCGCAGGGTGGAGCTGGCCACCCGCATCGCGGAGCACGGTTTGGCGCTGCGCTTGATGCGGTATGCCGAGTTCGAACTGCGCACGCTCGACGAAGCGGTTGCGCTTGCCCTTACGGCTTCACTCACATGTGAGGAGCCGGAGCGTGTGGCGATCGGACTCGCCGAATTGCTGGTGAATGCCATTGAGCACGGCAATCTCGGCATCGATTTCGCCGAGAAGGGGCGGCTCAAACGCGAAGGCGTGTGGCCAGCGGAGATCGCCCGACGGCTTGAGTTAGAGGAAAATCACGACAAGCGCGTGTATCTCAAGACGTGGCGCGAAGATGGATGTTGGCACTTTCGTATCCGGGACGCAGGCTTCGGCTTCGACTGGCGCCACTATCTCGATCTTGATCCGCTGCGTGCGTTCGAGCCAAACGGGCGGGGCATCATGCTTGCTCGCAGCGTTGCTTTTACTGGGCTCGAATACTCCGATCCTGGCAATGAAGTGCATGCTTGGGTTGATTCCGAGCGCAACGCCTCTGCTGTGCCGGAACGTTGAGACACCCCCATGAATCCCATCACCGATTCTGCTTTGCATCGCGTTCTCGTTGCCGACGACAACCAGGCCAACCGGCAACTCTTACGTGCTTATCTGTCGCGCCTTGGCATGGAGGCGGTGACGGCCGCGAATGGTGTCGAAGCACTGGAGGTTTTCGAGCGTGAGCTGCCCGACATCGTGCTGATGGACGTGATGATGCCGGTGATGGATGGTCTGATTGCAACGCGCAACCTGCGCGAGCGTTATCCGGATCGCTGGATTCCTGTTGTCATGCTATCGGCCCTTGGGACTGAATCCGACGTCATGAGCGGCATCGACAACGGAGCCGACGACTACCTGGTCAAGCCCATTTCGTTCACGGTGTTTGCGGCAAAGATGCGGACTATCTCGCGCGCACTCGCCGTACAGCGGGAAGGTGAGATTACCAGCGGGAAGCTCCACACAATCTCGGCGTCCATGAGCGATGGGCTGGTTACGTTCGATGCTGGCGGCAGGATCCTCAGCGCAAATCCGGCTTTCTGCGGGCTCGTGGGTAGCAAAGAGGAGAGTATGCGAGGAAAGGCGTTCAGCGCTTTTTTTGAACCCGACGCTTTTATGCAACTTTCCGCAGAACTGGCCCAGCGCCAGACCAACGGAAGGGGTGCGCAGCCTGTTTCCCGTGAGATGCCGCTGTGCACGCACGGCCAGGCGGCCCGGTTAATTCGGCTTACGGTCTCGCCCCTGCGCGCCGGGACGACTGATGCGGGTTATCTCGCGATGGTGCAGGACGTGAGCGGCAGCGCACAGATCGAAGCTGCACTCGCAAGTTATACCGAGGAACTGCGTCGCTATCACGAAGAAGCTGAACGCGAGAGCGCGCTCGCGCAGGAGATCATTGAGCGCGGCGTAAGTAGCCACGGACTGACCGATCCGGCGATCGAATATCGCTTGTCACCCGCACGCCGATTCTCGGGCGACCTCGTGCTTGCAGCGCGGTCGCCATCGGGGCGGCTCTTTGCGTTGCTTGCTGACGCCACAGGGCATGGTCTCGCTGCCGCGGTGAGCGTGCTGCCGGCGGTGAGCGAGTTCTACCGACAGGTAGCACTGTCGCCCACGCCAGAAGAGTTTGTATCGTCGCTGTCGCGGACGCTGCACGGCGTTCTTCCGATCGGCCGTTTCGTCGCAGCGGCGCTCGTGGCACTTGAGCAAGGTCAGGCCAGTGTCTGGGTCGGCGGGATACCGGATGTATTCCATCTCGATGTGACAGGCCGCGTTGTCAATCGGCTGTGTTCGCACGATTTGCCGCTTGGTGTGGAGCCACTGGCGATTGCCGATGTACATTGCCAGCAGACTGTCCTCGCACCAGGAGAGCAGATTCTCGTCTTCTCCGATGGATTGCTTGAAGCCCTGTCACCCGCAGGTACGGAATTTGGCTACGAAGGCATTGCCGAAGTTTTGGTGACAACGGTCCGCGAGGGGCGGCTGGCGGCGCTCGAACGGGCGGTAGCCGATCATTGCGCAGGGGTTTCGCCTCATGACGATATTTCTATGCTGTTGGTATCTGCCTGAATTGTTTCGAAAGGGTCTTGCATAGTGAGTGGCCTTCCACACGGCCGGGAACGGTGCTCATTGCTGATTGGTACGACTGCCGCGATTACCGTGACAGTTGCTTGCGTTGGGCTGCTGATGGCTTTTATTGGGGTTCCGGTCGAGGCCCGCGTTGTCCTGGCTGCATGGGTCGTCGCCGGCTTTGCGATGCTTGTTGGCTTGGGGTTGATAGCGTGGCTTCTCCTCGCCTTACGCCAAACGCGGGCAGACTCCCGCCGCATTACCGAGATTGCCGATGCATCGCCGGATCCGGCGATGGTGGTGCGACAGGCTGACGACAGTCTAATCTGTGAATGGCTCAATGCTGCTGCGCGCAGGGTTTTTCTGGCGCACACCGATTCGCCGCTACTTTCCTCGTTGCGGAGCGGATCGCAACTGCAGGCGCTGATCTCGGGTTTTCATGGAAGCGAACCGGCCGTACATGACGTGCTCATTGATGGTGCGCCGGGGGAGCCCATTGCGATGCGGGTCCACGTAGTCCCGATAATGGCTGGGCAAGATTCCATCAGGTTCGGGATCTTCTGCCAGGATCGCTCCGCGTTGTACCAGGTAGAGCAGGAACTGCGTCAGCGCACTCTGCAGCTCGACGCTGTCATCGATTCGGCGATGGACGCTATCATCATGACCGACGCGCAGCGGCGCATCATCCTTTTCAATCGGGCAGCGGAAAGGAAGTTTGGCTGGACTGAGCGCGAGATGCTCGGCCGGGATGCGATCGAGCTGGTTCCGGCGCGTTCCCGCCAGACGCTTGACGAGCGTTTCCGCAATGGTGCCCCCGATTTTGATGATTGGCGCGCACCTGGTCGGCGCGCACCTGCGCTGGGCCTGCGGCGGGACGGCTCCGAATTTACGATCGAGGTAGCACGCTCACGCGTGGAACTCGATGAGCAGACACTCTTCGTGCTTGCCATGCGTGACCAGAGTGAACGTGACATTGCCGAACGCGAGATACGCGCGCTCAACGATCAACTCGAGCAGCGTGTGATTGAACGTACAGAGGAATTGCAGCGTGCTTATCGCGAGATGGAAGCGTTCTCGTATTCGGTATCGCACGACCTGCGTGCGCCACTGCGTGCAATCCATGGTTACACGTACTTGCTGATCGATGGCGAAGGCAATGCGATCTCGGAAGAGGGCCGCCAATTGCTGCAGAAGGTCATGCGGGCGTCGGTGCACATGGGTGACCTGATCGATGACTTTCTCGACTTCGCTCGTGTTGGACGCGTCGAATTCGTACGCCAGGACATCGATATGAATCGTATGGTTTCGGAGCTTCTCGCCGAACTGCGCGCCGAGTATCCGGAAACGGCTTGCTCGGTGGGACTGCTTGAACCTGCCTCGGGCGACCCGCGCCTCTTGCGTCAGGTCTGGCGAAACTTGGTCTCCAACGCGCTGAAGTTTAGCTCCGGCAAACTCGCTCCGCGCATCGACATTGGCATGCGTGAGCATGGCGGACGTACGTGGTACTGCGTAGCTGACAACGGCATCGGTTTCGACATGGACTACGCTGGCAAACTCTTTGGTGTATTCCAGCGTTTGCATGCCACGCACGAGATCGAAGGCACCGGTATGGGACTTGCGATCGTGAAACGGGTGATCGAACGTCACCAGGGGGGCGTGAAGGCCGAAGGGGTCGCAGGGGAGGGGGCGCAGTTTTCGTTCTGGTTGCCGACATGAGGTGTGCAGACTGATCAAGCGGGCGGGTAGGGCGAGGACAACAACTGGTCTTGATGCCAAGAGAATCTAAACCGTTACAACGCCGGCGCGCGTCTTGACATCTCGCTCTGCTGGACATTATCCCCGCACGATGCGCCACTCCCGCACATCCATTGTCAGCCCATGCTCCGGGTCCCAGCAGGCGTCAGTAGCGATGTGAAAGGTCTGTTCGTCCTTGAGATAAATCGAGAAATCCTCGCCGAGCAGTGTCCAGATATCTCCAGGCTTCTCGATCACTGGGTAGCAGTCAGCCCATTCCTGCTGGTCCTCCTCCGACATTGCAAGAAACTCGGGATACATCTGCGTCAGGTACAGATCGAACACGTAGGCTTCAAAAACCGGTTTGAAATCGGCCTTGCCTATCACTTCCTTGATGAAGGCGATACGCGTCTTTGTCAGCGCGCCCTCGTGACCATCCATGCTGAGTTCGGCCGGTAATTCGCCCCAGGCCGGAGTGATTTTTTTCTTCAGTCGCCAGTCATGGGCGGTGTCGAAGGTGAATGTTCCCACGCCACGGATGCGTACATCGCCGATGGCAGCATCGTGCCGGCGCACCATGCTCCAGCCGGCTTCACTGCGGTGGAGCAGGTACGTTTCCGTCAGTTTGAGCTTGTCGCTGACTACGCTCTCGACCTTAACGATATGGTAGCCATGCTCCATCTGGTTGAGTGAGAAGTTGCCGTCGAAGACTTCCGGCTCGTGGATGATGATCTGGCTCCGTAGCAAGGGCGGAGGGAGAAGATAGGGGTTATGCCCTGCTTCCCGCGCGTACTGCTCGGCACTCTTCGAAAATGCCGCGGCGGTTTCTTGGTTCCTGCCATTGCGGTGGTATTGGTATTCGACGTTGCGTGCGCCGTCGAAGATGATGTTCTCCGGTTGCTCAAAGAATATCGAGATCAACGCTGCCGCATCGGTGGTCGTGGTCGGTTTGATCGAGGTCGAATCGGCCAGATAGTCGATTAGCAGAGCATTGAACAGGGCGTTGTTATTTGCCAAAACCAGCTTATTCCATTCGCGTGACGGTCCGATTTGCGCCAAAAAACTGCGAAAATCGTCTGCTAGTCGAATGGGCGGATCAGGCTCCGGGTTATCGAAGTAGCCGATCGCCCGTACTGCCCAAATGGAGCCACGATCTGGTTCGTCCAGTTTGATCACCAGATAGAGATAGATCCTCTGTCTGGAGTTATAAAAGGGGAAGTAGTTGCGCGGCAGACCGGGCAACCGTTCGCCATCCCTCTTGGCGGCGAATTCCCGGTAGTAGAAGGTGGTAGAGGTCAGGTGCTCGACACGATCGAAACAGACCGCGTCCATCCAACCGCCGCGCTGTAATACGAAGGTGTCGCAGCAGGCATCGATCTTGCGCCAGCCGATATGGGCCAGATACCAGCGGAAATCGTCCGGAAAGGTGTGGCCGGTGAGGGCTTCCAATTCTGAAAGATCTTTGGGCGTATAGAGATACGGCGACCAAGGATCTTTCTCGAACGGGATGCCTTCGATTACTCCCGCGAAATCCATCTCCGCATAGGGGCGCAGCTGACGCAGGAAAGAGGGGAAGTCCTCGGCTAGGCAGAATGCAGATGGCGCTTGGCCATCCCTGTAGGTGCGCAGCGCCCAGATTGCGCCGCGGTTCGGTTCCGTGAGCTTGATAAAGAGCGCCAAATCGACAGGCGGGTCGTAAGTCCCTTCCAGACAGGTGAAGGGGAAGTAGTCCCTGGGTTCACCCGGCAGCGGGGCAATCTGTGGTGCGTTGCAAATGCGTTTGTATCGCCAGGCGGCGATAGCGAAATGCTCGGCTGACTCAAAGTTCAGTATGTACCACCGATCATCGAGTTCGACTCTGATCGTTCCCCGACGAAAGCCAATCGTGCGCCAGCCGACATGGGCCAGATACCAGCGGAAGTCTTCCGGGAATGGCTGGCCGGTGGTCTGCTCCAACTCCGCGATTTGTTCCGGTGAATAGCAATAGGGCTGGCGCGGATTCTGCTCATAAGACTGCTTGGCGATAAGGCGGGCCATATCCGTCACTAGGTTTCTCCCTTGCTGCCAATTCATGGGGCGATTCGATTTCTCGATAGCCAGAATGAGTGCGAGATAAATCGAGCCGATGCGGTGTCTTAAGATATAGAGGCACAGCCGGATGGTGGATGTTGCATCCCAGTGTCATGAATTAGAAATTATTTTAACAAGCTGCCTGGCACGCGATCTATGCCATATGATTGGCATGAGGGGCGCGATGGGCAGACCGAAGGCGCGCCAACTGCCGCTGATAGCTGTCTGCGACAGTCTCATCTCGCGGGCCATGCTGCGCGTGCTCCACA
>JAVBUM010000030.1:0-4181 GCA_031555325.1 Niveibacterium sp. | reverse complement strand
CATCCAGGCTCACTGGAAACAGACTGCCCTGCGTGCGCGATTCACCCCGGATATAACCCATCAATGACAATGCCCGTATCTCGCGATACGGGCATTATCGGTGGACGCTGCCTCAGATAGCTAGGTTTTCACACAGTCTGTAGTGCGGGCTTTTTCATTTCTGGAATCGCTGCCCTGCTTGCCAAGCAAGTGTTTGCCGATCCCTCGGCTTCCGAAATCAGGGTTCCCTGAGAATTCTCGTTCTGTGCCTCAAGAGGCTTCGCCCTCCGGTACCCACAGCCTTTACTTAGCGCTCGATCACGCGGCGAGCAGATGCTCGTAGTACGGGCGTTCCCGATCGTCGAGGACTGAATACAGACCCTGGAGATCGCCCGGCGCAGGTTTGAGCCAGGCGTCGACGTTCTCGGGCTTGATCGGAATGATGCAGCGGTCGTGGCCGGCGGCAGCCACTTCTGGCGGCGGCTCGTCCGTGATGGCCGCGAAAGACCACAGATCCTCATCCCCGCTGCTCCAATGCAAGTACAAACACGCAACGAGCACGTCCTGTTCCACGCGCAGCTTGAACTCCAAGACCACGCCCTCCTCCGCTTCGCCAGGCACCAACTGACGATCTTCCACCTTGTGCTCGCCACGTTTTCATAGAACGGGGCGGCGATCATGATCGCGTGGGTCTTGGCGAAAGCAGGCTTCCAGAAGCCCTCGAGGTTGTCTCTACGCGTTGTAGGTGCTCGGGTACTGGCGATCGTATGCGGCCGGCTTTCCGGCCCTCCGATACCAGCCTCTGAAACTTGCCGCCGCGGCACGTGTCTGCGCGTGACATGCACGCAAGGCCAAGTTCTGGTGGAGGAGCGGACATCCTCAACCACACCACGCACGACCTCTCCATCAAGCTCGCGCTCACCGAACGCGTCGTCTCGGAAGCAGGTGACAAGCTCACCGTCACCCACTGCGACGAACCCCCGCCCGACGTTCTAGAAAGCATTGAATTCCTGGTGAAGGGCGAACCCGCGTGAGCCAGGACCTGCACGCGCTCGAAGCCTGGACCGTCGTATTGACCGAACGCCTCGCGCCTGCCGCTCGGCGCAGACTGGCCCGCGAGATCGCAACCACCCTGCGCACGAGCCCGCAGCAACGCATCGCCGCGCAACCCGGACGGCACGCCCTACGCACCGCGCAAGCCACAGCTGCGGAATAAAGGGGGGCGCATCCGGCAAACGATGTTTGCCAAGCTGCGCACAGCGCGATTTCTGAAGATCGAATCGAGTTCGGACGGCGCAATCATCGGCTTTGCCGCTCAGGCCGCGCGAATCACTCGCGTTCACCAGCAGGATCTGCGCGATCGGGTGCGGCCCGATGGTCCCTACTATCGCTATCCCACGCGCAAGCTGCTGGGTCTCAATGGAGCAGACCGAGCCGCGGTCCTTGGAATCCTGCTCGATCACGCTTCAGTGTGATCAGTACCGGAAGACGTCAACTCGATGGAAGGGTTAGGCTGCATAGCTCAGTAGTTTTCCCTTGGCGGAACCGCGATCCCTGCCTTGGACAAGAACAACTCTCCAATAGCGCGGGCCGGCCCGAATACCGGACTCCAGATAGTGACAGCACCATAGCCCTGCGCAGTGCGCTGCTCGAAGATCCATTCCGAGCCATCCTTACCATTTCTCTCCGGAGGCGCCTTCAGACCCCAGGTCTCCATTGTGTTCTGGATGCTTAGCCAGTCTTCCATGGTCATGGGCCGCGACACGCGCCGCAGTTCTTTGCCAGGCTCGTAGCCACCGGCGCCGTCAAGTTCCACCGCTTCGACGCGCGCGACATTGCCCTTGTTGGTCACTCTCACGACCACAGGATGGTGAAAGGTTCGAAGCCACGTGAACCGATACTCTGTACCCGCAGTAGTGCCACACCACATTGAGGGCTCATTCATCGCGCGCAACTGCTCCGAATACCACTGGCGGATGAAGTCGTCTTTCATCCCAAAGGTATCCGGGCGGAAGTAATAATCATCTGAGCTTCGGGCAGGGCAGCCAACCACTTCAGCCTTGGCAGCTGCGCTCAGGATGCTAAGGACTAGAAAGAGGGTCAGGATAATGCTTTTCATGCAACCCAATGTTTGGCATGAGGGGAGACTGGAGGCAGGCGAGGCAACTACACGGGCCGGTGGGTCTTACGCCGCATCACAATCGCACGGAGGTGCGGCATGCGGTCGTTCAATATCCCGCTTCCCTCTGATGCCGGACGGCCAGGACAACTGCCGTTTCCTCGTCATAGCGGTACAAGACCGAATAGCCGCTTTCACCAAAGCTGATGAGCCACTCCCGGAATTCAGGCGCCATCTCCTCGACGGGACGGCCGACGCCGGGTTGCTGAGACAAGGTGGCGACGCCTGCACGGATGGCCCTGACCGTGCGCTTGGCCGCTTCGACATTTTGCTCGACCAAAAAACGGTGCAAACGCTGCAAGTCGCGCAGCGCTGCCGGCGACCAGATCAGTCGTGGCATTCAGGCGGTTCCGTGTCATGTCCGGCCTCGAGCTGGGCAAGCCATGCATCTGCCTCTTCGGCAGTCAGATGTTGGCCAGTCCCCTGATAATCCGACCACGCCTTGAGGGCGTCCTGGCGGAAGGCTTCGCGTTTTTCCTCGCGTTCGACGTACTGAGCGATGGCTTCACGCATGAGCCAATGCGGCGTGCGCTGGCGCGCCTCGGCCAGTCGGCTGATTCGTGCTTTCGTGGTCGCATCGAGCTTGATCGCCACAGGGCGAACGGTGGCAGGAGTGGTCATGGCCATCTCCGGTTAGAAAAGGTAATACCTAACGCTACCACCGAATCCGCCGCAGCACAACGACAGGCCAGATGCGACGAGGAGGTGGTCCGAACGCGGGCATTCATCGAAGCGCCATCGGCGGCAGGAAGCGACTCGGCCCGGACCGTTTGGTCAGGATGATCCTTTTCATGCAGCCCACCGTTTGACATGAGGAGCGACTGGAGGCAGGCAAAGCCTGCCGGAAGGCGTCCACCCGATGGAATCATCACGGGTTCAGGGGTTGGTCTTGCCTTTTGCTACACACCGGCAAAAAGCAAGACCAGACTGACCAGACCCCAAGATTTCGCGCTCCACGAAGGCGCGGTGGTTTGGGGTGCGCCGATCGCCCGCTGCCAGCCCGGAGCTGCCTTTCAATGTCTTGAGTCTGCGCAGCTTACGGCACTCCATAAACCGGACATTCGACGTCCAGACTGGCAAGAATGTGACCTAGCGCTTCAGGCCAGCCATAGGGACTGCAAGGAGCAATATCTCTGGGTTTGCAAGCACGACCACGCCTCCTGCAGTGACGAATATCGGAGAGAGCATGATTAGGGCATCGCTAGCCGCTTGGGAGTCGGCAACCAGCACACGATAAGGCTGATTCAACTTGGTTTGGGCTGCCTCAACGGGTGCCTTAGGTCGATAGCGCTTACCCGTCGCGGTCTCAGAGAAATATACGAGCCCGTCTTTCGTCACCTGGTACCCCAGGCCCTTGGCTTCCTTGATTTCTTCCTGCGTTGCATCGTCGGTTAGCTGTAGCCGAAAGTACCCAAACGTCTTTCCACGCTCGCTGACACTAAATTCCCGGATGAACTCACAGGACAAATGATGTCTGAACTCTGAGCTCAGGGATTGGTCCAGTATTCTTGGCATGTCGAATATGTAATGGTACTTCTCACCAAGTACGACGAACTTGCGATGGTCAGACGAAACCATGACAGAAGAAAACTGTTCGGTGTAGTGCGTGGTTGTCGCGCACGATGCGACGATAAAGGCGATTGTGAGGACGCAGACGGCCCGCAGAACTTTAGACATGGCGATTCCCGGCAACGATTCTGAAGAACAGACGTTCGAGGTTGACCCGTCCTGAATTGCATTGACACTCAGAACGGTCAAATCAGCCGAAAGCTAACCGATCAAGGACGCCCGATGCACCGCATCGGGCGTTTGCATTTTGAGCGATAGATGCGGTCGCGATTTGCCTCCAGAACAGTCTCTCGATTTCGCGTCGAAGCGACGGTGAATCGTCCCGGTTTTTGCGGAGGCCATTTGGTTTGAGTCAGGCCGCAACCGGCTGCTGACTCTGACTGCGATAGTAAGCGGCTTCGGCCTCGGCTGGCGGGACGTAGCCGATGGGCTCGAGCAGGCGGTGGTGATTGAA
>JAVBUM010000006.1:0-41472 GCA_031555325.1 Niveibacterium sp. | reverse complement strand
CATCCAGGCTCACTGGAAACAGACTGCCCTGCGTGCGCGATTCACCCCGGATATAACCCATCAATGACAATGCCCGTATCTCGCGATACGGGCATTATCGGTGGACGCTGCCTCAGATAGCTAGGTTTTCACACAGTCTGTGATAAGGCGTTAGCTTTAGCTTTCCAGGCAGGGCTGCCGCCGATTTCGGCGTGCAGCCCTATTTTGGTTTCCAGCCCTGGATGCATCAGGCGCTGACGAGGCGCATATCGGGCAGATCTGAGCCCTGCTTACGGAGCGGGTGATCGCTGAGGGAGCTATGAAGCGCGGGTCGGCGAGTTTCCGCCGAGGAACATCCGGTAGGCCGGGTTGTTAGTCTCGTCGCAGTACTCGTACCCGAGTTCAGCGAGGAAGGTCTGGAATGCGGCGGCGTCTTCTGGCGGAACCTGCACGCCGACCAGCACACGACCGTAATCGGCGCCGTGGTTGCGGTAGTGAAACAGCGAAATGTTCCAGTCCGAGCGCATGTGGGACAGGAAGGTCATCAGCGCCCCTGGCCGCTCCGGGAACACAAAGCGCAGGATGCGTTCGTTGTCTGCTGCTGGTGCATGTCCGCCGACCATGTGGCGCACGTGCAGTTTTGCCATTTCGTCGTCAGTTAGATCCAGTGTTTCAAGCTCGTGTCGGCGCAGCGTTTCGACTAGCCGCAGCGATTCCGCGCGCGAATGTACCTGTACGCCAACGAAAACGTGGGCGCGCTGAGCGTCGCTGTAGCGGTAATTGAACTCGGTGATGCTGCGGTTCCCAAGCAGTGTGCAGAACTTGCGGAAGCTGCCCGGTTTTTCGGGAATCGTCACCGCGAGGATCGCTTCGCGCTGCTCGCCGATTTCTGCGCGCTCGGCGACAAAGCGCAGGCGGTCGAAATTCATGTTGGCGCCCGACGCTACTGCCACCAAGGTCTTGTCGTGCAGCTTGTGCTGGGCTGCCCAGGCCTTGGCGCCGGCCACAGCGAGCGCGCCGGAGGGTTCGAGGATCGAGCGTGTGTCCTCGAATACGTCCTTGATCGCCGCACAGATCGCATCGTTGTCGACCAGGACCACTTCGTCCACGAGTTCGCGGCAGAGACGGAAGGTTTCCTCTCCGACGATCTTGACGGCCGTGCCATCGGCGAACAGCCCGACCTGATCGAGCCGCACACGCTCGCCGTTCTCAAGTGAACGCTTCATTGCGTCGGCATCGAAGGTCTCGACGCCGATGATCTTCACCTCCGGCCGCACGCGCTTGATATACGCCGCGATGCCCGCGATCAGGCCGCCGCCACCGATGGCGCAGAACACCGCATGGAGCGGCTTCGGATGCTGGCGCAGGATTTCCATGCCGATCGTCCCTTGCCCGGCAATTACTTCGGGATCGTCGAACGGGTGGACGAAGGTCAGCTTTTCAGTCTGCTCGAGTTCGCGTGCGTGGGCGTAGGCCTCATCGAATGAGGAGCCATGCAGCACCACCTCGCCGCCCCGTGAGCGTACGCCGTCGACCTTGATGGGGGGGGTGGTGGCCGGCATCACGATCACCGCGCGCGTGCCGAGCTTGGCTGCCGACAGTGCTACACCCTGTGCGTGGTTGCCGGCCGAGGCACAGATCACGCCGCGCTTGAGCGCTTGCGGTGAGAGCTTCGAAATCTTGTTGTAGGCGCCGCGGAGCTTGAATGAGAAGACAGGCTGCATGTCCTCGCGCTTCAGGTAGATCCGGTTGTGGCTGCGCGCCGAAAGGTTCGGGGCGAAGTCCAACGGTGATTCGATCGCGACGTCGTAGACCGTGGCGTTGAGAATTCTTTCGAGGTAGTCGTTCTGCATGATTCGCTTGTCTGGAAGCCGGATCGACGCCGGGGCGGAACTTGTCAGGTTAGCAGTCGCGGCTCCATTGCAGCAAGGATGATGGGCTGGGTTTTGCGTGGTGACAAAACCGCAGCCCGTGTCTTATGACTCAAGCCAGCAGCTATACTCGACAGCCCGCGAGGCGGGCGTTGCCGCCTTGTCTTCTTGTGCAGGCGCGGTTCGCCTTGTCTGCCGTCTCCGCGCCCGGGCACGCATGTCCGACCTGAAAGGAGTGCCTCATGATCGATCGCCTGAACCCGGGCCGCCGCTACTCCGATGCCGTGACGCATAACGGTCTCGTCTATGCGGTAGAAGTTCCAGTCAGCGAGACCGCCGACATCCGTGATCAGACTCGCGAGGTCCTGGCGGAACTCGACGCTACGCTCGCACTTGCTGGCAGCAGCAGGGACCGTATGCTCTCTGCCACCGTGTACCTCACGGATATGGCCGACTACGAAGGCATGAATGCCGTATGGGAAGACTGGCTGCCAAATGGCGCCGCGCCATCGCGTGCTTGCGTACAGGTGGCGGCGCTGGCCCACTCCGGCTGGCGGATCGAGATCTCGGTGATCGCGGCTACGCTGTAACCCGGTCTTCGCTCCAGGGGGCTCGGGTATCATCACGCGCCGCTGTGAGGCGGTGCGTACCACGAGCCCATGATGAATGCCTTGATCCATCTTCCGCGGGCGCTCGTCGGCGCCTTGCGCCGCGACGCTCTCCTGCTGATCCTGTTTGTGGTCTTCGTGGTGCTCACCCTTGCAGCGCCCGAGCAGATTCCCCACTTTCCTCAGCGCGTCGACTGGCCGACCATCGCAGCACTTGCCGGTTTGTTGTTGCTCACGATGGGCCTGGAAGAGAGCGGTTTTCTCCAGCATGCAGCATTTCACCTCCTAACGAGGATGCATACAGAACGGCACCTGGCGATGCTGCTCGTTGCAGCATCTGCGTTGCTGGCCACGATTCTTACCAACGACATCGCGCTCTTCATTGTCGTGCCCCTCACGCTTGGATTGCATGGGATGGCGGCGCTGCCGACCGCACGACTTGTGATCTTCGAAGCACTTGCAGTCAATGCGGGGTCGGTGCTCACCCCGATGGGCAATCCGCAGAATCTCTTCCTCTGGCATCGCTCTGGACTTGCCTTCCACGAATTCGTGGCCGCAATGGCGCCACTGGCCGCGATCCTCTGCGGATTGCTTTTCGTTCTTACGGTGATTGCCTTTCCGGCGAAACGGATCGATACACACGAAGATGTCTCCCCGCAGCCGCTTGATCGCGGCATGCTCGGGGTGAGCCTTGTGCTGTACCCGATATTCCTTGTGATGGTGGACCGTCACCTGCCATATATCGCACTGGCGGTTGTACTCGGCATCTACCTGGCTGGTTTTCGTGCGGTTGTGCGGCGTGTGGATTGGGCGCTGCTGCTCGTTTTCGTACTGATGTTCATCGATCTGCGGACGCTTGCACAATTTGGCCCGGTACAGGCGTTCGTTTCGGACTTCGGGCTTGCGCAGCCGGAGCGGTTGTATCTTGCGGGCGTTGTGGTGTCACAGTTCATCAGTAACGTGCCGGGCGCGATCCTGCTCGCGGAGCACAGCCCGGACTGGCATACGATCGCCTGGGCGGTGAACGTCGGGGGCTTCGGCTTCTTGATCGGTTCGCTCGCCAATTTGATCGCACTGCGGCTGCTTGGCGAGCGACGTGCATGGTTCGTCTTCCATGCGTACTCCGTGCCGTTCCTGCTGATCAGTGGGGTACTGGTTTACCTCTGGCTTTTTGTTGTTCGCCTTGCCGGTTGATGCCAAGACGAGCGGTGAGCTTGAAGTGCCGTATTACCCACTTCTCGACTTCCGCGACGACAAAGACGAGCAAGCCGGCGCCCAGCGCCTTGCTCCATTCGAGTAGAGATAGGTCGGCCGATTCGAAAATGCCCTGCATGACCGCCGAATGCGTATATGCCAGCTGCAGCGGCACGCAGCAAACGAGCGCGACAAGCACGTAGCGATTGCCAAACAGACCAGCGCGGTTGGTCACAGGGGCAAGCATGAAGCGGCTGTTGATGAGGTAGAACATCTCGGCCGCGACCACCGCATTGACTGCCATCGTACGGGCGGTTTCCACACTGGTGCCTGTTTCGAGCTCCCAAAGGAAGAGCCCAAGTGCGCCAGTCATCATGACGATCGAGACGAGCAGTACGCGCCAGATGAAAAAGCCTGAGAGCAGCACTTCGTTTGTTGGCCGTGGGCGGCGGCGCATGATGTTCGGTTCGGGTGGTTCGAATGCGAGTGCTAGCCCGAGGCAACTTGATGTCACCATGTTTACCCACAGCACTTGTGCGGGTGTCAGCGGCAGTACAAGTTCGAACAGAATTGCCGCGATTACCACCAGTGCTTCACCGCCGTTGGTCGGCAGCATGAAGAGGATGAACTTCCTGAGGTTGTCATAGACCGCGCGGCCTTCGTGTACGGCGGCGGCGATGGTGGCGAAGTTATCGTCGGTGAGGACCATGTCGGCGGCTTCCTTGGCTGCCTCGGTACCCTTGTGGCCCATGGCGATGCCAACATCCGCGCGCTTGAGCGCTGGCGCATCGTTGACGCCGTCGCCGGTCATTGCAACGACTTGCCCGTCGTCCTGTAGCGCCTGGACAAGGCGAAGCTTGTGCTCGGGGCTGGCACGCGCGAAGACGTCAACTTCCATCGCCACGCGGCGCAGTGCTGCGTCGTCCATCAGTGTGAGTTCTGCACCTGTGATCGCTGGCTTGCCGGCACCGATACCGAGCTGGGCGCCGACTGCCTTGGCGGTTTCGGCATGGTCGCCGGTGATCATCTTCACTCGGATACCGGCGCGGTGGCACTCGGCTACGGCGCGAATCGCCTCTTCGCGTGGTGGATCGACGATACCGACGAGTGCGAGCAGTGTGAAACCGGACCGGACGTCGTGATGCGCCAGCCGTGCACCTGCTGGCGCCGCACGCTTGCTGGCAAGTGCGATCAAGCGCAGCCCTTGGGCGGCCGTATCGGTGGCCATCCGGCGCCAAGTATCGACATCGATCGCGTGCTCACCAGCATGGTCAAACTGCATGTCGCACATCTCGATCACGACCTCCGGCGCGCCTTTGACGAACAGCCACGGTTCGCCGTCGATATCACGATGCCACGTTGCCATGTAGCGGTGCTGGGACTCGAACGGGATTGCGTCTAGCCGGGGCCAGGCAGTTTCGCCCGCATGCTGGGTGAAGTTTGTCTTGGCTCCCAGGACGAGTAGTGCGCCCTCAGTCGGATCGCCCTCGATACGCCAGACCTCATCCTCCTCACGCAAGTGCGCGTCGTTGCAGAGCACGCTGGCGCGGATCGCCAGTTCGAGTGCCGGGTAGCGGGTGACATCAATGATGCGGCCATCGACCGAGAGGTCACCAAAGGGTGCATAACCGATGCCACCGACATCGAATACGTGTCCAGCGCAGACGATCCGCTGCACCGTCATCTCGTTGCGCGTCAGCGTGCCAGTCTTATCCGAGCAGATCACCGTCACCGAGCCGAGCGCCTCGACCGCCGGTAGCCGGCGCACGATTGCGTGACGTCGTGCCATGCGCTGCACGCCAAGTGCCAGCGTCACTGTCATGATGGCCGGAAGGCCTTCAGGAATCGCCGATGCGGTGAGTGCGACGACCATCATGAACATCTCGGACGGCGGGTGGTTGCGCCACAGCGTGCCGAGTACGAAGGTCGCCGCTGACATGCCAAGGATCGCCAGCGCCAGTACACGGCCGAAGCGGTCGATCTGGCGTAGCAGCGGCGTGGCCAAGTGCTGCACTTCGGCGAGCATTTGGTTGATCTTGCCCAGTTCGGTCCCCATGCCGGCGCCGACCACGATGCCATGCGCCTGGCCATAGACCACGAGCGTGCCTGAGTACGCCATGCCGTAGCGGTCGCCGAGGGGGGCGTCCGTGCCGGTCGTGCCGATGCTTTTTTCGACCGGCAGGGATTCGCCGGTCAGCGCAGCTTCCTCGATCCGCAGCTCCTTGACTGCAACCAACCGCAGATCAGCCGGTATGCGATCACCGGACGAGACCAGCACGACGTCACCCGGCACCAGCTCTGTTGCATCGATCTCACGCCGTTTGCCTTCGCGGATCACTGTGGCGCGTGGGGAGAGCATTGCGCGGATTGCGTCCAGTGCAGCCTCGGCGCGGCCTTCCTGGATGAAACCGATGATTGCGTTGATGACGACGGCAGCGAAGAGCACGCCGGTATCGACCCAGTGGCCGAGGAACGCGGTGATGACCGCGCCTGCCGTCATCACGTACAGCAGGATGTTGTTGAACTGCAGCAGGAACCGCATCAGTGGGCTACGGCGCCGCGGTGGAGCGAGCCGATTGGGGCCGAAACGCGCCATCCGTTCAGCGGCCTCGGCGTCTGAAAGACCGTTAGAACGGGTGTCCAGCACACGCTCGATCTCGGTGCAATCAAGTGTGTGCCATGCCGGGGGCGGGGTCGGGTTCCGGGTGGTGTCGGTCATGTGTTCGTCCATCGAATCAATGGTCATGTCGACTTTGGCCAAGCCTGCAACTGCCGGATCGGGGACAATGAGGGTGCGCGCCATGCGCACCTCGTCCGTCTCCTTGCGCGTCAGCGCGAGGCCGGCCCGCACTCACGCTGGAGGAAATCCCTCATGAGTCCGTTCAAGCACATCGTGGCCGCAACCGACCTTTCGGCGCCGGCCCGTCATGCCGCAGAACGCGCCGCACTTGTCAGCCAGGAAATCGGTACGACGCTCGATCTGCTCCATGTTGCCAACCTTGCGCCGCTGGAGCGCTTGAGGCAGCTCATGTCTGGGGCTTCTGAAGAACTTCAGGAACGGGTCCTCGACATGGCACGCGGAAGACTTCATGAATTGGCCGCGTCTCTGCTCAAGCGCTACGGCGTAACAGCGGGCACGCAGGTGGTGAGTGGTTCGCTGCTGGCTGAGCTGGCGAGCAAGGTTGACCAGACGGACGCGAGCCTTCTGGTCTGCGGTGCCAAGGGCGAGAGTGTGATTCGTCACATGCTGCTTGGCTCGACCGCCGAGCGGCTGCTATCGAGCACGGGCTGCCCGGTGCTGGTGGTTAAGCAGGCGCCACGCGACGATTACCGCTCGCTGCTGGTGCCGGTGGATTTCTCACCGCATGGGCTGCGTGCGATCCGCCACGCGCGCGCGATCGCGCCCAAGGCTGAGCTTGTGCTGATGCATGCTTTCGAAGTGCCGTTCGAAGGCCATCTGCGCTACGCGAGCGTTGATGATGCGACCATCAACCACTACCGCATCGTCGCCAAGCAGGAGGCTACGCAGAAGCTGCGTCAACTGTGTGAAGACGCGGGACTGTCGCCCTATGCGGTGCGAACCATCGTGGTGCATGGGGATCGTGTGCTGCGGATCGTCGAACAAGAGCAAGAGCAGGATTGCGACCTCATCGTGATGGGCAAGCGTGGGGAAGGCGGAATCGAAAACCTCTTGATCGGCAGCGTGACCAAGCGCGTCCTGGCCGAATGCCAGGGGGATGTGTTGGTGTCGGTATAGGCGATTGCCGCCGGGTGTGGCCTGCGACAGTTGCTACCTGCTACTGCCGCCCAAGGTGCTTTGCGTTGTCAGATATTCAGCGTGCCTTCGGCCACGATGACAGCTGCGCCGCCAACCCTTACTGCGGTTACCTGTCCGCCGGCCTTGTCGGCGGATAGCTGTAGGCGGCTCGGCCGGCCGAGATCTTTTCCCTGAAGCACCTCCCACATGAAGCTGGCATCCGGCGCAGGCGCGCGTGCGGCGAGGAGCCCTCCGAGTGCGACGGCCGCCGAGCCGGTGGCCGGATCTTCGACCAAGCCAAGACCGAAGCCGAACATGCGCGCGTGTAGACGGCCCACATCGGCTTGCCAATATGCATAGATACCCCGTGCGCCACATCTGTCCAACCGTGACATCGCGACGGGATTTGGCACGCAACGGGTGAGCGCCTCGCGGCTCGAAAGCGGTACGCAGAGAAAGGGATTGCCACAGGAGGCGACCTCGCTGCCGGGCAGGATGTCGGTTTCCATCAGGGTGAGCATCGTGGCGATGGTGGCGTTTTCGATCGCGGGCAGGAATGTCGGCACGATCGCAGCGGATAGTTCTGCGAATACCGGCTGGCCGTCGCGTATGGTGAGCCGGACACCGACTGGGCCCACGCCCTCTTCCAGCACGATCCGGCTGTCGCCTTCCGGTGCTGGCACCAAGCCCAACGTGGCCAGAACGATTGCGCAGCCGACCGTCGGATGGCCTGCAAACGGCAATTCGCGCGCTGGCGTGAAGATCCGTACCCGGGCGGCGTTGGTGGGGATTTCGGGTGGGAGTACGAAGATTGTCTCTGAAAGATTCATCTCTGCCGCGATCTTCTGCATGATCGCGGCGTCGAGATCTGAAGCGTGCGGGACCACCGCCAGTGGGTTGCCGGTGAAGGGCTGGTCGGTGAAAACGTCAGCGATCAGATATTGGAGTTTCATCGGTGAATCAGTTCTTGGGCGTCGTCGGGCTCTCGATATCGACGGCGACGGCCTGAATGTAGGTCACTTCGACTTGGTCGCCTGCCTTCACATCCTTCAGGTTCTTCGGATCGGCGACCTTGAGCGTCACCGTGTGTTTTGGCCCGCGTAGCGCCACTGTCTGCTTCTTGTGGTCGATGCGAACCACGTCCGCGACTACGATGATTCGTTTGCCTGCGGCGGCTCCTGGTTTTTCGCCGGGTTTTGCCGTTGCGCCGTCGTCGACCTCGCGGCGCTCGCGAATCTTGCCGTGGACTTTCTTGAGTTCAAACGCCAGCGCTTCCACGTAGGTGAAATTCAGCGTGTCCTGAACCTTGATCTGGTCGAAGTTTTTTACTTCGTCCCCGGCCACGATATCGAAGATGTTGCCGCGCGGCCCCTTTAATGTGAGCGTGCGACTGGGCGCCTCGATCGAGAGCACCGTTGCCTTGACGGTGACCTTGCTTGCCGCGGCAACCGTATTTTCGTCCCGGGTCTGGGCGACTCGCACGTCCGGATTGCTGCTCTGCTCAGCGGACGATGCCGGCAGGGAAACTGCGGCGAGCAGGCTGATGACCACGACGCTGCGCTTCTGCATGGAAGGCTCCTGTCTGGCTGATGGGGGTGTTTCAGCATAGGCGAGTGTTGCCCATGCTGCCATGCAGGAAGAGACCGCCAAGCCGTTAGCCGAGGTACTTGAGCAGCGCTGCGCTGACTAGTTCGCCAATGCGGGACACATAGAGCGTGCCCATTTCGGGATAGAAGCGCTCGGCTTCTTCGCTGCCCAGCGCAAGCAGGCCAAAGATCTGTCCGTCACGCCTTAGCGGCAATAGCGCGACCGAACGCACATGGGCTCCGATCTCGCCAAACCAAGCAGTGATCTCAGGTTGCGCGGCGGGTCCGCAGTAGGGGTGTCGCAGGTCTGCGGCAAAGAAGCGGAGCACTTCGGACACAGGTGCGAATTCCGGTGTCTCGAGTGTCGTTCCGGTATCCCAGACGCGCATTGCGATGTGAGGGATCTCGAAATCGTCGAGTAAATGGCTGTTGAGTACGCCGTGGATGGCATCGAAACCATCCGCTTCGATGAGGTTCAAGACCAGCCGATGGACCTTCTCCGAGATCGCGTCGTTTTCCTCACCGAAGCGTACGAGATCGGCCATCTTCTCTTGTAGCTGCCGAAGCTTGTCGCGCAGCGCCATGAGTTGCCGTTCCGTCAGCGAAATGGCTTCGCCGGTATCGGGGTGCGGTACGGAGAGCATGGCCAGCAGTTCGGCGTTGCTCTCGAAGAAGTCGGAATGGTGTTGCAGGTAGGCGGCTACGTCGTTTGCGTTCATGGGCGGGATTGGCTCAGAGACGGATTTTGGTCGCGGGCCGCGGCAACTGCCGCGTCATTCGATGTCAATTTCGCCCTCGAAAACGGTTACCGCCGGGCCGGTCATGTGGACCGGGGTGTCGGGACCGTTCCAGGCGATCGTGAGATCGCCGCCGCGCGTCGTGACGCGGACCGGGCTGTCGAGAAGGCCGCGGCGGATACCCGTCACCACCGCCGCGCAGGCGCCGGTGCCGCAGGCGAGTGTTTCGCCAGCCGCGCGCTCGAACACGCGCAGACGCACGGCACCACGGTCGACCACCTGCATGAAACCAACGTTGACACGTGCGGGAAACCGCGGATGCCGTTCGATCTGCGGGCCCATGGTCTCGACTGGCGCAGCGTCGACATCTTGCACTACTTGCGTCGCATGGGGGTTTCCCATGCTGACAGCTCCGATCATGACCTCGGTACCGGTGACGTCGAGCGGCTGGTTCGGTGCGTCCGAATCGGATAGGAAGGGGATGCGGGTGGGCTCAAGGATTGGGACGCCCATGTTGACCGTTACCAATCCATCGGCGGTCAAGCGTGGTGCGATCACGCCAGCGAGCGTCTCCACGCGGATCTCGTCACGGTCGGTGAGGCCTTTGTCGCGCACGAAGCGGGCGAAAGCGCGGGCGCCGTTGCCACACTGCTCGACCTCGCCATCGAGATTGAAGATGCGGTAGCGGAAGTCCACACCAAGCTTGTCGCTATTCGCGACGAGCAGGATCTGGTCGCAACCCACGCCAAAGCGACGGTCGGCGAGGAAGCGCGTCCGCGCCGGGGTCAGCTCAAAGGGCTGGTTGATCGTGTCGATGACGACGAAATCGTTGCCCAAGCCCTGCATTTTTGTGAAACGCAGTTTCATCAGGACATTGTCCCACAGCGTGGCTGGCATCGACACAGGTCTTTGAAATCTGGGATGCCACCGGGTTGTGTCACTCAGGTCATGAGTTGGCGATAGCGGCGGTAGATGCAATCGTCCATCACCACTGTGGCGCCAGCCCCCTGTGCACGTTGTGCAGCAGCTTCGTCGACTACATTGTCCTGCATCCAGATCGCCGGGATTCCGAGCTTCACCGCTTCGTCGATCATTGGGCCGACGCGGTCGGCGTTGATGTAGAAATCGGCTAGGTCGATGGCTTCCGGTACGTCGGACAGCGATGGGTAAGCCTTTTCGCCGAAGAGCGTGTCGATCGCCGGGTGGATCGGAATGATGCGATAGCCCTTTTGTTGCAGGAACTCGCCGATGTAATGGCTTGGCCGTTCGGGCTTCGGCGAGGCGCCGACGATGGCAATGGTACGTACCTTCTTCAGCAAGGCGCGAACGGCGGCTTCATCCGGGTTCTGGAACATGTGGGTCTCCAAAATGGCTTGTCTCATGATAGCGGCTTGGGACTCTGTTCTCCTTCCCGCTACTGTCGTGTTCGAGATAATTGCGCCCAGTCGTGTGTCGCAGCGAGGAAACAAGTGGTTCCGATCATGGTGCAATCATCCGAACCTGTGGAGAGCCGCGCGATCCGGCAAAGGAAGGCTAGCTGGTCTGGGGCGATGGCGGCTGATCTGGCCTGCCCCGCGTGGCAAGCCAGTCTTCGCGCGTGATCGCCCAACGCTCATGGTCGCGCCAACGGCCACCGATCTTTAGGTACCGGGGCGAGAAACCTTCGAGCTGGAAGCCCACGCTACGCACGAGGGCCTTTGAGGCTTTGTTGCCGGGCTGGATGTTGGCCTCGATTCGATGCAGTTGCAGTGGCCCGAAGGCTTGGCGTAGCACGAGCGGGAGCGCTGCGCGCATCAGGCCGCAGCCGGCATTGGGTGCCAGCGCGTAGTAGCCGAGGCAGGCGTTGCAGAAGCCACCGTAGAAGATCTGGCTCAGGTTAAAGACGCCGACCGGGCTGGCGTCCGTGCGATGTAGCGCAATCAGGGCGACAAAATCAGGCTGTTCGGTGCGTGCAAACCAGCCGCGTAGTGCGGCGGCATCTTCTGGTGCCCGCAGCCAAGGGCGATGCAGATGGCGGCTGGCTTCGATTGCGGCCTGCAGTGTGGGTAAATCGTTGGGCGTTGGCCGTCGGAGCTCGATCCAGCGGTTGCGCAGTGCCGGAAGCGGAATCGTGACGATGGGAGCGACAATTATCCCAGTGGGCCGCGTACCCCAGGAATTTGAGCCGATTGCGGGGGGCTTCCGCGTCGCCATTGTTCAGTAAAAGCCCGTCTCACCGGGCGGGCGCGTCTTGAAGCGCTTGTGCACCCAGTAATACTGCTCGCGCATCGTCAGCACGTGGCGTTCGATCTCGCGATTCATACGCAGCGTATCAGCGTATTCGTCACCGGTCGGGAAATCTTCCCAGAATGGGCCGACCGTCACTTCATAGCCAGCGCCGCGGGGTAGCATGCGGACGATGCAGCTCACGATGTCCGCTCGCGCGAGCTTCGCGATGCGTGGTAGGCCGGGCACGGTGGCCGCCGGCACGCCGAAGAACGGCACGAAAATTGAGTCACGCGGGCCGAAATCCATGTCAGGCAGGTAGTAGAAGATCCGGCCGCCCTCACGCAGCTTCTTGACCGCAGCGCGCACGCCCTCCTGACGCGACAGTAAGTACTGGTCGCCGAAGCGGCTGCGGCCGTGGAACAGCCACTTTTCGAGTTCCTTGTTCGACTGAGTGGAATAGATGCTGACACTATTGACCTCGGTGGCGAGTCGCGTGGCTGCGGTGTCGAGTGCGCAGAAATGCGGTACGAGGAAGATCACCGGGCGGCCTTCGCCGAGCCGCGCATGGACTTTTTCCATGCCTTCGACGCGAACCAGCCGGCGGATCCGGTCAGCGGGTGCGAACCACAAGAGGCCGCGTTCGAGGAAGCTGCGCGCGACGCACTTGAAATGATGACGGGCGAGCCGTCCGCATTCGGTACTGGAAAGCTCCGGGAAGCAGAGTCGAAGGTTCGTCAGAGTCACTCGGCGGCGCGGCACCACAATCCAGTAGAGCAGCCATCCCAGTCCGTTTCCGATGGCGGCCTGAACGGGAAGCGGCAACCAGTGCAGCAGCCAGAGGAAGGTGACGACAAACCGGTTCATGAAACAGATTCCTGCGTGGCCGGTCCTGGCACACCGGCTGGCTGCTTGTATCGGTTGTAGCCCCAAAGGTACTGTTCAGGGCAGGAGAGGATCAACCGTTCGAGTGCGGCGTTGAGCGCCGTGACACGGGTTTCGGGTGTGCCTTCAGGCAGTTCCAGCGGTTCGAGATGGAGGTGGTAGCCACGGCTCCACGCGAGTCGTCTGGCAAAGGCGACAAAGACTGCCGAGCCGTTCATTCCAGCGAGCCGGGCGGCTAGTGTCATTGAGTAGGCTGGCTTACCAAAGAACGGTGCCCAGAGGCCTTCTCCTGCCTGTGGAACCTGATCCGGCAGAATGCCGATCCCTTCGCCCGCCTTGAGTGCCTTGACCAGTACGCGCACGCCCGAGGCGTCGGCCGGCACCGCGCGCATGCGGCCACGGTTGCGTCCCGCGTCCATCAGTGGTGCAAGTACCGCCTTGCGCGGGCGACGGAAGAGCACCGTGATCGGCCCTCCCTCGGTAGCGTAGTACTGGGCCGAAATTTCGAAGCAACCCAAGTGCGGCGTCACGAACAGGACTCCGCGCCCAGCGTCGCGTGCGGCGATCACGGCATCCCAGCCGCTGGTGCTGCACACCGCATGTTTGAGCGTTTGTGGTGATCGAGACCAGACCCAGGCGGTTTCGAATGCGCCCTTGCCGGCCTCGGACGCGGCGCGTAGGCGTTCGCCGAGGGTGGCTTGGCGTCGAAGCGCACGCCCGAGGTTCTCGCCCAAGATATGTCGATATCGACCGGCAACCGTCCAGACGACGAGACCGAGGGCTGCGCCGAGAAGGTGCAGAGCAGGAAGCGGAAGACGGCCGAGCAGACGGAAGAGCGTATTCATTGAGGCAGACCGGCGCCCGATGCCGATTTGACGGAATTTTGGAGCCGGAGGGATAATAGCTGATCCGCCGAGTTAAACCGACAACTTGCAGGGCGGCCTACAAATACTGCTAAAGCGTCGCCCGCTTGAAACCCCGGAGCTGGCCGCGCAGGCTAACCGGGGTTTTTTGTTTAGGGGGCGTGCATGAGCAACGACTTTCTCTTTACCTCTGAATCGGTTTCCGAAGGCCATCCGGACAAGGTATCCGATCAGATCTCCGATGCGATCCTCGACGCGATCTTCGAGCAGGATAGGCATGCACGCGTTGCCGCCGAAACGCTCTGCAACACCGGCTTGGTCGTCTTGGCTGGCGAAATCACGACGCATGCGAATGTCGACTACATCCAGGTCGCGCGCGACACAATCAAGCGCATTGGCTACGACAATACCGACTACGGTATCGACTACAAAGGCTGCGCGGTGCTCGTGGCTTATGACAAGCAAAGCCCGGACATTGCTCAGGGTGTGGATCACGCGTCCGACGACTACCTGAACAGTGGTGCGGGTGACCAGGGCTTGATGTTCGGCTATGCGTGCGACGAAACGCCGCAACTCATGCCGGCACCGATCTGGTACGCGCACCGCCTCGTCCAGCGTCAGGCCGAACTGCGCAAGGATGGTCGCCTGCCGTGGTTGCGTCCGGACGCGAAGAGCCAGGTCACCTTCCGCTATGTCGATGGCAAGCCCCATTCGGTCGATACCGTCGTGCTGTCGACTCAGCATTCGCCGGAGATTTCGCAGGAGGCGATCAAGGAGGCGGTGATCGAGGACATCATCAAGGCGGTGGTTCCGGCTGAACTGCTCAACAACGCCAAGTATCTGGTCAACCCGACTGGTCGCTTCGTTATCGGAGGCCCGCAGGGTGATTGCGGCCTTACTGGCCGCAAGATCATAGTCGACACTTACGGTGGTGCATGTCCGCACGGTGGCGGTGCATTCTCGGGGAAGGACCCATCGAAGGTTGATCGCTCGGCAGCCTATGCCGCGCGCTATGTAGCCAAGAATGTGGTGGCTGCGGGGCTTGCGCGCCAGTGTCAGGTGCAGGTGTCATACGCGATCGGCGTTGCCAGGCCGATCAACGTAACGATCTACACCGAAGGTACTGGGAAGATCCCGGACGAGAAGATCGCCCAGCTCGTGCAGGAGCACTTCGACCTGCGCCCGAAGGGCATCATCCAGATGCTTGATCTCTTGCGTCCGATCTATCGCAAGACCGCCGCCTACGGTCACTTTGGCCGTGACGAGCCGGAGTTCACCTGGGAGGCGACCGACAAGGCCGAGGCACTACGCGCAGCCGCCGGACTCTGATCGGATACTTCCGGACGAATGAAAAAGGCAGCCACATCGGCTGCCTTTTTTTTTGCGTGATCCCTTCGCTCAGAAGCGATAGCCTACGCCGATGCTCATGATCCATGGATCGAGATTGAGCTTGTCCACGATGACGCCATGGCTCTTCACATCGGTGCTCATCCATGTGTACTTGATATCAGCGTTCAGGTACCACTGCGGTGCGATCTTGTAGTCGACGCCGACTTGTAGTGAAGGCCCCCAGCTGCTGCGATCAACATCAATGCCCGGTCCAAGATCGACGTCCCAGAAGCGTGTGTAGTTGATGCCGACGCCGACGTACGGTTTCCAGTCGCCGACCGGCAGGTGGTACTGGAACATCAGATGCGGTGGCAGTTCCTTCAGCGAGCCGATCTTGGATCCCCCCAGCTTGATATCGTGCTTCTGCGGGTATGTCAGTACCAACTCTGTTGCGAAGTTCTCGGTGAAAAAGTAGGTGACATCAAGTTCCGGGAACCAGATGCTTTCCGCTTCTACCTTGGATCCCAGCCGATTATCCTCGTTGTTATTTGTGAAATCCGCGTAGGTCAGGCGACCACGGACCATCCAGTTGCCATCGGCGGCAATTGCCGCACCCGAGGCGAAAAGACCAGCAGCAAGAATTCCAGCAGCGGTGCTACGAATTACGTGATTCATAGTTATCCCTCTTAAACCCTTCCTTGTGCTGCACCAACACAGCGGGTTCAGTATGAGAAGGGGAGGGGTAGTCCCCTTGACCGTGGTCAATGGGATTAGTCTATGGAGGAAGAAAGACTTCTATTAAGGGTGGAATGTTGCGTTGGCGCATCACTCATTTATCATGAGAAAAATCCTGTCGTCATTGAGAATGATCGCTATTGCCGAAACCATCTAGCCGATACTTTCAGCGAAATGGCAGGCTACGCGATGCGAACCTACTTCACGCAGCAGAGGCGCTTCGATATGGCAGCGTGCTTCCGCATGTGTGCAGCGCGATGCGTATGCGCAGCCTGGCGGTGGTGCGAGTGGCGATGGCGGTTCGCCGCGCGCAGGTTCGTGCGCCGCCTTGCGTGCCCTCGGATCGAGCCTCGGTGTTGCTGCGAGTAAGGCGCGCGTATAGGGATGGCGAGCCGAATCGAAGACCTCGCGAACCGGACCCTGTTCGACGACGCGCCCGAGGTACATCACGAGCACGTCGTCCGCGATGTGCTCGACGATAGCGAGATTGTGGGAAATGAAGACATAGGCCAGGCCGGCGTCACGCTGCAGATCCATCAGCAGGTTGAGGACCTGTGCCTGGATCGACACGTCCAGAGCAGAAACCGGCTCATCGGCTACGACCAGTGCTGGTTGGGTCATGAGTGCGCGTGCGATAGCGATGCGCTGGCGCTGCCCGCCAGAGAACATGTGCGGATAGCGCGCGGCATGTTCAGGTCGCAGCCCTACGCGAGTCATCGCCTCGCGCACCCTTTCTGCACGCTCGGCTGCACTAAGCCGTTCGTTGATCTTCAGGGGTTCCTCAAGAATGGTGCCGATGCGCTTGCGTGGATTGAGGCTTGCGTAGGGGTTCTGGAAGATCATCTGGATCTTTGGACGCAACGTCTCCAGTGTCTGCTTCGGTGCCGTGCCAAGGTCGGTGCCTTCGAGCAGGATGCGGCCCGATGTTGGTGTTTCCAGCATCGTGATCTGGCGCGCGAGCGTGCTCTTGCCGCAACCTGATTCACCCACCACCGCGAGTGTGCGTGCTGCCAGTACGGTAAAGCTCACCCCATCGAGTGCGCGCACCAGAGCCTTCGGGTGAAACGGGTTTCCCGTGACCGGATAGTGCTTGCGCAAGTCCTGCGCTTCGAACAGTACCTTGCTCACGCGATCACCTTGCTTGCTGGATGCTCGGTCGGCATGCCGAGCCGATCAAGTGGGAAATGGCAGCGTACCTGTGCATCCAACGAGCCGGCCAAGAAAGGTCGTTTGGCATGGCAAAGTTCTACGGCAAACCGGCAGCGCGGTGCGAGCAGACAGCCCGTCGGCCGATCGTATTGCCCGGGCACGACGCCTGGCAGGCTTGCCAAGCGCTCCGCGCCCCGGTTGTGCTCGGGCAGTGCATCAAGCAGAGCTCGTGTGTAGGGATGCCTGGGAGCTTCGAAAAGCGTCGGCACCACTCCGGTTTCCATCACCTGCCCGGCATACATCACCACTACACGCTGCGCGACTTCCGAAACCACGGCGAGGTCATGAGTGATAAGCATGAGAGCCATCCCGTGCTCGCGCTGCAAGCGGAGCAGGAGTTGCAGTACCTGCGCTTGCACAGTGACGTCGAGCGCTGTCGTTGGCTCATCTGCGATCAAGAGACGCGGATTGCTTGCAATTGCCATGGCAATCATCACGCGCTGACTCATGCCTCCGGATATCTGATGCGGGTATGCCTCGAAACGGTGCTCGGGGTCGGGGATCTCGACCTGCTTGAGAAGGTCGAGTGCTCGCGCACGCAACGTCCGGCGCGAGCCGCCTTCATGTACGGCGAGCGTTTCAATGATCTGGTTGCCGACAGAAAAGCAGGGATTGAGGCTTGCGATCGGATCCTGGAAAACCATTGCGATATCGCGCCCGAGTAGCTTTCTGCGCGACGAAGGGCGCATCGTGAGTAGATCTCGACCATCGAATGAAAGGCTGTCGGCGCTCACATGACCAGGTGGATCGATAAGGCCCATTAACGCAAGTGACGCGACGCTCTTACCCGAACCCGATTCACCGACAAGTCCGACGACTTCACCTTTTCCGATTTCGAGATCCAGCCCCTCCACGGCCTGCAATGGTGCATTGCCCGTATCGAACACAACGGACAAATTGCGAACTTCGAGTAATGACATTCGTGTTCCTCGATGAGTCGGTGCACGAAAACGTACCCTGACTACAGGCCTTGGGGCCGCACTGGAAATAGGGTGTTTGCGGTGCCCAGTTAAAGCGTACCCGGAATGCACCTAGTGGTTTGCATCGCACGCTGAGGCTCCGGCAGCCTATCCAGTGATTAGGTGACAGAATTGCGCGGAACCATTCATCGCTTAAGTCTTGGATCGAGTGCATCGCGTAGACCGTCACCCATCAGGTTGAAAGCCAGCACGGCGAGAAAGATCGCGACGCCGGGGAATGTGACAACCCACCATGCGGATTGGATGAATTCCATCGCGCTAGCAAGCATCGCCCCCCATTCCGATGCGGGTGGCTGTGCGCCAAGTCCCAGGAAGCCCAGTGCCGCCGCGTCGAGGATCGCATTCGAAAAGCCCAGCGTTGCCTGCACGATAAGGGGCGCCAAGCAGTTGGGCAGTACGGTTATGAACATCAGGCGTGCTGTACCGGCGCCTGCGATGCGTGAAGCGAGCACGTATTCTTTGTCGCGTTCGGCGATGACCGCGGCGCGGGTGAGCCGCACGTAGTGAGGCAGCAAGACAATGGCGATCGCATACATCGCATTGATGAGTCCTGGCCCGAGTACGGCGACGACGGCCACTGCAAGTAGCAACGAAGGCAGCGCCAACAGAATGTCCATCGCCCGCATGATTGCGGTGCCCGGCCATCCGCGTGAAAAGCCGGCGATCAGACCAAGGAGGATGCCGAAGCCGAGCGAGAGAGAAACTGAAACAAGGCCGATGCCCAGAGAAAGCCTCGCACCGAAGATGAGGCGTGAGAGCAGATCGCGGCCGACGGCATCAGTGCCGAGCAGAAAACCGGCTTTGCCGCCCTCCAACCATGAGGGCGGTGTGAGGATGGCATCGCGGTATTGCTCGATCGGCGAATGAGGTGCGAGCCATTCGGCAAACAGCGCACAAAATACAAGCAACGCTACCACTGCGAGCCCCGCGACCGCACCCGGATTGCGGGCGAAATCGCGCCATAGCTCCGTGAGTGGATGAGGGGCGCTGAGCGCTTCCGTGCCGGTTGTGTGGTTCATCGCGGATGCCGGATGCGCGGATTGATGACGCCGTAGAGCAGGTCAACGACAAGGTTCACTACGATCACGAGTACAGCACAGATCAGGATGCCGCCTTGTACGACCGGATAGTCGCGGCGGTGAATTGCCTCGATCAGCCACTTTCCGATGCCGGGCCAAGCAAAGATTGTTTCGGTCAGTACCGCGCCACCCAACAGCACGCCCACCTGCAGGCCGACAACCGTTACGATGGGGATCAATGCATTGCGCAATCCATGCTTCATCACGACGCGAAGCGGCGATAGTCCCTTCGCGCGTGCAGCGCGGATGTAGTCCTCGCGCAGCACTTCGAGCATTGATGAGCGTGTCATTCGCGCCAGCGTGGCGAGTGGAATCGTGCCGAGAGCGACCGCAGGCAGTACCAGGTGCGACAGGGCCGAGCGGAAAGCGCCTTTATCGCCGTCGAGTAGGGTGTCGATGAGCATCAGCCCAGACCACCGAGGAGGGTCGAACTCGATTGCGAGCCGGCCGGACACGGGTGTCCAGCCCAGATGGACAGAAAAATACAGGATGAGCAGCAGCGCCCACCAGAAGATCGGCATTGAATAGCCGGCGAGTGATATACCCATCACGCCGTAGTCGACCGGCGTGTTCCGCTTGACTGCCGCGAGGATGCCAGCAGGGATGCCGATGATTGCAGCGAACAGGATTGCGCAGAACGCCAGCTCGAAGGTTGCTGGGAAGCGGTCGAGGAATTCGTGCAGCACAGGTTCGTGGCTGACGATCGAATAGCCGAGATCCCCGTGCAACGCCTTCCAGACGAATTCGCCGTACTGCACCGGGAGCGGGCGATCGAGGCCAAATTCGTGTAACAGGTGTGCATGCCGTTCGGGATCCATGCCGCGCTCGCCGGAAAGGGCTTCGACAGGGTCGCCTGGAATCATCCGGATCAGTGAGAAAACGAGCAGTGTGATCCCGATGAAAGTCGGGATGACAACGGCAAGGCGCCTGAACAGGAACGAAAACATCAGAGCGTAACTACCTTTTCGGCTGCGCCCTGCGCCTCGACGATGTCGAGCATGTTGCCGATCTCGCCTACGGCGACCCGGTCCATCAGGTCGAAGTATTCGAGGCAGGTACGACAGGCGATCAGGCGGACACCAGCACTGACCAGCGCATGCAGGGCGTCGAGGCAGTTTGAATTGTCGGCAACGAGCAATACGCCGCGCGTATAGAACGCAATGGTCTGCGGCAGGTTGCCGCTTTCGGCCAGGGTGCGGAAGTAGGTCGCCACGACTTTGCGGCGCAATGAGTCGTCACCGTGTCCGAGACCGTCATTACCAACGATGACCAGCGTGTTTGCGAAGGGATTGAGCATGTTTGCGGCTCTTGATGATGAGTGATCGGGACGGAGTTTAAGCGAAGGCGGCGGCGCCTGCGGGGGAGGGCAGGAGTGGGAACGGATCGCTTGTGGAGGTTGCTGTTTGTGTATGTCAGCATCGTCCTCGTCCCTATTTCACCAGATCCACTTTGTCGAAGTAGTGATTCGGTGGCACCGCTGCCATCCTGTAGTCACGCACTTCCTTACGCGCGGGTTCGAATCGTACGGAGTGGGCGATCACGACCAGTGGTGCTTCTTCATGCGCGATTTCCTGTGCTTTCTCGTAGAGCTTCGCGCGCTCGGTCTTATCGCTGATCCGTGCGGCTTTTCGGATGATGTCGTCGAAGGGTTTGTTGCACCAGCGGGCGTTGTTTCCACCGCCCTTCACCGCGTCGCAGGACAGGAGCGGGCCGAAGAAGTTGTCCGGATCGCCGTTGTCGCCGGACCAGCCGTACATCACGGCCTGATGCTCGCCCGCCTTGCTGCGCTTGCGGTATTCGCCCCATTCATAAGTCATGAGCCGGACTTTGATGCCGACCTTCGAAAGATCGGCCTGAACGAGTTCGCCCATGCGCTTTCCGTCCGGGTTGTAGGGCCGCTGGACCGGCAGGTACCAAAGCTCCATCTCGAAACCGTTCCGGTGGCCGGCGGCAGCGAGCAGTTCGCGTGCCTTTTCGGGTGAGTAGTCGAAGTCCTTGATGCGGTTGTTGTAGCCCCAGAGGATTGGCGGGACGAGGTTCTTCGCGACTTGCCCCCCGCCCTGATAGATTGTTTCAAGAATTGCCCGCTTGTTGATCGCGTGGTTGATGGCCTGTCGCACGCGTCTGTCGTCGAACGGCTTCTTCTCAACGTTAAATGCAATGTAGCCGACGTTGAGTCCCTGCATCGAAAGCAGGTTCACTGCAGGGTCGTTCTTGATTCGGGTGAGATCGGCCGGTTTCGGATAGGCCATCAAATGACACTCGCCTGCCCTGAGCTTTGCATATCGCACGGATGCATCTGGTGTGATGGCGAAAACCAGATTGTCGATTTTCGGTTTTCCGCCCCAGTACTGTTCGTGTGCCTTGTAGCGGATCACCGCGTCCTTTTGGTAGCTCGCGAGCGAGAATGGGCCGGTTCCGACGGGCTCGCGGTCGATCAGCTCGGGGGTTCCGGCGGCCTTGTATTTCTGGGCTTGCTCGGCGGAGAGGATCGACATGAAGTCCATCGCCAGGTCGGCGAGGAACGGCGCGGTCGGCTCCTTGAGCCGGAAGCTGATCGTGTAGTCGTCGATTTTCTCTAGCCGATCGACGATCCTGGACATGCCCATGTCGTCGAAATATGCGTAGGTCTGGCCCGGTGAAATGCGATGGAATGGATTGTCCGGGTCGGCCATCCGGTTCCAGCTGTAGAGCACGTCGTCGGCGTTGAAATCGCGTGTCGGCTTGAACTTCGCCGTGCTCTGGAACTTCACGCCACGCCGTAGCTTGAACGTGTAGGTCAGGCCGTCGGCCGAGACGTCCCATGCCGTCGCGAGCCCCGGCGCGAGATTTGTGGTGCCAACGTCGAATTCGACGAGGCGGTTGAAGAGCTGCGCCGACGAGGCGTCAAAAGTCGTACCGGTATTGAAAAACTGCGGGTTGAAGCCTTCGGGACTCGCTTCGGAGCAATAGACGACGGTCTTTGCCGCGAAAGTCGGCAGGCAGGTGAAAGCGGCGACTGCAAGAAGGGCGGAACGACATGCGCGCATCGGACTCTCCAGATCGGCGTTGGCAGCGACCGATCATAGCCGTGGCGCAATCCGCGCTTCAATCCATTGCGATTCTTTGTGCGCTCAGGTGAGGCTGCGTGACCATATCTCGACGTTTGCATCGGCCGTGACTTCAAGCGGCATGCAGGTCTCGAATGCGAAGCCCAGCTTTATCGCCACACGCATCGAGGCCAGATTGTTGGGTGCCACGAGAGCGATCAGGCGTGACAGTCGCAGTGACTGACGTGCGAAATGCAACGATGCGGCCCCTGCCTCGGTCGCGAGCCCCTTGCCTCGCCATTCCGGCAGGAAGCGGCTGCCGAACTCCACTTCCTTCAATTCGCGAATGAACTTGAGCCCGGAAAAGCCAATTACCTGGCCGGTTTCCTTCCATTCGCAGGCAAAGCGCCCGAAGCCGAATTCCGTGTAGTCCTGCAGCGATGCCGAATTTAGGAGGGAGTGGGCTTCGTTGATCGTCTTGATTGGTGTATCGGTGATGTAGCGCGTGCCGTCGGGATCACTGGCAAGAGCAAAGAAGGCTTCGACGTCATCCTCCTTGAAGGCGCGCAACCGCAGGCGTTCGGTTTCGATGACGGTCTTCATCCTGGCCTCCTTGTGGCTCAGCGTTCGATATCTACTGCGTAGAAATTCAGTCCGTATGTCGGTTCAAGAATGAAATTCCGGACCTCCTTGCGCACTATGCCGAAGCGATTACCGTGCGCGATCAGTAATTGTGGCGATTCCTCGCGCAGGATTGCCTGCGCTTTGTCATAAAGCTTCTTGCGTGTGTTCTGATCGGGCGTGGCACGGGCCTTCTGCAATAGTTGCTCGAACTCTGGTGTGGTCCACCGTGCAAGGTTGCCACCGCTTTTCACTGCCTCAGCCGACAATAGCGGCTCGAAATAGTTGTCCGGCTCACCATTCCCCGATAGCCAGCCGAACATCACGGCTTGGTGTTCGCCAGCGCGCTGACGCTTGAGGTATTCGCCCCATTCATAGGTTGTGAGCTTTGCGCGCACCCCGATCTTTGCGAAGTCCGCTTGGATCAGCTCGGCCATCCGCTTGCCATCCGGCGTGTGCGGCCGCACGACTGGCAGGTACCACAGGTCCATGTCGAAGCCATTGGGATAACCTGCCTGCTTAAGCAGAGATTTTGCTTTCGCTGGATCGTGCGGCAGCGGTGGGAGCTGGGTGTCGGAAGCCCAGTAGGCTGGTGGCAGGAGGTTTCTGGCGATCGTTCCACGACCCTGATATATCGTGGAAAGGATCGCTTCGCGGTCGATTGCAAGGTTGAGGGCCTGCCGTACCCGTTTGTCGTCAAATGGCTTCTTCAGCGTGTTCAATGCAATGTAGCTGACATTCAAACCCGGTTGCTGCAGCAGCTGCAGCGTGGGTTCCCTCTCGACATGGGCAATATCGGCGGGCTTCACTGACACCGATACATGGCATTCGCCGGCCTTTAGCTTCGCAAGCTGTACTGCGGCGTCTGGGACGATTGCGAAGACCAGACGGTCGATTCTCGGCCTGCCACGCCAGTGCTGTAGAAATGCGTTGTAGCGGATCACCGCATCCTTCTGATAGCTCTGGAACTGGAACGGACCGGTGCCGATCGGTTCGCGATCGATGAGTTCTGGTTTGCCCGCCGCCTTCAACTGCATGGCGTACTCGGCTGATTCGATGCCGAGCATGTCGAAGCTCATCCGTGTGAGGAATGGCGCTTCGGGCTGTTTGAGCGTGAAGCGGATCGTGTAATCGTCGAGCTTCTCGAGCTTTGCGACGTTGTCCGCCATGTGCAGGTTGGTGAACTGGGCAAAAGCTACCGCGCCAGCTACCTTGTGGAACGGATTCGCTGGATCCGCTTGGCGGCTCCACGTGAAGAGCACGTCATCGGCGTTGAAGTCGCGTGTTGGCTTGAAGCGGGCATTGGCGTGGAACTTCACGCCGTGGCGAAGCTTGAACGTGTATTGCAGCCCATCGGGTGAGACGGCCCAGGATTCCGCCAGGGCAGGCCGCAACTCGGCGGTGCCGGGCCGAAAATCGAGCAGTGTGTCGGCGATCTGAGCACCAGTGTCGGCAGTGTTCTGACCGTTGGCGAAGAGCCTTGTCAGCGATTCGGGACTGCCCTCAGCACAGTAAACGAGCGTCTTGGCAGCATGGGCCGAAGGCGTGGCGAGAGCGATCAGCGCTGCGAGGGTGAGGCGGGTACGTTGCATTGGGGGGATTCCAGAACAGCAACAGGAGTGGCTGATCATCGCAGAGTGCGGCGGCTGGCGCCTAGGGAGGGAAACGAGAATGGCCACCCGAAGGTGGCCATTCGCGGCGCCGGAGCAGGTCCCGATCAGTTGCTCTTGATTGCTTCCACCGGGATCTTGATCAGGACTTCATCACTGACATTCGGTACGTACTTCGTGATGCCCCATTCGCTGCGCTTGATCGTTGTCGTGATGTCAGCGGCGCAGGCTTCGCGCTTGAGCATCGGGTGCGGTACACACTTGAAATTGGCGATTTCGAGCTTTACCGGCTTAGTCACGCCATGCATCGTGAGCTGTCCGTCGACCATCGCCAGTTTGTCACCGTCGAAGTTGAACTTGTCCGACTTGAAGGTGATGGTTGGGTACTTGGCGGCGTCGAAGAACTCTTCTGATTTCATATGGTCGTCCCATTTCTGGAAGCCCATCGACAGCGATGCGGTCTGGATCGTTGCCTCGACGGTGCCGGTCTTCGTGGCTTTGTCCAGCATGATCGTCCCTGAGGTCTTGTCGAACCGGCCGCGCTGGGTCGACAAGCCCATGTGGTTGATTTCGAAGGTCGGCCACACATGGGTCGAATCCATCGTGTAAGTGTCGGCGGCAATAACGGCGCCGGACAGGCCAGCAAACAGGGCGGCAGCGAACAGCTTCTTCATTGTGTAACTCCTCTTAGGGTCTTCTGGTCGGCGCCGGAGCGCCTGCGATTCAAGGGGTATCTATTTCTTCGGTGCGGCAACAATGTGAAACTTGATCTGGATTTCATTGGCGACCGTCGAGGTATCTCCCCATTCGCCCGCGCCGATCTTGTAATCGAGCCTTTTCAGCGTGAAGGCGCCGTCGAACACGCCATTGACGCCATCCTGCTTGAACGTAACGGGCGCGACGACTTCCTTGGTCGTGCCCTTGATCGTCAACGGACCGCGTAGTTCGAACTTGTTGCCGCCGAGCGGCTTGATGGCGCTCGACTTGAACGTGGCTGTCGGGAATTGCTTGAGGTTGAACCAGTTGGCGCCGACAACTTCGTCATTCGCCTCCTTGCTGCCAGCATCCACACTCGCCAGATCGAGCTCGAAACTGACGGAACCCGCTTGCGGTTTCGCCGGGTCAAAATCCATCGTCGTCTTGAAACGCTTGAAGTTGCCGTCGACGGGTACGCCCATCTGCTTGGAGATGAAGGTTAGCGTGCTCTTGTCCGTGAGTACCGCGCCAAAGCTGGCGGCATAGGCGAGTGGTGGCAGCAGCGCTGCGATGGCAGCCACTGTCAAGATAGCCTTTTTCATGATCAATTCCCGGGTTGTTTCAGGAAAGGCAGCATGCGCGTGAGTACATCGTCGCGTGCCAAAAGGTGGTGCTTGATTGCCGCGGCAGCATGTGCGGCAACGATAAGGATCAGTGCCCAGGCCAGAAGTTCATGGGCTTCACGAAAGAAATCTGCGAGCGCGGCATCCTTGGCCACGAGATCGGGCAGTTGTAGTTTGCCGAACCACACCACCGGGAAGCCTTTGGCCGAACTGAAGAGCCAACCTGCCATCGGGACCGCAATCATCAGTAGATACAGCACCCCGTGTGCGCCGTGCGCGGCAAGTCTCTCGAGCGGCTTCATCGATTCGGGCAGTGTGGGTGGGCGATGTGTTGCACGCCAGACCAGACGAAGCACCACGAGCATCAGTACCGTGATGCCGGCCCATTTGTGCCAGCTGTAGATCTGAAGCTTCAGGGGAGAGAGCTTCATCTCGACCATGTACAGGCCGACCGGGAAGACGATCAGGATCAGCAGGGCGATCAACCAGTGCAGGAAGATCGCCGTGCCGGTGTAACGCGTGGAATATGGGCTCATTCGCTGGATTCCTCAAGGAACGGCATCGTTCGATGCCGTTGAACCGTGAGTGATGGTAGTGACGGGTTTGAACGCCAACCAGCGAAAGTTTCTAAGCTGAAAAGTGAATTGCGTTCAACTGTCGCCCGGTGGGATATCGCTGGGGGTCTTTGCCTGAGCCTGCTCCAGTTCAGCAATACGGGCTTCAAGGCGGGCGAGCTGCTCGCGGGCACGCGTCAGGACCTCGCGCTGAACATCGAATTCTTCGCGTGTGACCAGATCCATTTTGCCGAGCATCGACGAGAACATGGCTTTTGCATTGCGCTCGATATCCTTGGCCGGGCTCTTCTCCAGCAGGTCGGAAAAGCGCTTCTGGAATTCGTCTACAAACTTGGGCGGCTCAATCATCGGTGTGCTCCTTCCGTAGGGCTGCGTCGATCGCTTGTTCGAGCAACCTTGTTCGATTGTTGCGGGCCGCAGTCTAGCACGCGAGTTTTCTACACTTTTTCCCTGCATACGATTGGTGCTGTCCGGCTTGCACGTAAATGGTGCGTCCCGCGACAAATGTGGTCTTAAACCGGTGCGGTGACGGCCGTTGTGGCTGGATTTCCTGCTTCAGAGCAGCACCCTCGCTTTGTTTTCGTATTTGGCACGCTTTCTGCAAGGTGGGCGGCGCAGAGGACTTTTTCTTTCTGACAGGGAGATCCAGATGCGCAAGACATGCCTCTCCGCCGTGCTGACTGGCTGCGTGGTAACTCCAATGGTTGCTCATGGGGAAGATCCTGCCGTGCCGTACTCGCTTACCGCCAACATAACGCTGGCGTCGGAATACATCTACCGTGGCATTGCACAAAGCAACCACAAACCCGCCATTCAGGGCGGCCTCGACTTCGCCCACAACTCCGGCATCTACATCGGCACCTGGGCGTCCAGCATCAGCTGGCTCTCCGATGCAGGTGGCGGCGCGGTCAGTTCATCGATGGAGTGGGACTTCTACGGAGGCTACAAGGGCACCATTGCCGAAGACTTCAGCTATGACGTCGGCGTGCTCGAATACTACTACCCGGGTGACTACCCGAATGACTTCACCAGCCCCAATACGACCGAGTTGTACATCGCGGGTGGGTGGAAGACGATCTCACTGAAGTACTCGTATGCGCTGACCAATCTCTTCGGTGCCAAGACGCCCCGGGGGGATAAGACCGATGGCTCCTGGTACATCGACCTGACCGGCACGTATCCGCTGCCCGAAGGCTTCGGCCTGTACGGCCACGTTGGCTACCAGAGTGTGAAGCGCTTCGATGATGCGTCCTACACCGACTGGAAGGTCGGCGTGACCAAGGATCTTCTCGGCTTCTCGTTCGGCCTGTTCTACGTTGGTACGAACGCGAAGGGCGATCCGGGCGAGTTCTATCGCAGCGCCTACGACAAGGATCTCGGTGCCGATCGCGTGCTCTTCACCGTGAGCAAGACCCTCTGATTCCGTTCTGGCGCGGTGCCCGCGGGACCCGCGTTCTCCAACTCCAAGGAGCCAGCATGAAATTCGTTACCGCAATCATCAAGCCTTTCAAGCTTGACGAGGTACGTGAGGCCCTCAGTGCGATCGGCGTGCAGGGCATCACCGTCACCGAGGTCAAAGGCTTCGGCCGCCAGAAGGGACACACCGAGCTCTACCGCGGTGCGGAATATGTGGTCGACTTCCTGCCCAAAGTGAAGATCGAGATCGCGATCGCCGACGACTTGCTCGACCAAGTCATCGAGGCGGTTGAGCAGGCGGCGAATACCGGAAAGATCGGTGACGGAAAGATCTTCGTCTTCGATCTCGACCAAGTCATTCGCATCCGTACCGGTGAAGCCGGGACAGAAGCACTCTAAAAGCACTCAGGAGGAACTCCAGATGAAGAGGATGCTTGCGATCCTGCTGGCGGCGTTGTCCGTCGGCATTGCTGCGCCCACTTGGTCCGCAGACCAGGGCGGTGGTGATACCGCGACGGCCGTTGCGGAAACCATCAAGGCGGACACACCTGCCTCCGATATTGGCGCGCCGGCAGCAACGCCCCCGGCCAGCGAAGCTGCGTCAACACTCGCGCCGACTCCCAACAAAGGCGATACCGCCTGGATGATTGTTGCTACCCTGCTCGTCACGCTGATGGCGATCCCAGGTCTCGCGCTGTTCTACGGTGGCTTGGTGCGTTCGAAGAACATGCTGTCGGTTCTGATGCAGGTCTTCGTGGTGTTTTCATTGGGCATCGTCCTGTGGGTGGTCTACGGCTACAGCGTGGCATTCACCGAGGGCAACGCGTTCTTTGGCGGGCTGTCGAAAGCTTTCTTGAAGGGAGTCACACCCGATTCGGCCGCTGCAACCTTCAGCAAGGGCGTCGTTATCCCGGAACTAATCTACGTGATGTTCCAGGCGACATTTGCGGCGATCACGCCAGCGCTGATTGTCGGTGCCTTCGCGGAACGCATGAAGTTCTCCGCCGTGCTGCTCTTCATGGTCATCTGGTTCACCTTCGGCTATCTGCCGATGGCCCACATGGTCTGGTACTGGGCGGGACCAGACGCTTACACGAGCACCGAAGCCGCCGAACGGGCTGCCAGCACCGCGGGTTTCCTGTTCCAGAAGGGGGCGCTCGACTTTGCGGGCGGTACGGTGGTGCATATCAACGCTGGAATTGCGGGCCTCGTCGGTGCCTTCATGCTTGGCAAACGCACGGGCCTCGGCCGTGAATCGATGGCACCGCACAGCCTCACCATGACGATGATTGGTGCTTCGCTGCTGTGGGTGGGCTGGTTTGGTTTCAACGCTGGCTCCAACCTCGAAGCCAATGGCGGTGCGGCACTCGCTTTTGCTAACACGATGACCGCCACTGCTGCTGCGGCACTGTCCTGGCTGCTTGCGGAATGGGTCGTCAAGGGTAAGCCTTCAATGCTGGGCGCGGCCTCGGGGGCCGTTGCGGGCCTTGTTGCCATCACCCCGGCGTGTGGTTTTGTCGGTATCGGCGGTGCGCTGGTGATAGGCATTGGCGCCGGCCTGGTCTGTCTGTGGGCCGTGAATGGCCTGAAGAAACTGCTCGGTGCAGACGATGCGCTCGATGTATTCGGTGTGCATGGCATCGGCGGGATCTTCGGCGCAATCATGACAGGCGTCTTCAACGATCCAGCACTCGGCGGTACAGGTGTCTATGACTACGTGGCTAATAGGGTCGGCGACTTCTCGATGAGCGCGCAGGTCGTCAGTCAGCTCTGGGGGGTGGGTACGGTGATCGTATGGTCAAGCGTGGTTTCGGTCATCGCCTACAAGGTTGTCGATCTCTTGATCGGCCTGCGTGTGCCGGAAGAGGAAGAGCGCGAAGGCTTGGATATTTCTTCACACGGCGAATCTGCCTACCACTACTGATGTCTCCGACAGGTTGCCGCCGCGTAGCGGCGGCCGCCGAAGTCTTTGGCTCGTTTCTGGCAGATGAGGCGTGAGCGGGAAGCGCGAACGGCCTCACGCCACATCAACCACGAGTGTTCCCACGCCGGCAATACGCCCGACCATTTGGTCGCCACCTACGACGGGGCCGACGCCTTCCGGCGTGCCGGTAAAAACCAGATCGCCCGGTGCGAGTTCCCAAAGGCGCGACAGATAGGCCAAGGTTTCCGAGATATTCCAAGTCATCTCGGCCAGATCGCCGCGCTGGCGCTCCGTGCCATTCACCTCCAGCATGATCTCGCCACTTGCGAGGAGCGGCGCACCATTACGGGGCACGATATGCGATATGGGCGCGGCAAAATCGAACGCCTTGCCGGCATCCCACGGCTGCCCCTTTTCCTTGGCCAGCCCTTGCAGATCGCGCCGCGTCATATCGAATCCGCAGGCGTAGCCCCACACGCAGGTATCGGCCTCGGCTGGCGAAAGATCACGGCCTCCCTTATCGAGTGCTACGACCAGCTCGAATTCATGGTGCAGATTCTGTGTCGCAGGCGGGTAGGGCATGCGGCCGGTACTCCCGAACGCCACGGGCAAGATCGCATCGGCTGGCTTGCAGAAAAAGAAGGGGAGGGCACGGTCTGGGTCGTGCCCCATCTCGCGGGCGTGCGCTGCATAGTTGCGCGCAACGCAGAAAATGCGGCGTACTGGGAACAGCAAATGGCTACCGGATACCGGGATGGCAGGACGAGCCGGGGGTACGAATAGGTATGACATGGCGTGGGTCCGTTGGGGCAATGGCGCGATTCTGCCGAAGAAACTGGATTGCGATCTTGCACGCGAGTGGGCTGTCTGGATCAGCCCTGTTCTCCGCCTTCTCCCGGTGGGGTTGTCGGTGCCGGGACGCACATGGGCCGGTCTGGGAGGCTTGCCCAGACGATTGAAAACGTTGTCGCACGATAGTGGTCGGCCCCGATGCCGGGGCCATCCCTATGCGGCTGAATCGATGCTCAGCCGCATAGGTTATCCAAGCCCGTGTTCAACCGCGTATACCGCGATCTGCACGCGACTGCTGAGGTGAAGTTTTTTCAGCACGCTCTGGACGTGGATCTTGACCGTGCTCTCGGTGACACCGAGTTCGCGTGCGATTTCCTTGTTGCTGTGGCCCCGGATCAGTCCGCGCACGATGTCGCGTTCCCGTGGTGTGAGGCGTGCTGTTGGCACGGAGTTGCGTGGCGTTACCGGAGGAGACGATGGCGTGACCGGGGGCAACGGCGATGTCGCAGTGGTCGGCGGCCTCGGGGCCAGGAATCGTGTAACGAGTTTGGCTGCCATGCGCTCGGCGATTACGGGTTCGCCAGCGGCGGCACGCCGGATGGCTGAGATCAGCGCATCGGTTTCGATGTTCTTGAGCAGGAAACCACGTGCGCCGGCTTGCAGCGCGGCGGCAAGCTCTTCCGCGTCCTCCGATACCGTTAGCATGATCACTGCCGCGCTTGGTGCGTCCTGCACCAGCAGATGCAGCGTTTCAAGCCCTGACAGGCCAGGCATATTGAGATCGAGCAATACGACATCCGGGCGGTGCTGCTTTGCACGCTTGACGCCCTCAACGCCGTCGGCCGCATCGTCTACAACTTCAAAATCCGGCTGCTGCGTAAGCAGGGCGCGGATGCCACCGCGGAACAGCGCGTGGTCGTCGATCAGCAGGATCCTGATACTCATTGCAGCCCTCGCTTCAGAGTACGGGACGGTCGCGCCTCAACGGGACGCGGCAGCGCGAGCTCGACACGGACACCGTCCCCTGGTTGGGAAGTGATCGCGAGCTTGCCGGAAATTCTCTGCGCTCGTTCGCGCATTACGTGCAAGCCGAACTGTCCATCGGATTTTGCTGCCACAACGTCCGGATCAAAACCCCGCCCGTCATCCTCGACAACCAGACGGAAGTCGCGGCCGAGTTGGACCGTGATGGTCACGTTTTCTGCCTGGGCATGCTTGCGCACGTTCGATAATGCCTCCTGCAGGATGAATAGCACCTGCAATTGTTGCTCCGGATCCAGCGCGCGGGCATCGCGGGAGTCGCGGATGGCCAGATGCGCTTTGGTACTGCATTGGCCTTGGAAACGCGCGATAGTTGCTTCAACGGCGTCCCGCAAATTGCCGTGATCAAGTTTCGCGCGAAAGTTGTGAAGCAGCTCGCGAACGTCCTGATAGCTCTCTTCTACGCCTCGGCGCAGTTGCGGGACGATCGCTCGCACTTCGGTGAGGTTTTCGCGTGCGACAGCGTCTCCGAGCAGTTGTACTTCGAGATTCAGGAAATTAAGCGCTTGGGCAATGCTGTCGTGGAGACCCTGGGCGACGAGGGTGCGTTCTTCGACGATCGCCAACTGGCGGGCCGTGGCTGACAGCCGCAGATGGTCCAGCGCCACGCCAAGGTGATGGCCCAGCGTTTCAAGTAATTGGCGGTCGGCGGAGGTGAGTAGTTTAGCTTCGCGGAAGTGCAGTGAAAACGAGCCGAGTACACCGTTCTGGATCTCAATGGGGATGACTGCAATGCTCGAAAAACCTTCGCCGATGCAGCGATAACAGCCCTGCGAGGTCGGCAGCTGATGCCGCAGGTCGGCAATGACCACCGATTGGCCACCCGCGGCTTTACCGCTGAAGCACTCGCCTACGTCCTGGCAGCGCTCCGCCTCGATCAGATCGTCCGAAAGGCCATCTGCTGCGAGTAGGTGTAGCTTGCCTTGGTGCGAATCGAGCATGCGCACGCTGCCCCCGTCAGCATCGAACTGCGCCATGACGCGCTGTACGAAGCCGTGGCAGATCGACTCCGAATCAGCCGGGCGGTTGAGAAAGGCGGTCATGTCGTACAGCGCTTCGAGTTCGCGATTGCGTCGTGCAAGCTCGGCTGTCTGTTTGTCGACCCGGCTTGCGAGATCGCTGTATAGCGCCTGCAGTTCGCTCGCCATGAGGTTGAAGCCTTCGGCCAGCGTGCCGAATTCGTCGCGACGGTCAACGGGCAGGCGCAGCGAGAATTCGCGCGCCGCCATGCGCTGCAGCCCGTTGTCGAGCCGCTTGACTGGCCGTGCAATCCAGAAATAGAGCAGACAAATCAAGGTCACTGCGCCAATGGAGGCCACCACGGCGAGGCCAAGTTGTGACGCTCTGAGCAACCTCGTCTTCTCGGCGTTGTTACGCTCGATCATCAACACAAGCCCATCCGCGGCTTCGACGAAACCGGGCAGTAATTCGACGTAGCTCGAAGCGGAGGCGCCTTCGGCTGCGTCGGCCAGGGCACTGGGCTTCAGGTGCTCATACCAGGCGGTGCTGATCCGATCGAGTTGTGCGCGAATCTCGGGCTGGTTCGGCAGCAGGCGTGGCCGTGCTGCGTTTCCGGCACGAAGGCGCTCGATCGTTTGCTCCATTCGCGCCAATTGTGCGGGAAGCTGGTGATCGCGCCCCTCACGCGCAAGCGAGAGGTCAATCTCCACGCGATTGGCGCGCATGCGCAGACTACCCGCATCGTTGATCGCAGACGCCGCGCCTTCCAGTTGCCACGAAAGCCAGAGCGTGCCGGAGATCATCACCAGCGTCCCGACAAGTGTGGTTACCGCCAGAATCACCATCCGCGTGAACAGGCCGTGCGACCGTTCCCGAAGCGGCTGGGCTAGCGGAGCGGTGCTCATCGCGAACTCGTCTGGAATATTCGTGATCGGGGACGCGGGAAGCGGGGCATATTAGGGCTCGATGGTGGCGGGCAATGGTCGCGCTGCCCCACATTCCGCCCGGGTTGCCGGCACGATTGCTGGCTGGGAGGAGCGTGCGACGACGCCTCCGACAATCACCACTGCCGGGCTTGCAAGCCCAGCATCGGCCGCGCGTGGCAAGGTATGGAGCGTACCGCGCCAGTGCTGTTCATCGTGGCGAGAGGCATTCATGACAACAGCAGCCGGTGTATCGGGGCGCATTCCAGCAGCGGTAAGGCCGTCGCGGATCTCCGCGAGTCGGCTCATGCCCATGTAGATGACCAGCGTGGTGCCCGCGGCAACCAGCGCATGCCAGTCCGGACCGCCATCATCGGCGGTATGTGCGGTGATGAAGGTCACGCCGTGGCCGTGGTCGCGATGCGTCAGTGTTGCACCCAGTGCATTGGCTGCCGCGGCGCCGCTTGTGATGCCGTTGATGACCTCGACCTCGATACCGTGCATTCGCAGGAACTCGACCTCTTCGCCGCCACGGCCGAAAAGCAGTGGGTCACCGCCCTTGACCCGCGCGACATCGCGTCCAGCCAATGCGTGAGCAAGCATGCGTTCGAGAATCTCGTCCTGGCTCGTCGAGCAGCGTCCGCCGCGCTTTCCTACCGGCTCGATTGTTGCGTCAGGCCGTGCAAGTTCATGGATTTCCGGCGTTACCAAGTCATCTACCAGCCAGACCTGAGCGGCACCGAGCACCCGGGCTGCCTTGAGCGTCATGAGCTCCGGATCTCCGGGACCCACGCCCACCAGCCACACCTTGCCTGCCTGAATTGCCTTGTCCATTCCGATTTCCTTAATGACTGGTGCCCGCTGAGCGCGTGGTCTTGTTGAACACGTTGTACTTGCCAACGGGTTTGCTCATTGGAATGCGCTTGACTTCACGGAAGGTTGCCGCGTCATACACGACGATTGCCCCATCGGTTTCCATCAGGCTCGCAAGCACGTAGCGACCATCGCGGGTGAACTCCACGTGCGCAAGGGTCTGACCAGGCTTTGCCGAAACGCTGGTGACGACCTTGAGCGTTTCCTTGTCCAGAATGGTCAGCGTGTTCTTCGCCTCGCGACTCATCATCGAATCGCACCACGCGTAGCGCGAGTTTTCGTGGCTGCGGATGAAGAACCCCGGCCCCGGTGTGCGGATCGTCCCCACCGTTTTCCAGGTATCGAGGTCGATCACGGAGATCAGCCCTTCACGCAGGTTGGGACTGGCCATCACGTTTCGAGTGATCCCGCCTGCATCCTTCCAAGGCCAAGTGATGCCGGAGCCCAGATGTGGCATGCCAGCGATGTCCAGATCGGCAACCTTGCGGCTGGCGTCGAGGTTAATGACCTGGCCTCGGTTGGTATCGCGAGATGTACCCATGAGTTCGTCGTAGCTCTGGGTGAAGAAGAAGTCGTCCAGATAGTCGGTGAGATAGATACGCCGCGGCGTGAATTGTCCTGGCTTGAAGTCGCCCTCACCCATTCGGTAGTCGTGCACGAAGCCGTCCGCCACGGGTGCGGCCTTGGGGTCGTAGCTGATTTCCCAGACTTCGGGAATATCCTTCATCGCCGCGATAAAGCTCTTGCGTGGTGTGGCGTCATAGACGGCCGAGACGCGCGAACTCTTCTGCTCGCCCTTCAGGCTCACCGCCGGGATGACCTTCTTGAGTGTCATGTCGACGGCATCAAGCAGTACCAGATTGTTGGGCAGGTAGTTGGCGACCATGATCCACTTGCCATCGCCCGATACCGCAAGATTGCGCGTGTTAATGCCAGCGCGGATCTCGCCAACCTGCTTGAGGTTCCAGATGTCGTACTTGGTGATCCAGCCATCACGCGAGGCGAAGTAAACGTAGCGCCCATCGGGCGAGTATTTCGGTCCGCCATGCAATGCGAAATGCGAAGGGAAGCGTGCGATACGTTCGAGCCGGTCGCCATCGAGCAGGGAAACATGGCTATCGCCTGTTTCCACGACGATGAAAAGGTTCTTCGGATCGGCCTTGAACACGGGCTTGGCAGGCAGCGCCGCAACCGTGCGATCGAAGATGCGCGATGCCTTGATCTCCGCCTCGCTCCACACGGGTGCGGGTACGATCGGCGTGTAGATCCAGTCGGCGAGCGCCGCGATGTCTTCGGGCTTGAGGACATTGCCGTAGCCGATCATCTGGGTGGCCGGGCGACCATTAGCGATGACGTCGCGTGCGTCAGCCTTCTTTAGCCGTTCGAGATTCTCGGGCAAGAGTGCCGGACCGATGCCACCGAGGCGGTCGGCGCCGTGGCATTGCGCACAGATCTGCTGGTAGTGACGCAAGGTTTCGGCGGTGGGTGCGTCAGCGGCGTGCGCTGTGGTAGCGGTCACTGCAAACGCGGCGGATATCGTACAACCGGCGACGATACGTAACATCGAAGCGAAGCGGGACAGCGCCCCTGGGTTGCAGTTCATTCGTCGCACTCCCGTATCAGTCGGCTGCGTGTTCAGCTTACGAGTTCGGCGATGCCGATCTCTTCGTCAGTGAGATAGCAGCCCGGGTCTTCGGCCCAGTAGCTGCCGCTTGCGGCAAAGGCGCGGGATCGTGTGTTGCCATTGCAGATATCGCGCTGCGTACATGCCCCGCATCGTCCTTCCAGGGGGCGTGGGGAGGCTTTGAGGCCGTCCATTAGCGGATGTGTGCGGTCGGCCCAGATTGCGGCGAAATTCCGCTCGCGCACGTTACCGAGCGTAACCTGCCACCACATCGTGTCTGGATGTACGTTGCCGAGATTGTCTATATTTGCCACGTTCATGCCACTCGCATTGCCGCCCCAGTTGACGAGGCGCTGGCGCATGTCGGGCAACCGGTCGGGGAACTTGCGCGCAATCCATTCCATCAGGAAGACCCCGTCCGCATCATTGTTTCCGGTGACGAAATCGCCTGCGTGGCCATTTTTTGCGCGCTCCCAGACATGGTCGAAAAGCCAACTGACTGCGGTGCGTGTGACGAGGTGCCGTGCGTGGTCGCGCTGGTGCTTCCGGCCGCGTCCGGCATAGTTGAAGTGCGAGAGGTAGAACTTGTCGATACCCTCTGCTTCCGTCAATGCCACGACTTCAGGCAGCTGCGCCGCATTGGCCTCCGCCAGTGTCATACGGACCCCAACGCGCAGGCCGGCTTCGAGAGCACAGCGCAAGCCCACCAGCGCTTCGCGGAATGCATCGGGCTTGCGACGGAACGCGTCATGGGTGGCCTCGATTCCGTCGAGGCTGACACCGACATAGTCGAAACCCGTTTCATGCAGACGCTTGGCATGGTCCGCGTCGAGCAGCGTGCCGTTGGAAGACAGAGAAAGGTGAAAACCCAGTTCGCGCGCGCGACTTGCAATCTCGTAGAGATCCGGGCGCAACAAGGGCTCGCCGCCAGAAAGGATGAGTGCCGGTACGTGGGCGGCATGCAGTTGGTCGAGTACGGCGAGTGCTTCAGCGGTTGTGAGTTCGCCGGCGAAGTCCACGTCTGCGGAAGTCGAGTAGCAATGACGGCAATTGAGGTTGCAGCGGCGTACAAGATTCCAGATCACTACCGGGCCGGCCGGTTTGCGGGCAGGCGGAACCGGACCACCGTCCCGGAGCGCCTCCATGAACCGTGAAAGTCGGAACATTGGTCAATCTCCCGGGCGAATCCGCAGTCCAGTTTTCTTGAGGATGCGGGTTGAATAGAGGATGTCATGCGCGCGGCAAGCCGCACCGAGGGTTTCCGCGATCTGGGTCACCAGGAGCGCGGCTTCCTCGCGGTTATGCGCATGTACCATTGCGAAGAGGTTGTAGGGCCACTGTGGCAGGCGGCGGGGCCGCTGGTAACAGTGGCTGACAAAGGGCAGGGCGCCGATGCGTTCGCCGAGGGCTGCGATCTGCGTGTCGTCGACATCCCAGACGGTCATTGCGTTGGCGCGGTAGCCTAGTGCGAAGTGGTTTGGCACAGCCGCGATGCGGCGCAGCAATCCACGGTTCTTCATTGCAGTGAAGCGCGCAATGACTTCGTCTTCCGGAATCCCGATTACTTCGGCCAGTTTGGCGAATGGTGCGGGAACTAGCGGGAGGCCTTCCTGAGTCATGCTGACCAGGGCGCGGTCGATCGGGTCAAGCGGTGTGTCCATGCTTATGCCCGCAGGTATAGATTGACGAAGAATTCGCGCTCTTTCGGAAACGCAAATATCTCGACGCCGGCCTCACGCTCAAGTTGGGCGAGTGTTTCCGGTAGGTCCGAAGCGTGTTCGATCCCAAGGACGAACCACATGTTGAGCCAGTGCTCGCGCGCGTAGTTGTGGGCAACCTCAGGTCGCGCGTTGATGGTGGCTGCAACCGTGTCGAAGCGGGCTTCTTCCACGTGGCATGCGCACAGCACAAAAAGGCCGCCAGCACGCTCGATCTGAAAGAGAGGTCCGAATCGGGTCAGTATGCCGCGATCAAGAAGCGAACGAATGCGCGCAATGAGGTCGCCTTCCTCAAGGCCGAGTGCCAGTGCGGCGTCAGCATAGGGGCGCGGCGTCAGCGGCAGGCCGGACTGGAGGGAATTGACGATGGCGCGGTCGACCGCGTCGAGGGGAGTGGTTGCTGCACTCATGGTCGCTCCGCTGCACTCGCATAGCGGGTAGCGCATTGTTTGTAGCAGGCTCGGCTCGTTAGGACCGCTGCAGGACGCACAAGTGTCTGCCCGAAAAGCTCCAAGGCTTGTCCAAGTGCTTCGTCGTCGCGAGCATGCACCATTGCGAACAGGTTGTACGGCCAGTCTGGCAAGCGCCGTGGCCGTCGGTAGCAGAGGTTGACCGGGGCTAGGCGGGAAAGTCGCTCCCCAAAGCTGTCAACTTCATTGTCTGGAATGTCCCACACGCACATCGCGTTGCGCAGGTACCCAAAACGACGATGATGCAGCACCGCACCGAATCGCCGGAGCAGGCCGCTCGCTTGCCAGCGCTCAAGACGCGACATGACGAATCCGTAAGAGAGGCCCCACCTTTCGCCAAGGGTGTGATAAGGCCGCGCGGTGAGCGGCAAACCTTCCTCCAAAGCGGCGACCAGACGCCATTCGTCGTCGTTGAGCGTCTGTCGTGCCGGTGTGGGAGTCAACCCTCTGCGTGCCGGACGGGTGGCGCCAGACATCGCAAAGCCGAGATCGATATGGAACTCGCGTTCGAGCGGAAGCACAAGCGGCCGCAGTCCAGTGCGGATGGTGATTGTTGACAGTGTGTCGTCGAGGTCCTGTCGGCAGCGAGCGCCCGCGACGAACCACAGGTTATAGCGATGACCGTCGCGTGCGTAGTTGTGACTGACTTCGGGTAGCGCGCTAACTTCTGCGGCGAGGCGATCGATCTCGTCCGGTGGTGCTGCAAGCGCCGCGAGCGTGCTGACGCCAATCACGTTTGGAGCGAACACCGCACCGAGCCGGCTGATGCGGCCGGCATCGAGGTCCCGCGCAAGCAGACCGAGAAGGTCCTCTTCACTGCAGCCCAAGGTGTCAGACAGCATGGCGAAGGGCCGCTCCGTAAGCGGGAAATCGCGCTGGATGCGGTCGTAGATCTGGCTGTCGCCGAGCATCGGGGCGTCCTACATGCCGAAACGCTGCGCGCGTGTGGTAAAGAAAATACCGCTTGGGTTGTCAGCCTCAAGTGTGCGCCGCGATGTGAGCGTTGTGGTGTCGAAGACCATGACACGGTTGTCGTCGCGGCAGGAGAGCCAGATGGAGTCGCCTTTGGGCGTGAATTCCATGTGTAATACGCCGCGACAGGGTTCGAGCGTACGTACGACCTTGCGCGTGGCGGTATCGATGACCTGTACCTTCCCGTTGTCGGGGAAGGCGAAATTGACCCACACCTGACGTCCGTCGGGTCGTGCCATGGCGAACACCGGCTGTCCGGCGAGGGCGACGCGTCCGGTTTCCTTCCAGCCTTGCGTGGTATTGGCGATCAATAGTTCGTGCCGGCCAATCGCTGGCAAAAAGGCCTCGCCCTGTGCGATGGCCCAGCCGCGCAAATGTGGCATCTTGTAGACGGGTAGCTTTTGCTCGCCACGGCCATAACCAGCAAGCACTATTTGTACTGCAGGCGGCGATTTCCAGAGATCGACGAGCGAGAGGCCATCTTCCCCGAAGAGTCCGGCGAGGTACCACCGACCATCCGGTGTGACCAGTGCATCGTAGGGTTCGCGGCCGGCCCGCAGTCGTGTGACTTCAGGTTTGCGTGGGTTGGCAATGTCGATGATCCAGATTTCACCGGCCTCGAAGAGGCTTGCGGCCAGGCGGTTACCGGGGAGGTCGGCCAGTCCGACGACCTTCGAGCGGCGGCCGTCAGCGGTGGTCGCCGGGATTTCCGCGAGGAGCTCAAGCGTTTCGGCGTCGAACAGCTTGACGCTGCCCGGCTCGTAGTTTTGCGCTGCTACCACGCGGCCGTCCTGCGAAATCGCGCCGCCGATGCTATTGCCCGCCTGGATGATGCGATGTGTGATTCGGGTCTCGAGCAGATCGACACGCGTGAGCCCGCCATCGCGCCCAAAGACATAGGCGTAGCGGCCATCGCGTGAGAACACGACTGATGCATGCGAGAGGTCGCCCAGCCCGACGACAGTCGCCAGTTGCGTCATGCCGCTTGTTTCGACAATCTGCATTTGGCCCTTGGCGCGTTCAATCACAACGCCGAGGTCACCTGTGCCACGTAGGGTGGGACCCGTACTTGTGCAACCGGAAAGTGCCAGCGCAAGCGCAAGCAGCGGATATTTCATTCCGAGGCGGCAACGGCCGGCGGTGTTCCGGCTACCAGTTGTTCGATTAGCCATGTTGCTTCGCTCTCCGTCACAAAGGGGGCCCAGGGCGGCATCGCGGTGCCAGGACGGCCGTGAAGTACCGTCTGGACCAAGCTCTCGAGCGGCTTGTCGGCTAGCGCTTCAGCGGTGAGCGGCGAACCGAGCCCGCCTTTCAGCGTCATTCCATGGCAAGCCCCGCAGTCATCGCGCAGCCAGTGAGCAAGCTGTGCCCTGCGCGCGGGGTCCGGCGCAGGCCCTGCGCTGGCACTTGTCGCAGCGAGGAGGATGGTAAGCCCCGCGACGATGAAGCGTCCGAAGCGGGCGTCGCTATGAATCATGTGTTGGGGTCCGGGGAAGGCGAATGGCGGCGGCAGTCGCGAAATTATTCGCGGTCGCATCTGCCGGAAGCAGATGGGCCGCCGCGTGTGTCGCTTCTTCCGTAGTTGTCTGGCTTACAGCGAAAGAATCCACTTGGCCAACGTCTTGGCGTCGGCTTCGGTTACATTGTTCGGCGGCATGGGCATGGGACCCCACTTGCCGGTGCTGCCCTTCATGATCGACTGAACCAGCATTGCCTCGGCAGTCTTGTTGCCCTTGTACTTGACAGCAACGTCCTTGTACCCTGGGCCGATCAGCTTCTTGTCCACATTGTGGCAGGCGAGGCAGCCCTTGGCCTTGGCCAGATCGGCGCTCGCCATTGCGGTGAGCGGTACCGATGCGGCGAGAACGGCAACTACAACTGTCTTGATTGCTTTCATTCCTGTACTCCTGTTGATGAACCACCCGCGACCGGTAGGGCGCGTTGGCGCCCATGCTAATCGCTCCTCTCTTTTCATTCCGTGACGACGATCTCACCTTTCATTTCAGTGTGTGGATCGCATTCGTACGGGTAATTCCCCGGCGCATCGAAGCGGTGCTCCCAGCTTTCGTCGGGCATCAGCCGCTCCGATTGGAAGCCAGCACCCCGAAACTGCACCGAGTGCGACGTGCGAGTCTCGGCATTGAACCAGCGAACCACGCTGCCGACTTTGACCGTCACGGTACTGGGGTTGAACTTGTAGTCGCGAATTTCAACGGTAGCCGCCGGTTCGGCGGCAAAGACCTGCGGGCCGGGTAGAACACCCAGCCCGAGCAGGCAAGCCGCGAAGAGGATGTGGCGGCCAGACATCCTTTTTCCTTGGTTACTGCTTGTTGGCAGTCACGTCACCCTTGGTGTCGATGCCCAGCTTGTAGCCGAGCGACACATGGTGGAAGCGACCGGCGGTGTAGTCGTCGTGGATCGCAAAACCGAAGTTGTACGTCTTGCCACTGGCCAGCGCGACGTCACCTTCGCCGCCAGTGAGCTTGCGGGTGAACACCACGCTCCACTCGTCACCCTTCTTCTCGCCCTTGGCGTCCACAAGTCCCTTGCCACCGTCCATCACGCGCTTGTCGGCCACATAGCCGTCA
>JAVBUM010000100.1:0-15712 GCA_031555325.1 Niveibacterium sp. | reverse complement strand
TGGCCGCGGTATCGGTCTTGAAGTCTGTCTGCAACTGGCGGCCTTCGGCGCCAAGGTTGTGGTCAACGATCTGGACCGCGAGCCGGCAGAAGAAGCCGTCGCCGCAATCAAGGCCGCCGGCGGTGAAGCCGTGGCCTGCGTCGGCAGCGTGACCGCCCCCGATTTCGCCGACCGCTTCGTCAAGACGGCCGTCGAGAACTATGGCGCCATCGACATCATCGTCAACAACGCCGGCTTCACCTGGGACAACGTCATCCAGAAGATGACCGACGAGCAGTGGTACGCCATCGTCGATTGCCACCTGACCGCGCCGTTCCGCATCCTGCGCGCCGCCCAGCCGGTGATCTCGGCCGCTGCGAAGAAGGAAGCCGCCGAAGGCCGCGAAGTGTTCCGCAAGATCGTTACCGTGTCGTCGGGCGCCGCTGGCGGCAACGTCGGCCAGTCGAACTACTCGGCCGCCAAGGCCGGCCAGCTTGGCCTGACCAAGACGCTCGCCAAGGAGTGGGGCCGCCTGAAGGTCAACGTCAATGCCGTCGCCATGGGCCACATCGAGACGCGCCTGACCGAGCCGTTCGCTGGTGAAGACAGCAAGACCGTCAGCATCGAAGGCCGTGAGATCAAGGTCGGCATCAGCCAGGCACTCGTCGAGCGCGCCAAGTCGGGCATCCCGCTGGGCCGTCCGGGCAAGGCCAAGGAAGCCGCCGGCGCCATCGTGCTGTTCTGCCTGCCGGAATCGGACTACATCTCCGGTCAGGTGATCTACTGCGGCGGCGGCCCTGGCGGCAACTTCTAAGAAGTACGCCACGCAAGGCATTCGTCCGCCGTCCGCGCGGCGGACGAATGCTGTCCACCGTACCGATAGCAATTAGCAGAACAAAGAGGCACATGCGATGCTGGAAAACTACCGCTCACCCTGGCTGACTGAAGATCTCGAGCAGTTCGACGACATGGTCCGGCGCTTCGCCAAGGAATACGTGGAGCCGAACGAGCTCAAGTGGCGCGAGCAGCACTATGCTGATCGTTCCGCTTGGCGCATGGCTGGCGAACTGGGCCTGATCCTGCCGGACGTTTCCGAGGAGTACGGCGGCGCGGGCGGCAATATCGGCCACTACGTCAGCGTGGTGCAGCACATGGCGGCCAATGGTGGCGGGCTGGGCACGGGCCTCTCGCACATCGTTGCGCATTACATCCTCGACTCCGGCACCGAAGCGCAGAAGAAGCACTGGCTGCCGAAGATTGGCTCTGGCGAAATCATCTGCGCGATCGCGATGACCGAGCCGGGTGCGGGTTCCGACCTGCAATCGGTGCGCACACGTGCCGTAAAGAAGGGCGACCGCTACGTCATCAACGGCGCCAAGACATTCATTTCGAACGGTCAGACCTGCGACATGGTGCTGGTTGTCGCAAAGACCGATCCGGAAGCGGGCGCCAAAGGCACCTCGCTGTTCATGGTCGACACCAAGACCCCGGGCTTCCGCCGCGGCAAGTTGCTGTCGAAGGTCGGCATGCATGCGCAGGACACGTCCGAGATGTTCTTCGACGACGTCGAAGTGCCAGCTGAATGCCTGCTCGGCGAGGTCGAAGGTCGTGGCTTCTACACGCTGATGAGCCAACTGCCGTACGAGCGTGCGCAGATCGGCGTTGGCGCCGTCGCAGTCATGGAACGTGCGTTGCGCCTGACGATCGAATACACGAAGGAGCGCAAGGTCTTCGGCAAGCCGGTCATCGACTTCCAGAACAGCCGCTTCGTGCTCGCCGACGTGAAGGCCACGACGCTGGCTTCGCGCACCTACGCCGACCTGATCATCGAACGCTGGATCGACGGTTCGCTCAACACGACGCTCGCTTCGATGGGCAAGTTCTGGCTGACCGAGCGCATGGGTGAAGTGCTCGACAAGTGCCTGCAGCTCTTCGGTGGCTACGGCTACATGAACGAGTACCCGATCGGCCGCATGTGGGCGGATGCGCGCGTGGCGCGGATCTACGGCGGTTCGAACGAAATCCAGCGCGAAGTCGTCGCGCGCTCGCTCTAAGCCTGCGAGGTAATCGAGTTGAAGGGGCGGGCGAGCGCTTGCCCCTTAACCCGCAGAGGGCGAGAGGTATGAGCGAGACAACCGGAACGATTGGGCGGTGTGAACTGCATACGCGTGAAGTGCGGTGCGTCGCCTACTTGCGTGACGACGGGCTGATCGACATCGAGGGCTGCATGGAGGACGTCAAGCCCCATGTGGTCACCTTGTCCAGCAGGACGGTACAGGCACACGAACCTTTCCACGAAATCCATCTCGATATGACCGTGGATCAGGATTTCGTGATTCGTGAGGTGAGGGCTCGGATCGAGGCGTCACCTACACAGTTCTGCCGCGATATCGAACCTGCATACGACAGGTTGCTTGGGTTGAAGATCGGTCCCGGCTTCCGCAAGGAGGTTTCCGCACGCCTGGGTGGCTTGAAGGGCTGCACGCATCTGACCGATCTGCTCGTTCCGATGGCGACCACGCTCTATCAGGGCACGTTCGAGCTCAAGCGCGATGCCCAACGCATTCGTATGGTGACCGATCCGAGTGCCCCACCGCCACTGCCGCCCTATGCCAGCAGCTGTCACGTCGGTGCGCATTATGGCAATGCAGCGCCTGCGAAAAAGGCTGAGATGCACGGAGCACCACAGGCAGTCATCGAAAACACCAATTAACCGGACACGTGCCACGCGAGCGCCGCAGAGCGCCGCCCCGGAAAGGGCGCCGGGGCAGGGCACGGTCATCAGCTAAACGGGGGAGTCAAAGATGTACATCACGCAGGGTTTGCATCGTCAATTGCAGCGGCGTCCCAAGGCCACCGCGATTCTGTTCCAGGGGCGCGCCATTACTTTCGGCGAGCTCGGCGACCGTGTCGCACGGTTGGCGGGCGCGCTCAAGAAGCTGGGCGTGAAAAGTGGCGATCGCGTCGCCATGCTGTCGCTCAACTCGCTTCGTTACATCGAGTCCTACCTCGCCGTGCCTTGGGCTGATGCGGTGGTGAACCCGGTGAACTTCCGCTGGAGCGTGGCGGAGATCGTCTATTCGCTGGACGATTCCGAAACCGAAGTGCTGATCGTCGACGATCATCACAAGCCGATGGCTGAGCAGATCCGCGCGGAGTCGAAGACCATCCGCACACTGATCTACGCGGGCGACGGTGAGACGCCTGAAGGCATGCTCAGCTATGAAGATCTGGTCGCACAGAGCGAGCCGGTCGAGGATGTTCGCCGCAGCGGCGACGCGTTGCTTGGCATCTTCTACACGGGCGGCACGACAGGCTTCCCCAAAGGCGTGATGCTGAGCCACACGAACGTTGCGTTCTCGGCGATGAACACGCTGATCCAGGGGCGCGGCGGCGAGCATGCCCGCTTCCTGCACTCGATGCCGATGTTCCATCTGGCCGATTTCGCGGCCATCGTCGCGCTGCTGATGAGTGGTGGCACGCACGTCGTCCTGCAGTCGTTCACGCCGAAAGCGGTGCTAGAGGCCATTGCGCACGACAAGGTCAACGAGATTCTCCTCGCTCCCACGATGATCCAGATGTTGCTCGACTATCGGGAAGCCCATCCGGAAATCATGGAACTTGATATGTCGGCGCTCCAGCGCGTCGGCTATGGCGCATCGCCGATGTCTCCGACGCTCCTCGATCGTGCGCGTTCGGTATTTACGTCCGCAGGTTTTGCGCAGGGTTACGGCATGACGGAGCTGTCCCCAGTCGCTACGACGCTCTCCTTTGAATACCACGCACCCGAGTACCAGCGGAACGGGAAGATGTATTCGGCTGGCCTGCCGGGCATTTGCGTCGAAGTCAAGGTCGTTGACGAGAACGACAATGAAGTGCCGCGGGGTGATTCCGGTGAAATTGTCGTGCGTGGTCCGAACGTCATGCTCGGGTACTGGAAGAAGCCTGAAGAAACCGCCAAGGCGGTCCGCAATGGCTGGATGCATACGGGCGACGGCGGCTTCATGGATAAGGACGGCTTCCTCTATGTGCGCGACCGTATCAAGGACATGATCGTCTCGGGTGGCGAGAACATCTATTCCGCAGAAGTGGAGAAGGCCATCGCGAGCCATCCGGCGGTCGTCCAATGCGCGGTGATCGGCATCCCCCATCCGAAGTGGGGCGAAACCGTGCATGCCGTCATCATCCTCAAGGATGGGGCTCAAGCAACCTCGGAAGACATCATCAGCCATTGCCGCGCCTTGATCGCCCACTACAAGTGCCCGCGTAGCGTCGAATTCCGCCAGGCGCTGCCAATGACGAGCGTCGGCAAGATCCAGAAGAACGAACTGCGCCAGTCTTTCTGGGAAGGCCAGAACCGCGGCATCGCATGACCGCGCGAGCGCAAGCGATTACCCCTCAGCAGCAATTCAATGCAATGAAACAGGAGAAATAACGATGTCCCAGAAGCCTTATGTTGCCGGCGTCGGCATGATTCCGTTTGTCAAGCCGGGTACCAGCGGCAGCTACATCGAGATGGGCTCGCAGGCTATCCGCCTCGCGCTGCAGGACGCCGGCCTCGATTTCAAGCACATCCAGCAGGCATTTGCCGGCTACGTGTACGGTGACTCCACCTGCGGCCAGGCTGCAATGTATGAAGTCGGCATGAGCGGTATCCCGGTCTTCAACGTGAACAACAACTGCGCCACGGGTTCTTCCGCACTGTTCCTCGCCCGTCAGGCCGTGGAAAGCGGCGCAGTGGATTGCGCACTGGCCTTCGGCTTCGAATTCATGCAGCCGGGCCCGCTGCTGGGCAAGTGGACGGACCGCCCGCGCGCGACCACCCACATGACGCAGGGCGTGATCGATGAACTGACGGCCGACGCTAGTGAAGTGCCGCCCGCGCTGATCATGTTTGGTGGCGCAGGTCGTGAGCACATGCAGAAGTACGGCACCAAGATGAGCACGTTCGCCGCGATTCGCGCCAAGGCCAGCCGTCACGCCGCCAACAACCCGCTCGCGATGTTCCGCAAGGTCATGACCACTGAGGACGTCATGAACGACCAGGTGATGTGGCCCGGCGTGATGACGCGCACGATGGCTTGCCCGCCGACCTGCGGCGCGGCTGCGGCGGTCATTTGCTCGGAAGCCTTCGCGAAGAAGCATGGCCTGCGCACCGACATCGTGATCCTCGCGCAGTCGATGACGACGGACCGCCCGGTTGCCTATGAGGCGAAGTCGATGATCGAGGTCGTCGGTTTTGACATGGCCCTGCGCGCCGGCAAGGAAGTCTACGAGAAGGCCGGTGTCGATCCGAAGGATATCCGTGTGGCCGAAATGCATGACTGCTTCGCGCACAACGAACTGCTGACCTACGAATCGCTGGGCTTCTGCCCGGTGGGTGGTGGCGAGAAGTTCGTGCTCGACGGTAATAACACCTACGGCGGCCAAGTCGTGACCAATCCGTCCGGCGGTCTGCTCTCGAAGGGCCACCCGCTCGGCGCCACGGGCCTTGCCCAGTGTTTCGAGCTGGTCAACCAGCTGCGCGGCACGGCAGACAAGCGTCAGGTTGAAGGTGTGAATGTTGCGCTGCAGCACAACCTCGGCCTTGGCGGCGCCTGCGTCGTCACGCTGTACGGCCGCGCCTGATTGGCGACATCTGCTCCCGGCGGGGGGCGGATGTACCGCAGTACCCTAGCGGAGGGAGTGTCGTCCTCCGTCCGCTCTTCCAAGGCCGGGCTTTGTGCCCGGCTTTTTTTGTTCTTGCGACGTGCAGCTTGCTCGTAGGCGGAGCTGGGCATGTCACCTGCTCGGACGAGTGGTTCCGCCGTTCATGCTGCCCGTGGGATGACGCCGCGCTTATCCGACTGAAGTATCGATCCCGAGGGGACGATCGACGGTGGTTGCGGGGGGCGGTTCCAGTCCCTGTGTCGCCCTTCAAACGCATTGCGGCGCCCTTCAAGTCGGAACGCTGCCCAGTCCGTCATGGTCGTTTCCAGGCTCGGGGCAAACATGGTACGTTGCGTCGCGTGGACCGCCTTGGCGGCCGACCAGCCGCCCATCGCCGAATCCGTGCCCTGCTTCACGCTACGGCGTGCCAGCCACTTATGTTTTAGGTAAGGCGGTCGTTCCCTTATTGGCCATCGTGCAATTCCCGACGGCGTTTCCTGGCATGCAGGGATTCTGGATTCGCCTCATTGAGCTGGGTGGTGGCGCACCTGTTCAGCTCCAAGCAGCAAATCAATCTGACCGGAACTCCATTTTGACGGATGCGCAAGCGCTCCTGGCGGAGCTATCAATCGATGCCAGTTTCTGTACGCCAGCGGCGGGTGGGCTTGACTACCCCGAGCCGCAACGCAGCGGAGCCTTGCTCGATCACCTTGCCCATGCGGTCGCGCGCCGGCCGGGGGATCTCATGGCGCATGTGAGGCGGATCCGGCTGGCCGCAGCACTTGAAAGAGAAATGCCGCTGGCAGAAGCGCTTGCTGATCTGTTCATCGCACTGGATGGGAAGGGCGCGGGGTTGCGTGCTCGCGCGCTGTGGAATTGGGGGACGGATCTGTCGTCGAGTTCACGCGAGCTGCTTGAACGCGCCCATGCGAACGGAATCAACGCGAATGTACCGCTACCGTTTCGCTGCAGGCTCAAGCGTGGCAACAGCGGTCGCACCGATTGGGTGGAGTCTTTTGAGGCGCCAAAGGTTACCGATGCGTCGCCCGTCAACGCGGACAGGATCGCTTACGAGACGGCGCTCGATCTGATCGATAGTGGCAGGCTCGAAGATGCATGCGCGCTATTCGAGGCATGGTTGCCGGGAGTGGGTGAGCACATGTGGGACGAGGCTGCGCCCGAACTGGCTCGGCTCTACCGATATCTGGAAAACGGAGAAGAAAGGGCGCGGGCTTTGGGGGCCGCGTTGCAGAACAGCCACCGCGAACGGGCGATCGCTTGGGCGGCACTGCTCGGCCGGGAGGGGGAGGCATGAATGGGCAGGCGAGTGTGCAGGCGCAGCGTTTTTCCCTCTTCGCGATCGGTTTTTCGGACCGCACGCAAGGGATGCTCAGGGCGGTGCTGGAGCGCTTCCAGGAGCCCGGTTACGCATTTGTGTTTGCTCCGATGGGTAGCGTAGAGATTCTGATCGTCAACGGCGACATGCCCAATGTTCTTGGCTCGGTCAGCCGCATCCGTGCCGAGCGCTCGTGCCCGGTGGTCATCCTGGCCACACGTGAGCGCGACGATATCCCGGACGCTGAATGCCTCACCAATCCACTGTCGCCACGCGCATTCCTTGACGCGCTCAAACGCGCGGCCGATCGCCTGCGGTTGGCACAGATTGCTGTGCCCGCGCATGGCGGAGATGCGGTGCCCGTGCAGTTTGATCCTGGCGCAGGTTTGCAGGGAATCGCTACTGCTGCCACCCGAATGGAGTCCGGCCTGGGGGAACTCGACTACCGTGGCGGCTACCTGCGTGACATCGATTTCTCGAATCCCGAGCATGTGCAGTCGCTGTACTTCAATGCGGAGGGTTACCTGAGCCATCACCTGAAAAGCGCTATCCGCGGCCTCGGGGATGGTCCTGGGATCATCGAATTGCAGATCAACGGCAATGCTCTTGTCGTGGATCTTGTGCATAACCGCTGGGGTGGCGCATTCGATGAACAGGCGTTGCAAGGGTTGTGCCTGGCTCCGCTCTATGCGAACCCGGAAGTCCGCAGGCTTGCCGCGCCGCCAAGAGGCATGCAGATCCAGGGGCGCGTCGAGAAGGTCTACGGCCAAGCCGATTTTTCGCAGACGCAACACCTGATTGCCAGCCATCGTACGCGGCGTGCGGAATTCATCCTTGCCCAGATCGGATTGTGGTGTGCTCGCGGGCATCTGCCGGCCGGCACCGACCTGAATGCACCGTTACGCCTTCGTTACTGGCCGAACTTGCCGCATTTGCCGCGCACACTGGGGGCGATGCAGATTGCTGCGATCTGGATGCAGTCGCCGTGTTCGCTCATCGAAACAGTACGACGCACCGGACTCCAGCAGCGCCACGTCTTCGCCTTTTTTGTCATATGCGACACGCTTGGACTGTTCGAGGCTAGTGTGGATAACGCGGCTGCGGCGACTGCTAGTCGTGTGCAGGGGACAAAGAAGCGCCGGGGTGAGAAAATCCCGGGCGCATCGAACCGGGGCTTCCTGCAGCGCTTGCTGGCCAAAGTCTGGAGAGCCGGAGAAGCCGCCTGATGTCATCGATGCGGCGACGGAAAAATCGGTTCGGAGGAAACGGTGGTGCAGCACAAACTCATATTCACAGGTCCTGTTGGCGTCGGGAAGACGACAGCCGTGGCTGCGCTTTGCCACGGCAACTTGCTGACGACCGAGGCCGATGCTTCCGACATGACGAAGCTACGCAAGGACACGACGACCGTTGCGTTCGACTATGGTGTGGTCAACCTTGAAGGCGGCGACCGGTTGCACGTCTATGGCACGCCCGGCCAGGAGCGCTTTGATTTCATGTGGGACATCCTGACCGAAGGCGGTCTCGGGCTCATCCTCTTGCTCGACAACAGTCGTCCGTCGCCATTCAACGAACTGAAGTTCTTTGTCGAGTCGTTCCGCACCTTCATCGAGAAAACCGGGCTCGTGGTCGGCGTTACCCGGACCGATGCTTTTCCCAGTCCGACGCTGCACACCTATCGCCAGTCACTTGCGATGCTCGGGCTTGAGTCGTGCCCGGTGTTCGAGGTCGACGCGCGCATTCGTGAAAACGTGCTGATGATGGTGCAGGCGTTGCTCTACCAGCTGGATCCCGAACTGGCCGGCTGACCATCCCGATCATGCCCTATCGCCTCAACCTGAAGTCGCGGGAATGCCTGCTGCCGACGCCGTCGGGGGCCTATCACGTGGCGTGCACCGAGCAGCCGGATCGTGTCCGGCGGCTGCTCTTCCTGCTGATGGAAGTTCGGGAGGCCATGTGTGCGAAACCCGAAGAAGTGGGGCGGTGGGCGGATGTGCTCGCACTTAAACGGGAGGGCGTGCTCGATCTGCTGCATGGTCTTGCCAAGGCCGGATTCGTTGAAGCCGTCGTGGGACCCGTGCTCGCACCGGTTGGTGCGCTTGAGGACGTCCTGCCCCCCTTGTTGCGCGCGCTCTCTGGCAGCGGGCGTGCGCTGCTGGCTGACAGGCAGGGTCTGTATATCGCCAATGCGGGCTTTACCCACGAGACGGCAGAAGAAGTATCGGCACTGGGTGCCGACGTGGCGGCGTTGCATGCGCGGCACCGTTTTCTTATTAACCACAACCTCGGTTTGGGCGCCGAGGCCTGGGGACTGATCGACGCAGCGGGCGGCAGCCGTATTGGCTTCTGGCCACTGCGAATCGGCGTGACTGAATTCAGCCTCGCCATCGCCGACGTCCCTTACCTGAACCAGCGCGCGTTCCGCGATCTGGTCTGGGTACTGAGCTACCGCTACAGTCAGGAAGGCTGAGCGGACCGCGCGGCCTCCCTGCGCCGCGCAACCAGAAATGGGTCTGCAGTCCTTTGTGCGGCGACGCACCGGATGCTTCCCGCATATTTGGAAAATCTGAAGGAGCTATTGATGCGCCAAGACATGTTTACCTCGATTCTCAGCGAACTGAACGGGAGTTCCGCTGACATCGAAGCCTCTGCTGTCATCTCGACCGATGGTCTCATGATGGCCTCGCTGCTTCCGGCCGGTCTCGATGAAGATCGCGTTGGTGCAATGAGTGCCGCGATGCTGTCGCTGGGTGGCCGCATCTCCAAGGAACTTACGCGTGGTGATTTGGAGCAGGTTCTTGTCAAGGGCGAACAGGGTTATGTGCTGATGACCAGCGCAGGCTCGGAAGCGGTGCTGTCGGTTATCGCCAAGCCACAGGCGCGTCTGGGTTTGATCTTTCTCGACGTCAAGCGGGCCGCTGCAGGGATCAAGCAGATTCTCTGACTCCTCGTGCCTGCATGTCCGAGCCTGAACGTATCAGGCCATCCAGATTGGATTTCTCGGCGTGCATGCAGGGCCAAGGGCTCCTTGATTCAAGACGAAAGGTTCAACAATGTCAGTCAACAATTTCAGCGTTTGCCCGCATGACACCGCCAAGAATCAGGTGGGCTGGTTCACGCTTAATACCTACCTGCAACGCAGGCTCTGGGTGCGCATGCGCTTTCGGCCCCAGGACAACGTGGATGAAGAGCGCGCTTTTGTGCTGGCCACGCCGCATCACGTCGTTTACGCCAATCCGTACAGTGCGTTGTGCTATGCCGAGCAAGGCTACGTGCCCGTTGCGCGCCCTGTTGGTGTCAATGACGAAACACTGCTGGTTGCCAAGGTCGGCTTTGCGCTCGCTTCCGCGGCGCGTCCGCTGAAGCTTGCAAGCGCGAGCGACAAGATCATCACGCATCCGCTTGGCCTCACATTGCTGCCGGAAGTGGGGCTCGCCCCGGGAGACGTGGAGTTTGATTTCTGCGGTAACCACATGAACGCTGTAAAGGCAGTGCTCGCTGGCACGGCGCAGCTTGCGTTCGTCTTCAACGAAACCTGGAACGGACTTAGCGTTTCTACACGTAGTGGGTTGCAGGTACGTGCCGAAACCAAGGCTGGCTCCGCATTCCATTGTTTCATGGTGGGTCCGGAGTGGGCCGACAAGATCGAGAACGTGCAGCAGGTGCTTGTCGGTATGAAGGATGATCCGAGCGGCAGGTCGATCCTCGACGAACTGGGCTTCAGCGCGCTTGAAACAGTCAATGGCAACCAGCTTGAAGGCCTCAAGTCGCTGATCGGACACTGATGCCTGGGGCGTGTGCTTTTCGCAATGAAGCCGCTGGCAAAAGAGGAGGCTCCAATGTGTCCGGCAAGGCGGCGCGGGCGAGAGACCCTGCCGCCGCCATGTTCGTCTACGTGGGTTGACGCTGCGAGCGCCGCATGGCTGGTGCGAGCATGGCCAGTCCCGCCGCCAGCATCGCCCAGGTTTCGGGTTCCGGCACCGGGGCCAGCAGGGCGCGTATTTCACCGCCGGGCGCGAAGCTGGTATGAATGTTCAGGTACCCGCGTCCAGAGTCCAGGCCCGCAGCCAGTGCGCTGAATGCGGTGCTCACTGTGCCACCATTGGCGGTGATGAAGGCAGGGTTGTAACTTGATGCGAGTGACATGTCGAAGGTTTGATCGTATGTGCCGGCGGATATGCCGAGTGGGAAGCCCGTGAACGACGGCAACTGCGTGGCCACGCCAACGTTGCCGGAGAACGGATCAGTCGTGCAGCAGTGGATATGCGCTGCGGTCGTCTGGCCAAGGAGATCGGCAAACGACATCTGGACACGCATTGTGACAAGGTCAAAGTCAACCGTGACCATTCCGACGCCGTTGCCTGTCGTCGCCACGGGCGGGCTCTCGCTCAAACCCAGCAGGTTTGCCGTATAGACCACTTCGTGCGCGCCGGCCGAGTGCCAGGCCAGCATGGATGCGGCAGCAGTGAGTGCCGTGAACATCGTTCCGAGCTTCATGCGATTCACTCCACGAAGGTGACGTCGCCAGCGACAAAAACGCTCGACGCCCGAAAGTTGCGGTGGGTACCTCTCCTTCAACTGCGATTCGCATCCGGAGTCTGTCTCGGGCGGCCGGGTCGATTCCGTCTGGAGTGCCCGGCACAGGGCCGATGCAAGGTGAGGGCCTGTTCTCATTCCAACTTTTGCAGGGGAGTGAGAGCAGACCCTAGCTATCAACGTACAAGAGCGCTTCGAATAGTCAAGGCAGATTGGTCCGTGTCTCTTGTCGCGTGGCGGTAAAATCGCGACCTCTCGCGTCCTGTGCCGTATTTCCGATGTCTCGCCCGCAACTGATCGACCTTGTCCTGACCAAAGACCGAACACGCCTGCGCCGTGCACTGCGCGAGCAGCCTCGCCGTGCCGCCGCACTCGTCGATTTGCCAGAAGCGCTGCGGGCTACCTTCGAGGCATCGATCGCCGAGCGCGCCGCACGCCGTGAACGGTTGCCGAAGCCGACATTCCCCGAGGAGTTGCCGGTCAGCGGCCGGCGCGAGGAAATCGCGGCTGCGATCCGCACGCATCAGGTGGTGATCGTCTGTGGTGAAACCGGCTCGGGCAAGACGACGCAACTCCCCAAGATCTGCCTCGAACTCGGTCGGGGCGAGGCCGGGCTGATCGGCCACACGCAGCCGCGGCGACTTGCCGCGCGAGCCACCGCCGCGCGGATCGCGGAAGAACTGCAGAGCGAACTTGGCACGCTGGTTGGCTACAAGGTGCGCTTCACCGATCACACGAAGCGCGAGAGCTACATCAAGCTGATGACCGACGGCATCCTGCTTGCCGAGACGCAGGGCGACCCGCTGCTGGCTGCCTACGACACGCTGATCATCGATGAGGCGCACGAGCGCAGCCTCAACATTGATTTCCTGCTCGGCTATCTTCGGCAACTATTGCCGAAGCGACCGGACCTCAAAGTAATTGTCACGTCGGCCACGCTGGATGCCGAGCGTTTCGCCAACCACTTCGCGATCGATGGCAAGCCGGCACCAGTCATTGAAGTGTCTGGGCGTCTGTATCCGATCGAACTGCGCTACAGGCCAGTCGACGAGGATGAGGTGGACAAGCCGGCGTTGCGAGCTGGCGTGCGGGTGTCCGAATCGAAGCGCAACGCGAATCCGAATCGCGATCTCTATGAGGCCTTATGCGATGCGGTTTCCGAATTGCAGCGCGAAGGCCCGGGCGATGTGCTCGTCTTCCTGCCTGGCGAGCGGGAGATCCGCGAGGCCGCCGAGGCGCTGCGCAAGAACCACCCGCCAGGCGCAGAGATCCTGCCGCTCTTCGCGCGCCAGACCGCGGCTGAGCAGGCGCGCGTGTTCTCGCGATCCAACGGCCGCCGCGTCGTGCTGTCGACGAATGTTGCTGAGACATCACTGACGGTGCCCGGTATCCGCTACGTCGTCGACACGGGTCTTGCGCGCGTCAATCGCTATTCGCATCGCAATAAGGTCGAACAGTTGCAGATCGAGAAGATCGCGCAGTCGGCCGCGAAGCAGCGCGCGGGCCGTTGCGGCCGTGTGCAGAATGGCATCTGCATCCGGCTCTATGACGAAGAGGATTTCAATCGACGGCCCGCGCACACGGATCCTGAGATCCTCCGCTCCTCGCTCGCGGGAGTGATCCTGCGGATGAAATCGTTGCGGCTTGGTGTGGTCGAAGCATTCCCATTCATCGAGCCGCCATTGCCGCGCATGATCGCGGACGGCTATCAGCTTCTGAACGAGCTCGGTGCGACGGACGATTCCAGCGAACTCACGGCTATCGGTCGCGAACTTGCCAAGCTGCCACTCGACCCGAAGATCGGCCGAATGATCCTCGCCGCACGCGACCGCGGTGCGCTGGCCGAGGTGCTCGTCATCGCGGCGGCCCTTTCGGTGCAGGACCCGCGCGAGCGGCCGCAAGAGCAGAGCGGTACGGCTGATCAGGCGCATGCGAAATTCCGCTTGGCGCCCGATGCGAAGGACGAGCCGAAGAGCGAATTCCTCTGGTTCTGGAATCTGTGGCGAGTGTTCGACCAGGTGTGGAAGCATGAGTCGTCTTCGAAGCAGAGGGCGTGGTGCAAATCGCATTTTCTCAATTGGATGCGAATGCGCGAATGGCGCGACATTCACGGTCAACTTCACGCGTTATGTGCCGAGCATGGCTGGAAGGAGAGCGCCGAGCGCGCACCGTATGAAGCGATCCACAAGGCCCTGCTGACCGGCTTGCTTGGGCATATTGGCTGCAAGGTCGAGGATGCGACGGGGCCCGCGGTTGGTTCCTACCTGGGGGCGCGCGGAATCAAGTTCTGGCCGCATCCAGGCTCGTACCTGAAGAAGAACCCCGGCAAGTGGCTGATGGCCGCTGAACTCATTGACACATCGCGTCTTTATGCTCGGTGCATTGCCAGGGTCGAGCCTGAGTGGATCGAGGAAGTGGGTGCGCATCTGATGAAGCGGAGCGTCTTCGAGCCGCATTGGGAGAAGCGCTTCGGTGCGGTGCGGGCTTGGGAACGCGGTGTCTTGCATGGCATCACGTTGTATCCGCGCCGAGCGGTGGGCTATTCGGACATCGATCCGAAACGCTGTCGTGAACTCTTGATCCGCGAGGGACTCGTCCAGGGCGATGTCGACGAGGCGACGCTGAAGCAGATGGGGTTCCTGACGCACAACCAGCGCCTGATGGCGGAGATCGAGCGGCTCGAACACAAGACGCGACGGCCGGACGTGCTGGTCGACGAGGAGCTGATCTATGCCTTCTATGATGCACAGATACCTGAGGATGTTACGGATCTACGTGCGTTCGAGGTATGGCGAAAACGCGCGGAGAAGGGCAACGGGAAGCGCCTTTTCCTTGTGCGTGAACAACTCATGCGTCACGAGGCGGCGGGCGCTTCGAGCGACAAGTTCCCGGCAAGCTTTGAAGTGCTGGGCCAGAAGCTCAGGTTTGCCTACCTGCACCAGCCAAACGATCCGGAAGACGGCGTCACGCTGACCGTACCGCTCGCGATGCTCAATCAGGTGCCGCTCGCACGCTGCGAATGGCTGGTTCCGGGCCTGCTCGAAGAGAAGGTGACGGCGCTTCTCAAGACCGTTCCGCAAAAGCATCGGCACCGCCTTCAGCCAATCGGGCAGAGTGTGAAGGCATTCATCGAGGCGATCGATGCCGGCGAGTTCTCGCGCGAGGATGGGCTTGTGCGTGCGTTACAGAAGTTTGTCGAGGATAAGGTTTCACTCAAGCTGCCGCAGGAGAGTTTTCGGCTGGAGAACCTGAATCCGCACTGTTTCATGAATTTCCGCGTGATCGACGAACATGGCCGCGTGCTCGGCATGTCGCGCAATCTGCCGGAACTGCGCACGCGGTTACGCGATCAGGTGCAAGCAGCGTTCAAGGCGGCACAAGTGCCTGGATCGATGGGAGCGCAACTGGCTGCGTTGAAGGTGGGCGGTGGCGCTGATGCTTCCGTTTCCAATCCTGCCTCTTCACCACGCGCGTGGGAGGGCAAGGCCGGGGCGGGTCGAAGTCCTGCTGCTGACTTGGGGAAGCTCTCCCCCCAATCGTCGCCCGCAGGCGGGGAAGGAGACAAGGAGGCCGCGCGTCGCGATGCAGTCAAGGGTGGCGCACGTGCTTCAGATGGTGCCGAAGGCGCGGAATCGATGTCCGGCTTTACCGCCTGGACCTTCGGCGAACTCCCCGAGTTGCTGGAGGTGAAGGTTGCCGGTCGTACGGTAATCGGCTTCCCGGCGCTTCACGACGATGGAGATTCAGTGAGCATCACGGCGCTTGATACGGAGGAAGAGGCTGCCCGTACGCACCGCAAGGGTCTGGCGCGGCTTTTCGCGCTCGTGCTCAGAGATCAGGTCAAGGCAATCGAAAAATTGCCTGGTCTGCGTGAGCTGGCGCTGCAATTTATGCCGTTCGGTGGCGACGCGGAACTCAAGGCGCAGCTCGTTGCCGCGACACTCGAACGCTCGTGCCTCATGCAACCGCTTCCGGGCAATGCGGAGACTTTCAACCAGCGCGCTCAGGAAGCGAAGAGCCGTATTTCGCTGGTTGCGCAAGAACTCATGCGTATGACGGGAGCCCTTGTTGTTGAGCATGCGTCGCTTACCAAACGCTTTGGGACGCTTAAGCAATCGCCCGATGTACTTGCCGACATGCAAGCGAAACTGGCGAAGTTTATGCCGAATAACTTCATGATCAGATTTAAATTCGAGAATCTCTATCAGTTTC
>JAVBUM010000080.1:0-9471 GCA_031555325.1 Niveibacterium sp. | reverse complement strand
GAAGAGGCCCGCCTGCGCGGCATTCGCAGCCTGATGCTCGGCCCATTCCATCGCCACGCTCACGCTCGCGATGAGGCGCGCGCGATTGTCGTCGAGCGTGTCGAAGGCACCGGCACGGATCAGCGCTTCGACGACGCGGCGATTGACCGCGCGACGATCGACGCGGGTGCAGAAGTCGAAGAGATCCTTGAACTGACCGCCTTCGCGGCGGGCAGCGAGGATCGCTTCGACCGCCGGCGCACCCACCCCCTTCACGCCGCCGAGACCGTAGCGGATCGTCTTCGCATCGGTCGGCTCGAAACGGTAGAACGAGGCATTCACATCCGGCGGCAGCACCTTCACGCCGTTCGCGACGGTGTCTTCGAAGAAGATCTTGACCGTGTCGGTGTTGTCCATGTCGGACGACATCGTCGCCGCCATGAAGGCCGCGCAGTGGTGCGCCTTGAGCCACGCGGTGTGATACGTGACAACGGCATACGCGGCGGTGTGCGACTTGTTGAAGCCGTACTCCGCGAACTTCGTCATCAGGTCGAAGAGCTGTTCGGCAAGCGCCGGGTCGTAGCCCAGCTTCTTCGCGCCTTCCGCGATCGTCTCGCGGTGCTTGGCCATCTCCTCGGGCTTCTTCTTGCCCATCGCGCGACGCAGCATGTCCGCGCCACCGAGCGTGTAGCCGCCGATGATCTGCGAGATCTGCATCACCTGTTCCTGATACACGATGACGCCGTAGGTCGGCGACAGGCAGGGTTCCAGGTCGGGGTGGAAGTAGTCGATCGCCTGCTGGCCTTTTTTCCGCAGGATGAAGTCGTCGACCATGCCCGAGCCAAGCGGGCCCGGGCGGTAGAGGGCCAGCACGGCGATGATGTCTTCGAAGCGGTCGGGGCCAAGCTTCTTGAGAAGCTTCTTCATGCCGTCCGATTCCACCTGGAAGATCGCGGTGGTGTTCGCGTCCTTGAGGATCTGGTAGGCCGCCGGGTCGGTGAAACCCAGCGACATGAGATCGATCTTCTCGCCGGTCAGGCGTTCGATGTACTCGACCGCGAGCTTGATAATCGTGAGGTTTCGCAGGCCCAGAAAGTCGAACTTCACGAGGCCGACGGCTTCGACGTCGTCCTTGTCGAACTGCGAAACCGGCACCGCGTCTTCGCCGTCGGCGATGTAGAGCGGACAGAAATCGGTGAGCTTGCCCGGCGCGATCAGCACGCCGCCCGCATGCATGCCGACGCCGCGCGTCATGCCTTCGAGCGGCAGCGCGAGTTCCCACAGTTCGGTGATCGATTCGCCGTCGCCCGGGTCGGCCATCAACTCGCCGATCCCCGGCTCCTGCTCCTTCGCCTCCTCCAGCCCGAGCGGCTTGTTCTGCACAACCGGGATCAACTTCGAGAGGCGATCGCAGAGGCCGTAGGGCAGATCCAGCACGCGGCCGACGTCGCGCACCACCGCCTTCGAGGCCATCGTGCCGAAGGTCGCGATCTGGCTCACCGCGTCGCGGCCGTAGCGCTCGCGCACGTACTCGATGACGCGGTAGCGGTTGTCCTGGCAGAAGTCGATGTCGAAGTCAGGCATCGACACGCGTTCCGGGTTCAGGAAGCGCTCGAACAGCAGCGCGTAGGCAGTCGGGTCGAGGTCGGTGATCTTCAGCGAATACGCGACCAGCGAGCCCGCCCCCGAGCCTCGCCCGGGGCCGACCGGCACACCGTTGTGCTTCCCCCACTGGATGAAGTCCGCCACGATCAGGAAGTAGCCGGGGAAGCCCATCTGGACGATCGTGTCGGTCTCGAACTTGAGCCGGTCGTAGTAGCGCGGGCGCTCGCGGTCGCGATCCTCGGGGTGCGGATAGAGCTCGATCAGGCGCTCTTCCAGCCCCTTCTTCGCTTCGGCGACGAGGAAGTCGTCGAGGCTCATGCCGTCCGGCGTCGGGAACTGCGGCAGGAAGTTCTTGCCCAGCGTGATCGTCAGCGAGCAGCGGCGCGCGATCTCGACGGCGTTCACGAGCGCCTCGGGAATGTCGTGGAAGAGCGCGGCCATCTCTTCCTGTGTCTTGAAGTACTGCTCCTCGGTGAAATTCTTCGGCCGGCGCGTGTCGGCCAGCACGTAGCCCTGCGCGATGCAGACGCGCGCTTCGTGCGCGCGGAAGTCCTCGCGCTTGGTGAACTGCACCGGGTGCGTCGCGACGACGGGCAGTTCGAGTTCGCCCGCGAGTTCGAGCGCGTCGCGGATGTAGCGCTCGGTGCCGGCGTGGCCCGCGCGCTGGAGTTCGATGTAGAAGCTGTCCGGGAAGCGTTCGGACCAGTCCTGCGCGAGGCGCTTGGCGGACTCCGTGTTGCCGGCGGCGAAGGCTGCGCCAATGTCGCCGTTCATCGCGCCGGACAGGCAGATCAGCCCCGAAGCGGATTCGGGCGTCAGCCACTCGCGGCGCATTTCGGCGCGGCCGCGGTGCTTGTTTTCGAGGAAGGCACGCGTCAGCAGTTCGCAGAGCTGGCCGTAGCCGTCGCGGTGCTTGCAGATCAGCAGCACGCGCTGCGGCTTCTCGCGATCCGCATCATTGGTGATCCACGCGTCCACGCCGACGACCGGCTTGATGCCGGCGCCGCGGCAGTCCTTGTAGTGCTTGACCATGCCATGGAGGTTGGCGAGGTCGGAAATGCCGAGCGCGGGCATGCCGTCGGCTGCGGCGAGTTTGATCGTGTCGTCGACGCGCGCGATACCGTCCTCGATCGAGAATTCGGTATGGACGCGGAGATGAATGAAGCGGGGATCTGCTGGGGAGGTCATGAGGCGGATTTTACCCTGACCGCAAGGGTCGCTCCCTTGTCCATTCCTACATTGGTGCCCAATTCGCACGGCATTTTCGAGTTGACGCAGGGGCCCGCTGCGGAGATGCTATTGGCATTTCCTTCGGAGGACCACCATGCCATCAAAGATCATTGCCTGCCTGCTTTTTGCTTCTGCCTCAGCAGTCATGGCACAGACCATGCCAACCTCGGTGGCAGACCACTCCGAGAACATGCAAGCGGCTGAATGCTTGGCAAAATCACTGGAAAAGGTGAAAGAGGAGGAACTGCAGGCTCGGGAAGCGCTGGCAAGAGAGCGTACCGAAGATGCTGCGCAAGCTTGGCAGCGCGCACATGACTGCCTTTTGCTGCGGGTAAAGGAATTCGCGCGGCACGCTAAAACGGCGCCGCCCGTCCGATAATTCGCAAAGAACGCCGCTTGTGCGGTGTTATGTATGTTTCCAAAGACGTCAGAGCAGTTCGCTGGAACTTCTTGGTGCAAGGCCTCGACCATTCCTGTGACGAGACCCTCCCGGCGCCGCAAACGCCGCACCAGAGAGCGACTGGGAGACGGATCGGCGGCAGGCCTCTTGGCTCTTGCTCACTGCAGCGAGCGGGTTACATCATTGGGCGATGTTCGGCAGGCTTATCTGTGGCATAGATAGCAAGCTCCATTCCTGAACAAGATTTCTCCAACCATTCAATTGCTTATCAATACAGCGCTCGCACCTTTGTCGCACAAAGTAAAAAACGCCGACAGACTGCCCCGGGCCATCGCCCCAAACCCCGCGAATCGCGGGCAGTAACTCGCTCCGAGGAAATTGCCCCTGCGTGTTTGGATCCGTGCACGCATTCTTGAGCTGGATGATGGCGCTAATCGGACCCTTGCGTTCATATCGAGTCGATGCGTCGTCATGGGAGGCGTAAGGCCTTGTCGGACAAGGTACCTGCCTGAACGGCGGACGATGCTGCCGGGACAAGGACCGTCATCCCGCAGGCAGGACGCTGAATGCAATCGGCCTCGAACACTTGCATGAAAGGAGATCGTCCCGATTTTCTGTGAAAGACAAAATCCAGCCGCAGCACCTGTTGCCGCAGCCCTGCTCGCAGAATTCCCCGCGAGGAAATCCGATGGAAAAACGCACGCAGTTCAATCTTTGGTATGTGCTCTTCGCACTGCTCGCAGTCGTCACCCTGCATAACGTCTGGACCCAGTACTCGACGGTCGAGCCGCTGCCCTACAGCGAGTTCCGGCAACTGCTCAAGCAGGATCAGATCACCGAAGTCACAATCACCGACAACGTAATCAGCGGCACGCTGAAGACACCGCTCAAGGACGGCCGCACCCGGTTCGTCACCAACCGCGTGGAAGAGGATCTGGCCGATGAATTGTCGCGATATGAAGTGAAATACACCCGCATCGTCGAAAACACATTCCTCCGCGATCTGCTCTCGTGGGTCCTGCCAGCGGTCATTTTTGTCGCCATCTGGATGTTCGCGCTGCGCCGCATGGGCCAGGGCGGGATTGGCGGCGGATTCATGGCCATCGGAAAGAGCAAGGCCAAGGTCTATGTCGAGACGAAAACTGGCGTGACCTTCGATGATGTGGCAGGTGTCGACGAGGCCAAGGAAGAACTCCTGGAAATTGTGAACTTCCTCAAGGATCCGGTCGGCTACGGCAGGCTCGGTGCGCACATTCCCAAGGGCGTGCTGCTCGTGGGCCCGCCCGGTACAGGCAAGACGCTGATCGCACGTGCGGTAGCAGGAGAAGCCAGCGTGCCCTTCTTCTCGATCTCTGGTTCCGAGTTCGTGGAAATGTTCGTTGGCGTCGGCGCAGCCCGCGTGCGTGACCTTTTCGAGCAGGCACGCCAGAAGGCGCCAGCGATCATCTTCATTGATGAACTCGATGCGCTGGGCCGTGCCCGCGGTGCGTTTGGTCTCGGCGGTCACGACGAAAAGGAGCAGACTCTGAACCAGCTGCTTGTGGAACTCGACGGCTTCGACCCCACCACCGGTGTCGTTCTGCTCGCGGCGACCAATCGCCCGGAAGTGCTCGATCCCGCGCTGCTGCGTGCAGGCCGCTTCGATCGACAGGTACTCGTCGATCGACCCGATCGCCGCGGACGCCTACAGATTCTCGCGGTGCACATGAAAAAGATCCGGCTCACGCCCAACTTTGATCCCGAAAAAATTGCGGACCTCACCGCAGGTTTTTCAGGTGCGGATCTCGCGAATCTCTGCAATGAAGCCGCGCTGATTGCCACACGCCGACGCGCAGAGGCCGTTTCACTTGATGATTTCACGCAGGCGATCGAGCGTCTCGTCGCAGGACTGGAGAAGAAGAACCGCGTACTCAATCCACATGAGCGCGAAGTCGTCGCGTACCACGAAATGGGGCACGCACTTGTCGCAATGGCCCTGCCGGGTTCCGACGCGGTGCACAAGATCAGCATCATCCCGCGCGGCATAGGCGCCCTGGGCTACACCATCCAACGCCCAACCGAGGACCGCTTCCTGATGACACGAAACGAACTGGAAAACCGCATGGCAGTTTTGCTTGGCGGACGTGCCGCAGAACTCCTCCGCTTCGGCCACTATTCGACCGGCGCAGCCGACGATCTTCAGAAGGTCAGTTCCATTGCACGCTCAATCGTCACACGGTTCGGGATGGATGAAACCCTCGGTCAAGTAGTCTATGAAAGTGAGCCCCAGAGTTTCCTTGGCCCACAAGGCGCTCCACCACCACGTCGCGAGTATTCAGAAGACACCGCACGGAAGATCGATGAAGCAGTCCGTACGCTGGTAAGCGATGCCTTCGAACACACGCAACGCATCCTCGAAGCCAATCACGATCTGCTCGAAGACGGAGCGCAGACGCTGCTTGCGCGCGAAACGCTCACCGAAATCGAGCTCAGTCCATTTCGCGAAAGCATTCGCTGCGGCTGAATCCGTCTGGGCAGTCACTTTTTACTCACAACGGCATTGTTGCCATGGCGACGATGCCGTTATCTTTTGCGATGTCGACTGGCTGTTTCCACTCAAGGCCCTTCGCGCCAACCCGCGTGTGCGTGTCAAGAGCTAGTAACCGGACAATCGATGCGATGACAGTCATCGTCAAGCCGGCACTCCAATCGCGCCAGCGGGCACCGTCGCCCTTCAATGCTGCCCCGATCGCAGACTAGAATGAATTTCGCGGCTTGGCACCCGGGAGCAAACCTGAGCCAGCCAAACAAGCGGAACAAGAACAAGTCCCCCCGCAGTTTCCTGCGGCCGATTCCAGCGAAAATCGAGCAATAGGAGCAAGACTGATGAAGATCCGCCACCTGATCGCCACCTGTATTGCCACTGCTGTCGCGAGTACGCCTGTACTGGCGCAGGAACTATCCGGCACCCTGAAAAAGATCAAGGACAGCGGGACAGTCACCATGGGCATCCGGGAATCGTCCTTCCCGTTGTCCTATCTGGACGCAAGCCAGAAACCGATTGGTTACCACATCGACATATGCCATCGCATCATCGACGAGATCAAGGCAAAGCTGAAACTGCCCAAGCTCAAGGTGAACTACCAGCCCGTGACCTCACAGAACCGGATCAGCCTTGTCACCAATGGCACGGTCGACCTGGAATGCGGATCAACCACGAATAATCTCTCGCGACAAAACCAGGTTGCCTTCGCCCCCACTACGTACATCACGCAGGTACGCATGGCGGTCAAGAAATCCTCCGGCATCTCCAGCCTCACACAGCTCGGCGGAAAAACCGTCGCCACAACCACAGGCACCACGAGCGTCGCGCTACTGCGCGCCAACGAGAAGAGCAAGAACCTCGACTTCAAGGAGGTCTACGGCAAGGACCACGCCGACTCCTTCCTGCTCCTCGAAACCGATCGTGCATCCGCCTTCGTCATGGACGACAACCTGCTTCTGGGCCTGATCGTCAGCGCGAAATCACCGCAGGACTATGCGATCGTTGGGGAACCGCTCTCGATTGAGCCGATTGCGATCATGTTCCGCAAAGACGATCCGCAGTTCAAAGGCATGGTCCACCAGACGGTACGTGACCTCGCAAAACGCGGCGACATCTCTAGGCTCTATGACAAATGGTTCGTCAACCCAATCCCACCCCGTGGCGTGAACCTCAACTTTCCGATGAGTGATGCGCTGAAGAAAGCGATCACCGATCCGAACGACCTGCCGGCTGAGCAATACAACAAGCAATGAGCGCCTAGCAACCAGGACGCCAGCGGTAGGGAAACCAGTCGCCGGCGTCTCACAATCGCGCAACCCCCTTGAACGGAGCACACGGGCAGCCTGCACGACGCCACCGACGAAGCGCTCCTGCACCAGATTCGCTTCGCCTGCCGAACACGTGCACTCACCAAAAGCCTGGCCAACTCCGGTGGAGCCGCCATGAACTACCAGTGGAACTGGAGCATCTTCCTTACCCAGGTGCAGTCGGGCGATGAAACCTATCTCGACTGGATGATCTCCGGCCTTGCCTGGACGCTCGCCGTAGCACTGTCCGCCTGGGCCATTGCACTTGTCGTCGGCGCCATCGTCGGCACCCTGCGTACCTCGCCGATCAGATGGCTCGCCTTCTTGGCCAATTGCTGGGTCGAGTTCTACCGGAACATCCCGATCCTCGTGCAGTTGTTCCTGTGGTTCTTCGTCGTACCGGAACTGGTGCCGCAAGAGCTCGGACTCTGGATCAAGCAGGACATGCCAGCCAAGGAATTCCTGACGGCAGCTTTCGGCCTCGGCTTCTTCACCTCGGCACGCATCGCAGAACAAGTGCGGGCAGGAATCCAGAGCCTTTCGCTCGGACAGACGAACGCAGGCCTCGCGCTTGGCTTCACGCTCCCACAGACTTACCGTCACGTCATATTGCCGATGGCATTTCGGATCATCATTCCACCGCTGACCTCGGAGTTCATGAATACGTTCAAGAATTCGTCAGTGGCATTCGCCATCGGCGTGCTGGAACTCACCTTCCAGGCCAAGCAGATGCAAGAAGATGCAGGGCTTGAGTTCGAGCCAATGATCGTGGTCACGCTGCTTTACCTGATCTGTGCGTTTTCCGCCAACCGCGTGATGGCGTTCATCGAACACCGCACGCGAGTTCCCGGCTACATCGCCAGCGCGAAATAGGGTGGATGCCATGTTCATGAACCTTGATTTCAGCGTCATCGCCCCAAGCCTGCCATTCATCTTGGAAGGCTTTTATTTCTCGGCAAAGCTCACGCTTTTCGCCATGATCGTCGGCATCATTATCGGCACGCTGCTAGCGCTGGCGCGACTTACAGGCGGCCCATGGCTGGCGAAACCAGCCACAATCTATGTCAATGCCATGCGCTCTATCCCTCTGCTCATGGTGATCCTTTGGTTCTTCCTGGTGATTCCATTCATCACCGGCTCCCCAATGGGCGCGGAGCGTTCGGCTTACATCACATTCACGCTGTTCGAAGCGGCCTACTACAGTGAAATCATGCGCGCGGGCATCCAGAGCGTGTCCCGCGGGCAAGCAAACGCAGGCTATGCGCTCGGCATGACCTACTGGCAAACGATGGGCAACGTGGTGTTGCCGCAAGCCCTACGCAACATGCTGCCCGTGTTATTGACGCAGACGATCATCCTTTTTCAGGACACATCGCTTGTCTATATCATCGGCGCCAAGGATCTGCTCAAGGCTGCGGAAATCACTGGCAAGAACTACAACCGACCCGTAGAGATGTATCTCTTTGCCGCCCTCATCTACTTCGTGATCTGCTTTTCTCTCTCACTACTTGTAAAACGGCTACAGAAGCGCATTGCCATTGTCCGCTAAGAGGCTCCCGATGATCGACATCCATAGCGTTTCCAAGTGGTACGGCAATTTTCAGGTACTGGCTGATTGCAGCACGCATATCGGCAAAGGCGAGGTTGTCGTTGTGTGCGGGCCGTCAGGTTCTGGAAAATCCACGCTGATCAAGTGTGTGAACGGGCTGGAGCCATTTCAGCAAGGAACGATTGCCGTAAATGGGATTTCGGTGGGCGACCCCAAAACTGATCTGCCGAAACTCCGCTCTCAGGTAGGCATGGTGTTCCAGCATTTCGAACTCTTCCCCCATATGAGCATCACCGACAACCTCACCATTGCACAAATGAAGGTACTCGGTCGCAACAAGAACGAGGCAACGCAAAAGGGCCTGAAGCTGCTCGATCGAGTCGGGCTCAAGGCTCATGCGGAAAAATTCCCCGGACAACTCTCCGGTGGTCAGCAACAACGCGTGGCCATCGCCCGAGCCCTGGCCATGGACCCGATCTGCATGCTGTTCGACGAACCAACCTCGGCACTTGATCCTGAAATGATCAACGAAGTACTGGACGTGATGGTGCAGCTCGCGCGAGAAGGCATGACGATGATGGTGGTTACTCACGAAATGGGATTCGCACGCAAGGTCGCGCATCGGGTGATCTTCATGGACAAGGGCGCGATCGTCGAAGACGCTGCCAAGGACGACTTTTTCGGTACGCCACGCTCGGAGCGAGCGCAGGCCTTTCTGTCAAAGATCTTGCAGCATTAGTGTGGTGAGTTAGAAGTTCGAAGACAAAACCGCTCGATACTGGCCAGGCTGTCGTCAGCCGATTTGATCCACGCAAAGGGTTTGGGATCTTCGTTGTAGGTGGCGAGATAGTCACGGATTGCGCGTTCGAGTTGGCGG
>JAVBUM010000070.1:0-46269 GCA_031555325.1 Niveibacterium sp. | reverse complement strand
GTCGACCGGGGCCACCTTCAGGCCCGCTTCCCGTAGGACAGCAGGCAGCCACAGCAAGCTGAAGACCATTTATGCGACTCCTCCGTCTGCGGCCGGCAAATCCCGGTCTTCCGTCGGCGGCACAGCTTCGTCCGACAGGTCACAACCGTCCTCGTGCATTTCCGGATCGGCACTCGGTGCCTGGCTCCTGTCTGCGGCCATTGCGCCCGCTGCGGGCGCAATGGCGGGCTTGGGCGGTGCTGGGGCTTCGGGCGGCTTCGAAGCCGACTTGTCATCTGGTTTGAGCGACGCGCGAAGCAGCACGAACTTGTTCAGCACGTCGAACCAGAAGGGCGCGCCGAGTGTGACTGCGAAGCCGGTCAGCAACCATCCCAGAAAGGCGGCCAGCCAGCCCGAGATGGAACAGTCGATAGGCCGCGTATGCGCCCAACCGATCGGAAGGTGCATATCCCTAAGCTCCCGGACGACATCGCTCTGCGAAGACGCTACGGCGCTCTGACTCGCCGATAGCGCCTGCGCCCTGGCGATCAGCACGCCACGCTCGGTCGGATGGCGATAAAGAAAATCTGCGATCTCGAAGGTGTTGATGTTGAAGCCAATCGCCACCGCGAGGCCGATGGCAATCAAGAAGAACTGGCTCGACCTTCGGTACCTTCCGGTCGCCCGCTCCATGGCGCTGTCATACCACGTCTCCACATTGGCAATCGCCTTGCCGAGATCGTTTTCCGCGGTGTCGATTGCGTTGGAGAGCGCCTGTTTCACCTGAGGGTTGCCAATGAGATTCAAGTTGGCGCGAACACGTGCGAGTGAAAGCCCGCCGTGCACGGTGGCCTTCTCACTCGCTTTCGGCCCGCCGCACGCAACCATGTCCAGCAACGCGAGCGCAAAATTCCTTGAAGGGATATAGCTCGGCAGATTCCGACCCCTAGTGATCCAGCTGTTCTTCTTTGTTCCGCCAGCGTCATCGTAGGTGCCTGTGAAGAGGCCAAAGATCTGCGGGTGCTGGTAGATTGCGGCCGTGAGTTTCTCGCCGTCGGCCTTGCCACCCTTGGACTTTCCATCGCCGGCCTCGTCGAGCAGTTCCCGAATCGTCCGCTCCAGATAGGATGCACGCGTCTTGAGCAATGCCTCGATGCCTTCCCGGATCGTGCTCACCAGCATGCTCAATATGGCGTACAGCATCACAATGCCAATTGCGACCTCGAGGATCGATGAATTGAGCATTGAGGCTCCTCTCGGCTGCGCGCATTGATCCTTCATTAAGGATGGTCCGATCCCGTTTTCCCTGCCCGCATGCAGGTAGCCGTGAGCTTTTTCACGTGCCCCGGACGCATCCTTCAGCAACGGATTCCGAAGCTTCGCAGGAACACGGATCGGAGTCGGATGTCGGGTGCGCTGGAATGAAGTATTGGCTGTCCGCACCCACGGATCCCACTCGAATCGGAGAGGGAATTCAGAAGCGCTACGCTAAAGGCCACAAAAAGAACCGGCTCCGCGCGATGCGGAGCCGGTCGCCATGGATGCCAGGCGGTCACGGCGCCTAGCCGGTGGAAATGAAGTCTCAGCCTGCCTTCGCGCAGTCCGGCACGCCCTGCATGTCGGGCCCCTTCACTTGCCCGCCGCTTCGTCCCTGAAAAGATCCGCGAGCATCGTGCGCAATTGCGGCGTGTCCTCGTGCCCGTGCACTGCGACTGCGTGCTGCACGGCGGCTTCGAGCAGTTCATCCGACGAGTCGGCGGACAGTTTGACGGTGCAGTTCATTTCGCTCGGGTAGTCGCGACAGTCGATGTACTTGCGTGCCATGGTCTTCCTCCTCCAGTGGACCTATCCTGAGTTCAGATTAGGCTGCGGCACCGCGCTGTCCATACGCAAAACGCAAAACGGCGTACGCGGTGATGGGAGGAAGGCCGACATAGCGGTGCCGCGTGATCGCGTCGTAAAGAGACTTGCCGAAGGGCTGGACAGGCAGGAACTGGTCAGCGCGCTTGGCCCGCTCGGCGAACTCGCTGCCCTCCCCGACCTCGCGAGCCTCCTGCGATGGACTACCGAAGGCTCGCCGGGCTGGTCACCTCGGAACTCACGACGCTCTCCGACGGCAAGCTGATCGCCGGCACGCACCGGGCGGTGAGCTGACCCCTGTATCTCCGGACACCGCCTTACCCTTGAGTTGATGAACCGGCCCCGCGGCGAAACTCGCATGGCGAGCGATAATTCAGCGCGCGGTGGGGATGAAACTCGTTGTAGTGCTCGAAGGCGATGGCCAGATTTCGCATCGCAGTCGGCATGTCCGGTTTGAACTTGAAGGGGATGTAGCCGCGTTTCATCGTCCTCACGAAGCGCTCCTCCATGCCGTTGCTTTGCGGACCGCACACCGGCGCGGTTATTGGTTCGGCACAAACGAACTTAAATCAGGCGGCATAGCAAACCATGTCGTGTTTGAAGTAGCCCTTGATGCGCTCGGGCTGTCGTTGAACGCTGCGCAGGTGGCTCGCTGTGGCCTTGACCAGTTGTAGCTTCGTGTGCGCCGGAGCGAGCTTCGTGACTGCCTGCTTGAGATCGCCTTTGGCCATCTCGTTGAGGTTGAGTTCCGGACTGTAGCTGGGAAGGTGGAACAGTTCGATCTCTTGCTCATGCTTGGCCAGCCACGCCTTGACGGGTTTGCTGGGGTGCACGCGCAGGTTATCCAGGATCAGGTAGGCCTTGCGCTCGGCGCCTTTGATAAACCGGCGCAGGAAGTCGATCCGGATGTCCGAATTGAGCGCACCATCGAAAGCTTTCCAGTGCATCTGCCCCTTGGTGGTGACGGTAGAGATGACCGATAGGCCATGGCGCCTGCTGTTCACCCGAATGACGGGAGCCTCCCCCTTGGGTGCCTAGCTGCGACCGCGTACGTCGTCGCTGCGCAACCCGGTTTCGTCACCCCAGTGGATCTCGGCGCCTTCAACTTTGGCGCACGCGGTGATCACGGGATATTCCTCCTATCAAGCGCCACATTGACTTCCGCGTTTAGGAAATAACGGGTGCGGGCTGGCCTCGCGAGTCGATCCAACTTACCGCTTCGCCAGTGCCACCTCAAAGAGCCCCTGCAACTGCCTGCGCTGTGTTTCCGGGTCGAATGTTTCCGGATCGAGCATGCAATTGAGGACAGCGCCGCGCAGCGCGCCGAGGAACAGCCCGGCAATGCCTTCCGGGTGAACGTCGTCCCGGATCTCTCCGGCCTCGATGCCGGTACGCACCTGATACGCGATATAACCGCGCACCGTGCGGTTGTATTCGGCGAGCACTTCGACGGTCTCCGAATCCTCGGTCACCGCTTCGGCGAGCAGGGCGAGCAGCGCACGCGTATTGAGGCGGGCACCTTCATCGCGGTCGAAGTAGATCTGCGCAAAGCGCCGGATGGTGTCCAGCCCCTGCCGCCGGCGCGGCACCTGCGCATTGGCGCGCTCCATGAACTTTTCGTTCACGAAGCCGGCCAGCGCGCGCAGGAGCCCCGCCTTGTTGCCGAAGTGATGGGCGGCCAGCCCACGGCTGTAACCCGCCGCCTCGCCCACTTCAGCGAGCGTCATGCCGGCCCAGCCCTTGCGCGCGACGATGTCGCGCGCGGCGGTGAGCACGCGTTGCTCGGCCTCCCCGCGCCGCTCGGCCTGCGTGCGGCGCCGTGTCCCGTTTTCTTCCGTGGCGGACATCCGCCCTCCCCTCAACGTCCTGTGAATACCGGCTTGCGGCGCTCGGCCATCGCGCGGTTGCCCTCGGCGAAGTCGGCGCTGACGATCTGCCATTCCTGCACCGAGGCTTCGCGGTCGATAATTTTATCCACTGCATCGGCAAGACCCATGCGCAGCGTCTCGCGGCTCGACATCACTGCCCCCGGCGCACATTCGGCGATCTCCTCGGCCAGAGCACGCGCGGCGGCGCGTTCCTGGCCTGGCTCGGCCAGCACGTCGGCAAGGCCGATGCGCACGGCTTCGCGGCCGTCGATGCGGCGGCCGGTAGCGATCAGGAGCGCGGCCATCTGCGTGCCCACGACGCGCGGCAGCGTCACCGAAATGCCGAAGCCCTGATGGATGCCGATGCGGTTGAAGTTAGCCGAGAAGCGCGCCTTCTCGCTCGTCACGCGGAAGTCGCCGACGAGCGCGAGGCCCAGCCCGCCCCCCACCGCAGCACCTTCAACAACGGCGATGATCGGCTTTTTCGAGCGGAACATGCGGACAGCATGCTTGTAGATCCGGCGCGGGTATTTCGGGTCGTTGGCTTCTGAGTCGCCGGAAAAATTGGCACCTGCGCAAAAAGTCTTGCCTTCGGCCTGCAGGACGACCACGCGGCACTCCGACGTTTCGTCCAAGTGTTCAAGCGCCGCGACGAGATCTTGCACCAGATCCGCATCAAAGAAGTTCAGGGGCGGGCGGCTGAAAGTCAGCGTGGCGACGTAATTCTGCAGTTCGAGTGTGAGACCGCGACCGGGAACGAAATCGGCAGACATGAAGACTCCTTTGCGTGTGTTCGGGTCGACGACGCTTGATTCGCGGCGTCAGGTGCTGCTAGCGTAGATACTTACTTGCTGACTGACAAGCAAGTTTTATCCAATCACTAGCGAGCGAAAGCCATGCAGGCACTCGAAATACGGCCCTGTCGCCTCGATGCAAAGGCGGAGGCCCTGCGCGCTGAGGTGCGCGAATTCCTCGCCACGGAGCTGCGCGACTACCCCGCCGGCGAGCGGGCGAAAACCTGGAACGGCGTAGATCCCGAATTCAGTCGCAAGCTCGGCGCGCGCGGCTGGCTTGGCATGACCTGGCCCAAGCGCTACGGCGGCCATGAGCGCAGCGCGCTGGAGCGCTACGTCGTACTCGAAGAACTGCTTGCGGCGGGCGCTCCAGTCAATGCACATTGGATCGCCGAGCGCCAGAGCGGGCCGCTGCTGATGCGGTTCTCGCCCGAAGTACTGGCGCCGCGCATCTGCCCCGGCATCGCACGCGGCGAGATCTATATTGCGGTTGGCCTTTCCGAGCCAAACGTCGGTTCCGACCTTGCGTCGGTGCGCACGCGCGCCGAGAAGGTCGATGGGGGCTGGCGCGTCAATGGCCAGAAGATCTGGACAACCGGCGCACAGCGCGCGCAGTACATGGTGACGCTGCTGCGCACCGCGCCGCGCGATGAAGCCAGTCGCCATGCGGGCCTCTCGCAGCTCGTGATCGACCTGAAGTCGCCCGGCATCACGGTACGCCCCATCTACAACCTGATCGGCGAGCACGACTTCAACGAAGTGTTCTTCGATGACGTCTTCGTGCCCGACGAATATTTACTCGGCCAACCGGGCGACGGCTGGAAGCAGGTCGGCGCAGAACTGGCGCTCGAACGCAGCGGCCCGGAGCGGTATCTGTCGAGCACGCAGCTTTTCCTCGACATGCTCGACGCTGCCGATGCGGACGAGAACCAGCACGCCGCAACACTCGGCCGCGTGGTCGCGCGCTACGCCGCGCTGCGCCAGATGTCGCTCGGCGTCGCCGGCATGCTCGCGCGCGGCGACGACCCGGCCACGCCCGCAGCACTCGTGAAGGACCAGGGCGCGCTGCTCGAACAGGCGATGCCCGAAATCGCGCACCAGCTCTTCGGCGGCATGCGCAAGCCCGGCTCGGCGCTCGACCAGTCGATGCGCTATCTCACCCAGATCACGCCGTCGTTCTCCCTGCGCGGCGGCACGCGCGAAATCCTGCGCGGCATCATTGCCAGAGGACTCGGACTGCGATGAACACCGCACTTGATACCCAAGCCGCCGACCTCGGCGCGCCCTCCGAACTCCAGATCATGATCGCCGACAGCGTCCAGCGTCTGTTCGCCGAGCAAGTCACACCTGAGCTGCTCGCGCGCTTCGACGCCGGCCACGCCGTCAACGACCTGTGGGACAGGGTCTGCGAAAACGGCTTGCCCGATGCGCTCGCCGACGAAGCGGCGGGTGGCAGCGGCGCAAGCCTGCTCGACGCCAGCCCCGTGCTGCACGCCATCGGCCGTTGGCAAGCACCCCTGCCGCTTGCCGAGACAATGCTTGCCCAACTGCTGCTCTCGCGTGCCGGCCTTGCCGTGCCGGACGGCGCAATCACGCTGATTCAGTGCGGGCGCCACAACGACCTGCGCCTTTCCGTCGATGGCAAACAGCTTGATGGTCGTGTCGCCAATGTCCCGTGGGCGCGCGCATGCCGCTGGGCAGTGGTGATGAATGCACAGCAGACCGCGCTGGTCGATCTCCGGCAGGCTTCTGTCACGCTCGAAGCTGGCAGCAACTTTGCCAATGAGGAACGCGACACCCTTGTCTTCGCAACAACGCCAGCGCAAGCAGGCACTGCGTTGCCACTGCCCGGCATCGACGAGCCCGCATGGCTGCTCGGCGCGCTCGCCCGCGCCTGCATGATGGTCGGCGCCCTCGAATCGGCACTCGAGAAATCGGTTGTCTACGCCAATGAACGCGTGCAGTTCGGCAAGCCGATCGGCAAGCAGCAGGCACTACAACAGCAGCTCGCGCAGATGGCAGGGTCGATCGCTGCCGCACACATGTCGGCGCAGATCGCGCTGGCAAGTGCGTCGGCTGCACTGCAGGGCAAGCCCGAAGGCGCAAGCGTCGGCTTCGACGTTGCAGTGGCCAAGGTTTGCGCTGGCGAAGCAGCAAGCCTTGCATGTTCGGTTGCGCATCAAGTACATGGCGCCATTGGCTTCACACACGAGCACACACTGCACTTCGCCACGCGCCGCCTGTGGTCGTGGCGCGAGGAATTCGGCAGTGATGCCGAGTGGGCAAAGGAACTGGGGCGTACGGCGATTGCCGCAGGCTCTGCGGGATTCTGGGCGGGGCTGTCCGCACGCACCCTCTGATGAAGATGGATCGGCGCTCCGCTGCGACGGAAGGCCGGATGGATGCAGGCAAGACTACGATGGACTGGATTCCCACCTTTGCGGGAATGACAATGGCGTAGGCAATCGAGGCCCCGAACCCTCGTCCTGCCGCAAACCCCTAGTCACTCCCGCGCAGGCGGGAGCCCAGTCTGTTGTGGGAAGCGCTACGACTGAAAATCACGGAGAGAACCATGGGACCGTTAGCAGGAATCAAGATTGTCGAATTTGCGGGTATCGGCCCGGGTCCGCTGGCAGCAATGCTGCTCGCGGACATGGGCGCCACGGTGCTGCGCATCGACCGCCGTGAAGCCGCCGATCTCGGCGTGAAGAAGGAACTGAAGTACAACCTGACACTGCGCAACCGCAAGGCGATCGCGCTGGATCTGAAGGATCCGCAAGCTGTCGCGCTCGTGAAGGAACTGGTACAGGACGCAGACGTGCTGCTCGAAGGCTTCCGTCCCGGCGTCACCGAACGCATGGGCCTTGGCCCGGACGATTGCCTCGCGATCAACCCGCGCTTGGTCTATGGTCGCATCACAGGCTGGGGGCAGACCGGCCCGCTGGCGAAGGCAGCCGGACACGACATCAACTACATCTCGCTTACTGGTGCACTCAATGCGATCGGCCGCAACGGGCAACTGCCCGCTCCGCCGCTGGCTCTGCTCGGCGACATGAGTGGCGGTGCGCTGTACCTCGTAATGGGCGTCCTCGCAGCGATCATCGAAGCCAAGCACTCCGGCAAAGGTCAGGTGGTCGACGCAGCCATCGTCGAAGGCACTGCCTCAATGTCGACGATTTTCTATGGCCTGACGGCCAGCGGCCAATGGAACCCCGAGCGCGGCAGCAACGTCCTCGATTCTGGCGCGCATTACTACGACGTGTATCCGTGCAAGGACGGCAAGCTCGTTTCGGTCGGCCCGATCGAAGGCCGCTTCTACAAGGAACTGCTCGGCCACCTCGACATCGACCCCACCGCCATCGGCGCACAGCTCGATCCGGCGAACTGGCCGAAGGCACGCGAACTCTTCGCCGCCGCATTCCTGCGCAAGACGCGCGCCGAATGGTGCGCCCAGCTCGAAGGTACGGACGTATGCTTCGCGCCCGTGCTGTCGTTCGAAGAAGCGCCGGAGCATCCGCACCTGAAGGCACGTGGCACGTTCGTCGAGATTGATGGCGTGAAACAGCCAGCGCCGGCGCCGAAGTTCTCGCGCACGCAACCGGCAACACCGACTGGCCCGGAAGCCGCACGTATCGAGGGCATCGACACGGCACTCGCGGGCTGGCTGAGTGCAGACCGCATTGCGTCGTGGCGCGACACGGGTGTAATGGGCGACGGTCCGGTCTAACCCCTGATCGTTCTCATCGAGACGTTCCCCTGCGAAAGCGGGGGAACTCCAGCTCCAGTCTTCTTGCTGGGCCAGTCGGCGCTCGTGCCCACTTGGCAGCGGGATCAGCCCGCGCCGTAGATACGCGCAGCGAGACTGCGGAAGCGCTGTGCCGCTGGGATTTCCAGATCGGCGCGATAGGCGAGGGCCAAACCCGTTTCGCCTCCCTGCACGGCGTCCGCAAACGCACGAATGCTCACCTTGTCTCCTGCAAACGGCTTCATGATCGATGGGACAAGCGCGACCCCCAGACCGCTGCCCACAAGCGCCAGGATCGTATGGAGCTGTCTTGCTTCCTGCGCCACATGCGGCAGGAAGCCCCCCGCCTGGCACAGGGCCATGGTGGCAGAACCTAAGGCCGATCCCACCGGGTGCATGATGAACTGCTGATCGGCAAGATCCCGCAAGTAGAAAGGCTCCTTGATAGCCAGTGGGCTTGCTCGGGGTATCGCCGCCAGGAACTCGTCGCGCTCCAGCGGCATCACGACTGCTTCGGATGGGCGTACCAACGGCGTGCGCACCAGTCCTACGTCGATCGCCTCTTCGTCCAGCATCTGCATGATCCGGTTGGAATCCGCTTCCTGCAGAACGAGTTCCACGCCAGGAAGCTCGGCGCGAAAAGCCGTCACCAAGCGTGGCAGAAGGCCGTAGGTCGTCGAAGCGGCAAATCCTAGGCGCAGGAGGCCAGCGGTTCCGTTGATCGTGCCTTCCGCGATCTCCAGCATCTGGGTGCCGTGAAAAAGCGTTCGACGTGCTTCCTGCAGTGCTGCGCGCCCCACGGCAGTCAGCGCTACGGAACGCTGGTCGCGTGTAAAAAGGGGGGCACCAATTTCCGCCTCCAGCTTCTGGATCGAGATGGTCAGCGCAGGCTGTGCTATGTGCAGTCGTTCCGCGGCGCGACGGAAATTAAGCGTTTCGGCAAGCACGACAAATTGCCGGATGCGGCGCAAATCCATGACTCTCCCCAATCGTGGCGCGGAGTATACCTTACGCAACCATGCGCCCTGGCGGTTTCGCACGCAGTGGCGACGCCCTTGCAAGCACGTAGCAAACCACCCAAATCCGCCGGGTTTCAGCTTCATTGCAAGGATACTGTTCGAGGCGCAACGGAGAGAGAAAGAGCAAAAAAAGTCCGCGCTTTCGCGCGGACCAAGATCGTCACGGTGGGAATACTGCAGCGCACTCAGCGGGTCGGCAGACCATTCTTCAGGAGGTCACGCGCGATCACCCAGCGATGCACTTCGCTCGGCCCCTCCACGATGCGCAGGATACGGGCGTTACGTGCCATGAGCTCCAGCGGCAATTCCTTCGACAGGCCCATCGCACCGAACAGCTGGATCGCACGATCCACGACGCGCTGGATAAGCTCAGTGGCTTGGATTTTGATCATCGACCCTTCGCGGCGGAAATCCTTCAGCCCGTTGTCGATCCTCCAGGCAAGTTGGTAGACCTGCAGCCGGACCATCTCGATTTCCTGGTAGCTATCAGAAATCCACCACTGAATAGCCTGACGATCGGCCAACAGGCTGCCAAAGGTACGACGCGTATTGGCCTGCTCGATCATCATTTCCAGGCAGCGCGTCGCCATGCCCACGCAACGCGAGGCGATGTCGAGCCGACGCACGCCCAGCCGGTTGGTAATCGGCACAAAGGCATTTCCCACCTCTCCCAACACTTGGCTATCGTCCAGCTCAACGTTGTCGAAGAACACTTGATAAGGACGTGTCTCACCAATCGTGGCGTAGACCGTCGGAATGGTGACGCCCGGCGTTCCCCGATCCACCAGGAATGCGGTCATCCCGCCGCGAGCACCTTTTTCCTTGTCCGTCACGGCGACGACAATCATGAAGTCGGATCGACGTGCATTGCTGATCCACATCTTGGCGCCATTGAGCACCCACTTACCATTCTTGCGCTCGGCGCGTGTCCGGATGGCGGCGGCATCCGACCCCGCACCTTCTTCTGTCAGCGCGATACAGCTCTTCTTTTCGCCGCTGGCATAGGGCAGCAGGTATTTGTCGACCTGATCTCCTTTGCATAGCTCCTTGAGCAGGTACAAGTTCGGGCTTTCCGGCGGCGGGATGAAGCTGACGATCGATTGTTTCAATTCCTCGGCCACCACACATTTGGCGACATTGCCGAAGTCCTGGCCGCCATATTCCTCGGGCACATCGATGCCCCAGAGGCCGACTTCGCGTGCCTTCTGCTGAAGTTCGAGTTCAACCTCAGGCGGCAGGATGGGATCGTCGGACATGCCGCGCTCGGCCTCTCGACGAATGACCAGCGGCTCCAGCGGAAACAGTTCCTTGCGCGTGAATTGGCGCACCGTCTCACGGATCATCTTGATCTCGTCTGGCATATCGAAATTCATGGCGAATCCTTTTCTCTCTAGATTTATGCGGCGCGAAGCAGGGCCGCAAACTCGCGTGTGGTCATGCGATCGAGCTCGGCCGCAGCCTTCATCAAGGTGGGCGCATCGCACGGGCTGCGCGCCGCGGCAAGGCAGTCGGCCACCTTCACCTGCAGTTCCTCGTCGGATAGCGGCAACTGGGCAGAACCGGGCACCGTGCTCACATTGGTGGTGAATGCCGCACCGTTCTTCAGGCGTATTTCGACTTCGGACCGGGTCGGGCCAGCGAGGTCTCCCGTGGCATGCACCTTCGGGAAAAAGGCCTGCAGTGCCTTGCGCTGGACGGCCGCATCCGTAAAGGTCGCCAACGTGAGATCGCCGTCAAGGAGGGCCGCAGCAACTGCGTGTTCGATACTGAATTTGCCTTGTAATCCGGTCTGCGGACGGTGGTGAATCAGGGGCGTCAGCTGCATGCGGGTGATATTCACCTTCACGCTTTCCACGTCCTCAAGACGCAGGTTGTGTGCTTTTCTCAGCTGCAATACCGCTGCCACCGTCCGATGGGTGCCGAAGCAAAGCGGGAACTTCTTGACGTCGACCCCATGAGCCTCCAACGCCAGCGGCGCTGTGCCACAGTCGCTGAAGAAGGCATATAGATCCTGTCCTTCCCCATACAGGCCGGCAAAGCCGATTTTCGAATCCAGCGCATCCGGCGATGCGGTGAAGCCTTCACGCGCGAGCAGCACAGCCCGAACAGCACTGGCATTACCCTGCCCCGCCTGGAACGACTTTGCATCCGAGCCAAAGTTGGCACGCGTGCCCGCCGTTTCCGCCACGGCGATGCCGAGCGCATTGATGGTCTGCTCCTCGGTGAGTCCCAGCAGATGCGCGCACCCCGCCGTTGCCGCGATCGCTCCAATCGTCGCGGTGGCATGCCAGCCACGGTGATAGTGCCCGGGGCTTACAGCCTTCCCCAGCCGGCAGAGCACTTCGAAGCCGACGACGTAGCCGCTGATCAGGCGTTCCCCCGGCACATCGAACGCTTCCCCAACCGCGAGCAGTGCGGGCCAGAGGACGACGCTCGGATGTCCCTGCAATGGCGTAGCCACGTCGTCATAGTCCAGTACGTGTCCGGCGATGCCGTTGAATAGTGCGGCCCCCTCTGGGAGGCTCTTTCTGTTGGTTCCCCATAGGGTCGCACCGATGGAGCCTGGCTCACCGAGTTGCTCCAGATAACGCTGCGTGGCCGTCGATGCCGGCTCATTGACACCGGCGATGCCAACCGCAACCGTGTCAACCAGTGTTCGAGCCACCAAGTGGCGCACCGCAGCAGTCAGGTCAGAGGGGCGCAGTTGCGCAGAAAAGGCTGAGATAGCCTGAGCGGCCGTCGTTGCAGCTGAAGCCGGCGTGTCGGTAGTCTTGCTGTCCATGGCTCTCGTCTATGTTTCGCGTGGTGATTCGGAGACGCAAGGCAGCGTCACAGTTTCATGCCCGTTAATGCAATTAGCATACACAAGCCATGACAGCCGCCTCATTGGTGGGGCTGAGCCCCGAAGGTTCATCCGCAGCTGCAGCGGATGTGCTCGTCGCGGGGGGAATACGTCGAGCCGGCAATGCTCATCGCAATGCCCCTTCGGCACCCAGTTCATCGAGCACGGCGGCATCCATGCCCAGAAGTTCGCGACACACCTCGGCCGTGTGCTCGCCCAACAAGGGCGCTGGCGACGAAGGATGTGTTGCAGCGTTGGACATCCGGAACGGCAGCGTGCTGTAGGCCGAACGCCCCATCTCGGCGTGCTCCAGCCAAGCCCAGTGCTCGCGGTGCGCCAACTGGGGGTCGCGCCGCAGCAGGTCTTCGGTATCGGCCACCGTCCCTGCGGCAACACCCACAGACTGAAGTTGCTCCGTCAGCTTTTCCGCCTGCCACGTGGCGGTACGCGAGGCCAACTCCTTGTCGAGCGCATGCCGATGCAACCAGCGACTTGGCGCATCAGCAAAACGTGCTTCGCTCGCGAGCTTGGGGTCGAGCACTGCGGTCAGTGCGGACCACGCCACGTCATCCTTCACGGCGATCGCAATCCAGCGGTCGCTCCCGCGGCATGGATACACGCCGTGCGGCGCAAAGCCCGGCCGCTCATTGCCGCGACAGGTCGCCACTCGCTTGTTTGCGGTCCAGTCGACAACCGCCGGCCCCAACAGCGAGATCGTCGGTTCAATCTGCGCGAGATCAATCAACTGGCCCCTACCCGTGAGTCGTCGATGGCGCAGCGCCGCCAGCACCGCAAAGGCGCCGTGCGTCGGATTCGGTATGTGGTCGGGGAAGTTGGTGCCAGTCCCCACGGGCTCGCGCCCCGGGTTGCCACAGAGGATCTGCAGCCCCGTCAGTGCCCCCATCGTCAGGCCGAAACCGACGTAGCTCTTCTCAGGACCGGAATCGCCATTCATCGACATGGCGAGGTAGATGATGTCCGGCTTGAACGCCACGACGTCCGCATAGCCAAGGCCGAACTTCTCCATCGTGCCTGGCGTGAAGTTGTTGGCCACGATGTCGCTCTGCCTGATGATGTCGCGTGCAATCTTCTGGGCACGAGGATTCTTCAGGTCCAGCGTGATGCTGCGCTTGTTCGAATTGCGGTCCGAGAAGTAGCCACTGCGATTGACACCCGGAATGCCATCGCGATATGGCTTGGCGGTGCGAACCTGATCGAGGCGCGCTGCGCTCTCGATCTTGATGACATCCGCGCCGAGATCGGAAAACAGCTTGGTCGTGAAGGAGCCGGCACCGATCCAAGTGAAATCGGCGATTCGCAGCCCTGCGAGTGGACGCGCTTTCATGCGACGGCCTCCTGTTTCGTTGTCTTCGATGTCCGCAGCGCGGCCAGGACTTCCTCGGTGTGCTCACCCAATCGGGGGGCGGGCGCGCCAAGGCGCCATGGTGTCTCGATCAGCCGATAGGGAGCCCCTGGCACCAGGAAGGACCGGCCGCTGGCGGGATGGAAGGTCTCCTTAAAGTAGGAGCGATATGCAAGCTGGCGGTTTTCCAACAGGTCGGCAGTTGTACTCAACGGGCATATTGGGATGCGTCGCTTCTGTCCTTCTGCGTACAACTCTGCCTTGGTGCGCTGCGCCGCGAACGGAAGGAAGATATCGGCGAAGCGCTGCTTGGCTTCAACGCTTGCCCGGAAGTCGGCATTCAGCCACTCGGGGTCAAGCAACCCTTTGGCTCCCGGTGCATCGCTTTCGATCAGCCAGTTCGCCGCTGACTGCCAGAACCCTGCGGAGTCCAGCCCGCCGGCCATGAAGTACACCTTGCCGTCCTTGCAGGAAAACAGGCCAGTTCCCGCCTGGCGCTGTTCGCTGCCAGTCCGCTGACGGATCACGCCCTCAAGGTCGAGAAACTGGATGGCGTTCTCAAGCCCCATCGTGACGGCTTCCTGGATCGACACATCGACGTGCTGGCCCACGCCGCTACTGATATCCCTTTGAGTCAGTGCGGCGAGGGCCGCGACGGAACCGAACTGCGCACCAGCAAGCCATGCCTGGTTGCCCCAAGCAGCCACCGGCGCCTCACCCGGCTCACCCGCCAGGCGCAGCAGACCGCCCAGTGCCAGCGCCACGATGTCCTCGCATTCCCAATGCGCCCACGGGCCGGTCTGCCCGAAAGGCGTAATACTGCAGACCACCAGCCGCGGATTGAGGGCTTGCAGGCTGGTCGCATCGAGACCCCGGCGCGCCATGACACCGGGCTTCTCGCCTTCAATGAGCAGATCCGCCTCACTTGCCAGCGCGCGCAGCAGCTGTTGGTCGGCCGGCTTGTCGAGATCGAGCACGATGCCCCGCTTAGCCTGGTTCAGATAGGCAAAGGTCAGGCTGTATTCGATGTCTTCCCGATCATCGACGTAGGGTCCTTCGCGGCGTGTGGCACTACCGCCGGGCGGCTCCACCAACACCACGTCGGCACCCATCTGGGCAAACAGCTTGCCGGCGTACTGGAGGTAGGACCCTGTGAGATCCAGCACCTTGAGGCCAGCCAGCGCCGCAGGCGCCGTGCTTGTAGGTTCTGTCATGCGCAACTCTCCAGGATGTTCTGAGGGGTCCGATAGGGTCCGCAGCTCGCACGAACGTCGTGCAATCCACGTGTTGTCACCTTGCGATCCTCGCGAGGGTCTGTTACCACCCGCCGCGAAAGTGAGAGCAAGCGTAATAGCTTGAAAGCATTTCAATCCAATACAAATTGGGATGCTTTTGATTCGATTTCGTTATCGAAAAAACCCGTTAATTAAGGCTGCATCGTTAATTGAGAGAATTTCAAAGATTCGATTTCGATATCACAGAAAAATAAATTGATATTGGACGGCTCGGATATCACCCACCTAACATCGACAGCGCACTAACCAAAGGAGATTGCGATGTCATGGTCCTTGAGAGATAAGACTTGCGTGGTGGGTGTCGGCAACACCGACTACGGCTCGTTCCCGCACAGCAATTCGGATGGCATGGCGGCTGAAGCGCTTCGCAAGGCAGTGGAAGATTGCGGCCTGCGCTTCGACCAGATCGACGGGATCATCACGAACCGGATTCCCTCGACGGAGCGGTTCTGCGAGATGGTTGGCCTTCAAACCCGGTTCTCGCTGTCAACGGAGATGGCTGGTCGTTTCTCCGGCATCTCGCTGATGCTGGCCGCGCAGGCACTGGCCGCTGGTGAGGCGAACTACATCGCCCTGGTGTATGGCAACCACGGCCGGTCACAGAAGATGGCCTATGGCGGTGGCGACACGACTTGGTCGCCGTGGGGCATGACTTCGCCCGGCGCTGCACACGCAATGATGTGGCAGCAGCACATGCACCGCTACGGCACCACCTCGGAAGACTTGGCACACGTGGCCGTAGCGTTCCGCAAGCACGCCAGCATGAATCCCCAGGCCGTCATGCGTGATCTGATCACGGTCGAAGACCATCAGGCTTCACGTTGGATTGCTGAGCCGCTGCACATGCTGGATTACTGCCTGATCAATGACGGCGGCGTGGCGTGGATCATGACCACAGCAGATCGTGCAAAAGATCTGCGCAAGAAACCGGTGTACGTGAGTGGCTTCGCCCGATGCGACAGCCTCAAGCAAAGCTCGACGCCCGATCCGGAGTTCTGGTATCCGGCACTGAACACCATCGCAGGCCAAGTCTATGAGCGCGCCGGCATTGCCCGCGACAACATCGACGGCCTGATGATTTATGACAATTTCACGCCAACCGTCATGTTCGCGCTTGAGGGCCTGGGCTTCTGCCCACGCGGGGAAAGCGGCCGCTTTGTTCGCGACGGTACGCTGGAACTGGGCCGCGGTCGCTGGCCGACCAACACCAGCGGTGGCCACCTATCGGAGTCCTACATGCAAGGCTGGGCGCTGATCGCCGAAGCGGTGCGCCAGTGCCGTGGCGAGGTAGGCGACGGCCGCCAGATCCCAAACTGCAAGACGGTGCAGTACATCGCCGCGACGAATCAGTCCTCTTCCATCATTTTCAGGAGCTGAAGCATGTCAGATCAATACGCTGGCCCAGCCAAGACTGCAGCCGCCGCAGATAGCGCAGCACCCGTCTATCGCAAGCCGATGCCTCGCATCGACGCATGGAACAAGGCCTTCTGGGAAGGTACCCGCGACAAGCTGTTCATGGCGCAGCAGGACGAAGCCGGCAATGTCTGGTTCCCGCCCGGCCCGATGTCCCCTTTTACCCACACCGCCAACTGGAAATGGGTACAGCTCAGCGGCCAGGGCACTGTTGTTTCGTGGGTCGTGTTCCACCAGAAGTACTTCGCCGGCTTCGCGGATGACGTTCCGTATAACGTCGCTTTGGTGCAATTGGCGGAAGGTCCGGTGATCTTCACGAACATCGCCGGAATCTCGAACGACAAGATGCACATCGGCATGCCGGTGAAGGTGCAGTTCAACGAGATGGATGGCACAGCGAAGCTGCCGGTGTTCGTCCCCAACGAAGAAGGAGTGCAGTGATGAGCAGCGAGAACCCAATCCTGATCGAAGACAACGGATCCTTCGTTCGCCTGCGGATCAACCGTCCGGAAAAGCGCAATGCAATGAACGGCGCAGCCCGCGCAGGCCTGCGCAACGCCTTGCGGGAAGTACAGAATCACTACCGCGTGGTCGTGATCAGCGGAGCGGGTGACGTCTTCTGCAGCGGCATGGACCTGAAGGAAAACGCCTCGGACCCGGCCGCCCGCGTGGCAGCGTCGAACGAATGGGTTCAAACCCTGCTCGACATCCGCAACCACCCAGCAATCGTCATTTCCTCCGTCAACGGTCTGGCGCTGGGTGGCGGCTTGTCTCTGGTCAATGTCTCGGACCTCGCAATTGCCGCCGATGAAGCCGAGATGGGTATGCCGGAAATGGGTTTCGCCACCTACCCCGGCATGGCTGGCCCGTCGACCCAGCTGATGCTTCCCCCGAAGCGCGCCGCCTGGATGGTGCTCACCGCCAAACGCATCAAGGGGCAAGTCGCGGAACAGTGGGGGCTCGTTAACCAGAGCGTACCGCTCGCCAATCTGGAAGAAGCCACCAATGCGCTGGCAAGCCACATTGGCCAGTTCGACGCCGTAGCACTGGCTGAGAGCAAAAAAGCGCTGGAGATGGTGCCCAAGCATATCAACGACTGGCCTGCCGCTTTCGAGCAAGGCCGGATCGTGAATACCCTCATCCGTGCGCGTTCGACGTCGCAAAGCGAAGGTCTCGCAAAATTCGCTCGGGGAGAGAAGAACCCTGGTCAGGGCAAGGACTAGGAGATATCGCATGACCTATCCCGCCCTGTCACTCTTTATCGACGGTGAATTCGTCCCGGGTGGCAGGCGGGACAGTCAGCCCATCTTCAATCCGGCGACAAGCGAGCAACTGAGCGAATTGCCTCATGCCACGGCCGCCGACCTGGATCGCGCGCTCGCGGCCGCGCAGCGCGCATTCATCACCTGGCAGCACACCCCGGCGCTGCAGCGCGCGGCGGTCCTGCGCAAGGCCGCCGCATTAATGCGCGAACGCGCGCACGACATTGCACGCAATATCACGCTGGATCACGGCAAGCCACTGCACGAAGCCGTGGCCGAAGTTTCGTCCTGCGCAGAACACGCGGAATGGCATGCGGAGGAATGCAGGCGTATTTATGGGCGTGTAATCCCTGCGCGCACGCCAGGCGTACAGCAGATGGTGCTGAGGCAGCCGGTTGGTGTCTGCGCTGCGTTCACACCTTGGAATTTTCCGATGGGCCAGGCCGTGCGCAAGGTGGCCGCAGCCATCGGCGCCGGCTGCACCATGGTACTGAAGGGGCCTGAGGACACGCCGAGTGCCATCGTGGCCATGGTCCGCATCTTCGCCGATGCAGGCCTTCCCCCAGGCGTGCTCAATGCCGTATGGGGTGTGCCTGCGGAAGTCTCTACTCATCTCATCCGCTCTCCCATTGTCCGCAAGGTGACATTCACGGGCTCCGTCCCTGTGGGCAGGCAACTTGCAGCCATGGCGGGCGAACGCATGCAGCGCGTCACGATGGAGCTCGGCGGGCATGCCCCGGTCCTGGTCTTCGCGGACGCCGATATCGAAGCCGCGGTACGGCAACTCGTCGCCTTCAAGCAACGCAATGCCGGGCAAGTGTGCATATCGCCGACGCGCTTCTTTCTCCACGAATCGATCTACGACCGCTTCACTCAAGCGTTCGTCGACGCCTATGCCGGAACACGCGTCGGAAATGGCTTGAGCAATCGCACCGAGATGGGACCGCTGGTCAACCGCCGCAGGGTGGCCACGATGGAATCCTTCGTCGCCGACGCATTGGAACGAGGCGGTCGCGTGCTGACGGGCGGCCACGCCCTGCGTGGTGAAGGTAGCTTTTTTGCGCCCACGGTCCTGGCCGACGTATCAGATAACAGTCGCGTGATGACCGATGAGCCGTTCGGCCCCATTGCGGTGATGACGCGGTTCAAGACAACCGATGAGGTACTCGCAAGGGCGAATGCACTCGAATTCGGACTCTCGTCATATGTATTTACTGAATCACTAAAGACCGCTCAACGTGTGGGGAGAGATCTGGAGTGCGGCATGGTGAACATCAACCACTTCGGCGCCGGGCTGCCCGAAACCCCACTCGGCGGCATGAAGGCCAGTGGCATCGGTAGCGAGGGCGGCAGCGAGACCTTCGACGGCTATCTCACAACAAAGTTTGTCACGCAGATCTAACCAAGGTCACCAACGATCACAGCAACAATGACATCAAAATAAACCCCCTCCACGGCAGCTGCGGAGACCGCGAGCCGCGAGCGCCTGCAAGGACTCTGAGGAGAGCGCGTTGGAACAGATTTCAACCCCCTATTCGTACTACCGTGGCGGCACTAGCAAGGCTGCAATCGTGCTTCGCAAGGATCTGCCAACCACGGAGGATAGCGAGCTCGACGCTTGGATACTGGCCGTCTATGGTTCTCCGGACCGCCGCCAGATCGATGGCATCGGCGGCGCCGATATCCTGACCAGCAAGTTCGCAGTGGTGGGTCCATCGAGCCGCGCAGATGCCGACGTCGACTACAGCTTCTTCCAAGTCGACATCCAGAATCCGAGAGTGATGCGCAACGCCAATTGCGGAAACATCTCTGCCGCAATCGGTCCCTTTGCGGTGGACTCGGGCATCGTGCCTGCAGTAGAGCCCGTAACACACGTTCGCATACATGCAACTAATTTCGGACAGATCATTCACGCAGCCGTCCCGGTACGGGGCGGTAAGGCTCAGGTCATCGGTACGCAGCAGATCGACGGCGTTCCTGGTCAGGGGGCGCCGATCTCACTCGACTTCCGCGAGACTGTCGGGGGCCTCACTGGCAAGGTATTGCCGACAGGTAATGTTGTGGACCGCATTCAAGTTGCCGGTCTCGGGCCTCTGGAAGTCACCATCGTGGAGGTTGCAAATCTCGTGTGCTATGTCCGCGCCAAGGATCTTGGTCTGACGGCTACCGAAGATCCAACGGAGCTGGCTGCAAATACTGCGCTGATGGCGCAATGCGAGCAGATCCGCTTGGCAGCCATCGTTGCGGCGGGACTTGCACCGAATGTGCGGGCCGCGGCTGAATCCGGACTGAATACCCCCTTGATCGCGCTTGTCGGGCCCCCGCTAGACTGGCGGGACTATGCAAACGGCAAAGCGCGACCCGCATTGGAATGCGACATCACCGCACGCCTCGTGGTGCGGAAGAACGTGCACAAGACCTATCCGGGAACGGCGGGCGCGTGCCTCGGGGTGGCGGCGGCATTGCCGGGCGCGATCCCGCACCAGATGACCGGCGCGCGAAAACCAAACGTCAACGATTTGCGGATCGGGCATCCCTGCGGTGTGCTTTCGGTAAGCACACGCGTGGCGGTGACAGCCAACGGTCAGCCTCTCATCCAGGAGGCAAGCCTGATTCGTACTGCACGACGTATTGCCGACGGCCATGTCTATGTGCCGATCGACAAACTTCCCTGGTTGGCTGGTCGAAAAGACGGAATATAGCAACCATGCAGCCGATGTCTCCGTCATACTGATGCCAGTTTGCAACAGCACCAATGCGCCGGCAATCACGATCAGCGGAAAGGTTGCTGGCCGGAGTCTCTGGGCACTTCAACAGAAAGGGCGCCGTCATGTAACGGCGCCCTTTTCAATTGGCACGCAAGAATCGCGATCCACTCACGGAGACAGGAGCCCAATGGTCACATCAGCGACCACACGCTGGGTACCCGTCTGACCGGGCAGAGCAAGAAACCTATCCAGTCCCGAGCTCCGGCCCTCCATCGCTCACTTCCTGCGCATCATCCTCAGCGGCGTATAGACCATTACGGTCTCTCCGCGCTGATTCACCACAGCATTGCGCGTACGGACGAGTCCGCGATCGGACTTCGACGTCTCGCGCTGCTCGACAACCTCGCATTCCACGCGCAGGGTGTCACCAACGAAAGTTGGCCCTTTCATCTCCACTTCCATGCCGAGGAACGCCATGCCGGAAGCCTGGAACGAAGGCGCCACCAGCCCTTCGGCAAAGGTATAGACGAGCCCGCCGGGCACCACACGTCCCTTGATGCCCATCTTCTCGCGATCACTTGGCTCGGCGTTGGCAAAGAGCTCTTCAGTCAGCCACGTAAGATTGACGAAGTTCACCAGATCCGTTTCGGTGACGGTGCGCTTCTTGGTGACGAAGCACGTGCCGAGCGGCAAATCATCCCAGTGAATGCCAACGTCCAGCGAAAGCACCTTCGATTCGCTCATTGCCTTTACCTCAGTAGGACTTGGGCATGCCGAGCACCTTCTCGGCAATGAAGCACAGGATCATCTCGCGGCTCACCGGTGCAATACGCGGGATCAGTGCTTCGCGCAGGTAGCGCTCGACGTGGTATTCCTTGGCGTAGCCGTAACCACCGTGCGTCATCACTGCAGTTTCGCATGACTTGTAGCCTGCTTCCGCCGCGAGGTATTTGGCCGCACCCGCCTCGACACCGCAGTCTTCGCCGCGATCGAACTTCCCCGCTGCGTGGAAGGCCATCAGGTTAGCGGCCTCAAGTTCCATCCACCGTTCTGCCAGTGGATGCTGGATCGCCTGGTTCAGCCCAATCGGGCGGTTAAACACTTCGCGCTCCAGTGCGTACTGCGCAGCCCGCTTGAGCGCGGCACGACCAAGGCCCGTCGCTTCACCAGCAACGAGAATCCGCTCGGCATTCATGCCGTGCAGGATGTACTTGAAGCCCTTGCCCTCCTCGCCGATGCGGTCGGCAACCGGCACGCGCAGGCCGTCGATGAAGACCTGGTTGGTGTCGATTGCCTTGCGGCCCATCTTCTCGATCTCGCGCACTTCGATGCAACTGCGGTCGAAGTCTGTATAGAACAGCGAGAGGCCTTCGGTCTTGTTCTTCACCTCCTCAAGCGGCGTCGTGCGCGCGAGGATCAACATTTTCTCGGCGATGCTCGCGGTGGAGATAAAGGTCTTCACACCGGTGAGCACGTAGTGATCGCCATCGCGCACCGCGCGCGTCTTCAACTGCGTGGTGTTAAGCCCAGTGTTCGGTTCGGTCACCGCAAAACAGGTGCGGTGTTCGCCTGCGATCAGCGGCGGCAGCATGCGGTGCTTCTGCTCTTCGGTACCGAACACGACAACCGGATTCAGGCCAAAGATGTTCATGTGCACCGCGGAGGCGCCGCTCATGCCGGCACCGGATTCAGAGATGGCCTGCATCATCACCGTTGCTTCCGTAATGCCAAGACCCGAGCCGCCATAGGCTTCCGGGATGCAGATACCCAGCCAGCCGTCACGCGCAAGCGCGAGGTGGAAATCGGACGGAAAACCGCCAACGCGGTCCTTTTCGAGCCAGTAGTCAGCATCGAACGGTTCGCACAGGCGCAGGATCGCGTCGCGGATTTCCTGATGGTCTGGCCGCAGGGTGGTGGTGGATTGGAAGGCGCTCATTTGAGGTGACGTTTCTGACGATAAATGCATGGATGTCGCTCACAGGCCGTGGCCGAGCGACTTTCGTTCCGGATTGGTGCGATAGCCGTCCACCAGCGTCCGCTTGTTGAGTTTGCCGGTGGGGGTACGGGGCAACTGCTCGGCGAAATCCAGCGAGCGCGGCACCATGTAGCGTGCGACCTTGCCACGCAGGTATTCGATGATTTCCTCGGCCAGCCGTGGCGAGGGCGTGTAACCCGGCGCAGGCTGGACGATGGCTTTTACGTCCTCACCCATCTCGGCGCTTGGCACGCCGATGACAGCAACATCCGCCACTGCAGGATGCAGCGCCAGCGCGTTTTCGATCGCCTGCGGGTAGATGTTCACGCCGCCCGAGATGATCATGAAAGACTTGCGATCGGTGAGGTATAGATAACCTTCTTCGTCGACATAGCCGACATCGCCGATCGCACTCCAGTTTTCGTGCAACGGGTGGCGCGAGGCGCGGGTCTTCTCTGGGTCGTTCAGGTATTCGAACGCGATCTGCTCGCGCTCGAAGTAAATCGTGCCACGCTCGCCAGCCGGCAGCTCGTTGCCATCGTCGTCGCAAATGTGAAGATGCGAACCAGACGTGGGCCGACCCACCGAACCTGGACGTGCGAGCCACTCGTGCGCGTCGATCGTGGTAATGCCATTGCCTTCACTGCCACCGTAGTACTCAAGGACGATCGGGCCCCACCAATCGATCATCTTCTGCTTGACCTCCACAGGGCAGGGTGCCGCGGCATGCACGGCAACCTTCATGCTCGACAGGTCGTAGCGACTGCGCTCCTCGTCGGAAAGACGCAGGAGGCGCACAAACATCGTCGGCACCCACTGTGTGTGCGTAACGCGGTGACGTTCGATCAACGCAAGGGCTTCGAGCGGATCGAACTTGTCCATGAACACCACGGTGCCCCCGCGCATGTGCAGCGTCGTGGAGTAACCCAGCGGCGCCGAATGGTAGAGCGGTGCGGTGGAAAGGAAAGTACTGCTGGAGTCGAGACCGCAAAACGTAAAAAGTGCGTTGCGCTCAACGAAAACGTGTCCCTGGCTGGTGCTGGCCTTCGGTTGCTGCCGGAGGATGCCCTTGGGCTGGCCGGTCGTCCCAGAGCTGTACATCATCGTCCCGCCCATCCACTCCTCGGCGAGACGTTCGGCCGGATATGCGGCCACGGTATCCTCGAATGCGGCCCATCCGTCGACGCAGCCATCAACCATGAGGCGCGTCGGGCAATTCGGGATCAGGGCCGCGAGGCCTGTAACGGTATCGCGCAGCGCCCATGAACTGACAATGACCCTCGCGCCGCAGTCGTTGACGATATAGGCTGCCTCATCCGTCGTCAGGAATCGGTTGATCGGGACAACAAAGAGCCCGGAACGCATCGCGGCCCAGCACACGTCAAAGAGACGTGCGTTGTTCTCCATGAACAGCGCGATGCGATCGCCATATCGCAACCCAAGCGAATAGAGATACTGCGCAAGACGGTTAGAGCGTTCGTCGAGCTGGCGGTAGCTGAGCACTTCGCCGGTCGCTGCGCGAATGAGCGCGGGCTTTTCCGGCGTGAGTCGTGCATAGTCACCAAAGTAGGTTGGCCCGGTCATCGCTTGCGTCCCGCTATTTGGTTTGAAATCCGTTCGGCCACACGATACGCACCGCTTCGCCGTCTTCGCGATAGCCATAGCAGGTGCCAATCACCCAAGGTTTGGTGGCCGGCACCTTCGATCCGCCCGCTGCGACGCGGCGGGTATTTTCCGCACGGTTGACCGAAAACTGGGTCTGCATCGCGGCATTGGCCATGCGTTCGACGAGTTCGGTCAGATGCGTACAGCCCTTGGCGCGGCCGACGGCTTCGATCACGCGCTTTCGGAAGCCAGGGCCGATGCGAATCCCGCTCAAGTCGGGGTAGCTCGCGACGGCGCCGAAGCAATAGGGATTGGCGGCAGCATCCATCGCTGCCGCTACCTGCTGGATGACAAGATCCTTGTCGACGGTCATCACCAGCCGCATGTCGTGTATTGCACCGCCTGCTGGCACCTGATGGAACGGCAGGTCGGTCGATTCAACGGTCACGTCGCGCAGCTCGCCTTCGATTTCGAGAAGGCCGTCGCTGCGCTTGTAACCGCGGCAGACGATTTCGCGCGTTTGCAGAAGCTCACGTGTGACGGGAGCGGGGGTCGGGTCAAACACGTAGGGGGTCTCCTGCATACGCACGATCGTTGCACTTACTTCTTAGAACCCGCCACGGCCGCCGCCGCAGATGATGGTCTGACCGGAGACGAAGTCGGACTCCGGGATGCAGAACATGAAGATCGAGCCAGCAGCTTCTTCAGCCGTCCCGAAGCGGCCCAGCGGGGTGTCGCGATGCGCGGCGGCGATGCGGTCCGGATGCACGCCGACCTTGATGTCGCGACCTTCGACCTGCACGGTCTTCTCTTCGGTGGTGGGTTGCGTCAGGCGGGTTTCGATCGCACCGAACGCCACGCAGTTGACGTTGACGTTCATGCGGCCCCACTCCCTGGCCAGCGTCTTGGTCATGCCGATGATGCCGGCCTTGGCCGACGAGTAGTTGATCTGGCCGGCGTTGCCCTGCGTGCCCGACACCGACGAGATATTGACCACCTTGCGGTTGACCCGCTCGCCCCGCTCGGCTTCGGCCTTGCTGGCTTCGCGGAAGTACGGGTAGGCGGCGCGCAGCAGCATGAACGGCGCCTTGAGGTGGCAGTCGATGATGGCGTCCCACTGCTCATCGCTCATCTTCTGGATGACATTGTCCCAGGTGAAGCCGGCGTTGTTGACGATGATGTCCAGACGACCAAAGGTATCCAGCGCGGTCTTGACGCAGCGCTCACCGAAATCAGGGGCAGCAACGTTACCGGCACAGGTCACGCCCTCACCACCCGCGGCACGGATTTCCGCTACGACTTCATCGGCGGGCCCTTGGTCGAGGTCATTGACCACGACCTTCGCGCCTTCGCGAGCCAGCTTCAGTGCGCACTCACGGCCAATACCGCGGCCCGAACCGGTGACGATGGCAACCTTGCCTACAAGTTTTCCGCTCATAGTTCTTCTCTCCAAATGAAGCGATGTTGAATGCTGCCTCGCCTGTCAGGCGCGACCGTAAAGGGTGACGACACAGGTGCCGCCGAGTCCGAGGTTGTGCTGGAGCGCAACGCGCGCGCCTTCGACCTGACGCTTGTCGGCCGTGCCGCGCAGCTGGTTGGTCAGCTCATAGCACTGAGCCAGGCCCGTGGCACCCAGCGGATGCCCCTTGCAGAGCAGGCCGCCAGACGGATTGGTAACCACGCGGCCACCGTAGGTATTGTCACCGTCGAGCACGAATTTCTCGGCCTCGCCCTCACCGCAGAGGCCAAGCGATTCGTAGGTCAGGAGTTCGTTGTGCGCGAAGCAGTCGTGCAGTTCGACAACCGGGATGTCGCGCGGGTCGACGCCGGATGCTTCGTACACCGAGCGCGCAGCCCGCTGCGCCATATGCGAGCCGACGAAACTGATCATCGACTTCGGTTCGAAGGATTCAACCGGATCGGTGGTCATCGCCTGCGCAAGGATCACCACGTCGGTACGCAGGCCGTGGCGCTTGGCAAAGGCTTCGGTACAGAGCACTGCAGCCGCGGCACCACAGGTCGGGGGGCAGGCCATCATGCGGGTCATGACGCCAGGCCACATCAGAGAGTCGTTCATCACGTCTTCGGTGGTGACGACCTTCTTGAACAGCGCCAGCGGGTTATTGGCAGCGTGACGGCTGGCCTTGGCGCGGATCGCGGCAAAGGTTTCCATCTTCGTGCCGTACTTGCGCATGTGCTCGCGACCCGCGCCACCGAAGGTGATCAGGTTGCGCGGAATATCACCGGCGTCCGCACACAGTTCATCCTGAATTGGCAGGACATCGCCACGAGGAATCGGACGATCCGGGAAGTTCGAACGGGTGGCGCCAGGCTGCATCTGCTCGAAACCAACGGCCAGCGCACACTCGACCTGTCCGCTCTCCACCGCAGCACGCGCCAGGAACAGGGCGCTCGAACCACTTGCACAGGCGTTGTTAACGTTGAAGATGGGAATCGCGGTGCGACCGACACGATAGAGTGCCGCTTGTCCGCAGGTGGTATCGCCATACACATATCCGGCGAAAGCCATCTGCACTTTGTCGTAGTCCAGCCCTGCATCCTTGAGCGCAAGCTGCACAGCCTCGGCGCCCATTTCGATATAGCTGGGGCTTGCCCCCGGCTTGCTGAACGGGATCATTCCGACCCCTGCGACCTGAACCTTATTGCTCATTAGCATGCTCTCCACAAGAGGACGCAGATCGACAGCCGAAACTGACGGTCGATCTGGTAACTGGGCAAGAGGCTATCGGCAGAAGGGTCTGAATACCGCCACCCCGCTCGGGTAGGCGACACCTCCCCGAACAAGGTGGTGCATCTTCGTCAACTTTACGATCAAGAGCCTTCGCAAAAGATGGAGGAGTCGTGTAACGAGGGGGACGCCAATGCCCTCAGGTACTGGATGGGCTTTCGCCGGGCGAGCTGAAGATCAAGAAGGACTTCCGCATCACTCAACACCGCGGCCTCGTTCGGGTAAACAATCCCTACCCGATGCGGGTAGTCGCGCCGTCCTAAGCCTAGTGGCTAGGATCGGCCCGCTCTGGGGACTACCCCCAAGTCAAAAAAGCGGCGACCGCCGCGAAAGAATGCCTCGCGCCCGCCCGGGCAAACCAGAATGAGGGATCGAATGAAGAAACGATATGCCTTTTCCCGCGCAGTGCTCATGGCCGGCTGTCTGGCTACGCCCCTGGCCGCCTTTGCTGCCGCGACAATGCCGCCGCCGAACCCCTACCTGGCCCAGTCTTACAACAACCAGACCCACTGGGACGACGGCGCATCGGATGCTACGGAAATCGCAGTCCCCCGCGGCACGTACAAAATCACGCCAGACTCGTACCGGATCATTCCCAACGACTCGATGGGCCTGATGCAATTCCAGGACCGAGTCGGCGACACTGACATCTACTGGTACTGGGCGGGCTTCTCTCTGCGCAAGCTGAAGATCGGGAAGGACTTCCGTATCACCGAGATCGCGCGCCTCGATCTGCCGGTGACGCTGCCCAACTATTCGCCTATCACGGCGGAGCAGCGAATGGAACAGGCCGCTGAGACGCGCAAGTTCATTGAAGCGCGCGATGCCAAGGGTCTGTTCGAGTACATGCAGGCTCAGCCCAACCGCATGGCGAGCTCAGTCACAGACCAAGTGGCCGGAGGTGCGATCTATGCAATGCTCACACGTGAGGACTCGTTCATCGGCACGAGTGGTCGACGCGTGTTCCGCATTGACCAAGTGGACCCCAAAGACCCCAATTCGGGAATGAAGCTTGCTCGATCCGTGCAATTGCCGGAAAACCTGTTCAAGAGCGAACGCGTCAGGCAGAACACCAATCTGGCTGGCGATGCCTCACTCGGGATGTGCATGACGCCGAATGGCTACATCGTGATCAATACGGTTGGAGGCGCGATCCTTACGCTCAACCGCGACACGCTGGAGACCATCGATATGTGGCGAGTCGACCGTGACGATGAGTTGTTCCTCAACTCCTTCGCGGTGGGCCCCGAAGTGGGTGGCGGCGCGGTGTACGTCGCATCGAACCAGAACATGTATCGCCTGGTAGTGGACAAGAACGGCAAGATTCACTCTGACGAAGCCAGCGGCGCCTGGAAGGCGCCATACGACCGCGGAATACGCTTCCCCGAAATCAAGGGCGGCGATGGCACCGGCGCCACGCCAACGCTCATCGGCTTCGGCCCCGATGAAGACAAGTTGGTCGTGTTCACCGATGGGGCAAAGAAAATGCGCCTTGTAGCAATGTGGCGCGATCAAATTCCGGCAGGCTGGAAGCAGAAGCCGGGGACGCCATCGGCGCGCATGGCCGATCAGCGTGAAGTGGACATGGGTCCCGGCGTCGACGTGGTGCAGTCAGAGCAGTCGGTCTCGTCTTGGGGCGGCTATGCCTTCGTGGTCAATAACATCCCAACCGAGCAGCAAGGCAGCTCAATGCGCTACAACTACTACAATGCCATGGTCAACGGCATGACCCGCCCTGCCCCGCGCGGCGTGGCCATGCTGAAGTGGGATAATACGAAGCACGCATGGAAGCAACTGTGGTCGCGCAACGATGTTGGCTCAATCTCGATCGTGCCAATGATCAGCGGCAACGATAAGAGCCGCATGGCGATCATCAATGGTGTCTACCCCGACCGCATGGGTGAGGGCTATCACCTGGGCTTCGACCTCGACACTGGCAACACGGTGCTGGAAATCGCCGCCGGCAGCGACCCGGTCTTCAACGGCATGTACGCGCCAGTCAAGGTCGACAAGGAAGGCCGCTTCATGTATGGCATGGCTTTTGGCTTGGTGCTGATGGACACAGCCCGGATGCAGAGAACCGACGGCGCCACACTTACCAATAGCAAGTAAGCTATAAGCGTATGGCCCCGCCCTTGGGCTCCCCGGGGGCGGTTCTTTGAGACAGCTCAGGAACCCGCGGCACCGATCGAACGCATCGTCGACGCCGTAGCAGTACGGCACGTCGTATCGCCAAGAAACAGAGGAACCCCATGGCTGTTTTGCAGTTGAGGCCCGAATTCTCCGAGTCGCTGGAACAACCGACGCCTCGCCCCACCCGATTCCCTGCTGCCAAGTACGCCGCGCCCAATAGTGCGGCCAACCAATTGCTGCGTCCTCGTCTGCAGCAACTGATCGAAGGCGCCGGAGCAGTAAAGCTGATCCTGATCCGCGCCGCGGCAGGCTTCGGCAAGACGACGCTACTCGAACAGTACGGGCAACACTGCCGCGAAACAGGCCGGAAAACGCTCTGGATCACCCTGGACATTGCGGACAACGACCCGCAACGCTTCCTCCGCGTGCTTGACGAAGGCCTGCGCCCCCTGCTCCTGCAACAAGGCGAAGCGGCCACTGAGACCGACGCCGATACGTTGCTCGGCCTGATCATGACCGCCCCTGAGCCATTCTCGATCCTGCTTGATGAGCTCGAAGCCATCCAGAACGCGGATGTGCTCGCCTTCCTTCAGCAACTGGTCGAAGCACTGCCAGCCGGCTGCACCCTGGCGCTCACGTCGCGTGCCACACCGACGATCGGCCTTGGCCGGCTACGGGCGCGCGGGCAAGTCCTGGAAATCAAGCCAGCAGACCTTCGCTTCTCGATCGAGGAAACCGGGCAGTTCCTGCGCGACAAACGCGGACTCGCACTATCGGACACCGACCTCACCTCGCTCTATCACCGCACCGAAGGTTGGATCACAGGACTTTATCTCGCGAGCCTGTCGCTCAAGGAGCGCCATGACCCAACCACATTCATCGCATCCTTCTCCGGGTCAAACCTAGAGCTGGCGGAATATCTGACCGAGGATATCCTCAGCCGCCTCGACGAAGACACCCGCAGCTTCCTGCTTCATACCAGCGTGCCCGCACAGTTCAACGCATCGCTGTGTGACGCACTGACTGGCCGCAGCGACAGCCGATCAATCCTGGAGCGGCTCGAACGGGCAAATCTGTTCCTGTCGCCTGCGGACAATCAGCAGCAGTGGTTTCGCTACCATCCGCTCTTTGCGAGCTTCCTGCGCCACGCCTTGGAGCGCCAGCATCCAGGACGCGAACGCGAACTGCACCATCTCGCGGCACAATGGTTCCTCACAGCAGGACAGGCGATCCCCGGCATCCTGCATCTGTTCAGCGCAAACCTGCTCGACGAAGCGGCTGATCGGATCGCCGAACATCTCGAAGCTCTGGTCGGCAGCGGTCGCACCCGCCTCCTTCTGCGCTGGCTGGACAGCCTCCCGACGGAAACACGCGAGCGTCACTCGGACGTAAGCCTGGTCTACACCTGGCTTCTGGCAACGGCTGGCCGCCTTCAGGAAGCGATGCGCGTCGCCGCCCGCTTGGTCAGCCTGCATGGCCAAGCTTATGCCTACGTACCGGAAGCAATGCACTGTCTGCAACTGGGCAACACGGACCAGGCCGACGAATGCTGCCGTATCGGCATCGATCTGCTTGACCGCCTGCCCGCAAACGAAACCAACCTGTACGTGGTCCTTGCGAGTTGCGTGGCAACCAATCTGGTCGCCCGCGGCCATTACGACAAAGCGCACACCTTGCTTTCCGAAGCATTCCGCCGCAATACCCGGATCGGCGAGAGTTTCCTTGGCGATACCTTCGGCATGTCGGAGAGCATCCTGGACTTGATCCAAGGGCGGCTTACGCACGCCTTGGTACGCCTCCAGACCCTGCGTGAAAACCCGCATGCCACCACCAACGGCAGACCGAACAGCGCAGTGCTATCGCTGGATGTCATCTACTCGGTACTCCTACATGAAAGCGGGGCACTCGCCGAAGCTGGAAAGATCCTCGAACGCCGGCTGAGCTTCGCCAAGCAGGTCGGTGCGCCTGACATCCTCATCGTGAGCCACGTCCTGTCTGCACGCCTCGCCTTGGGGGATGGCGATCGAGCCGCCTGGATGCGGCATCTGGTCGAACTCGAGCAGATTGGCCAAGCTATTGGCTCCGCACGAACCCAATGCTCTGCTTGGCTCGAACGCACACGCGTGGCAATTTTGGAGGGGCGACTCGACACCGCCACCGAGGCGCTGCACATGGCTGACCAGCACGGCCAGTGGGATCAGCCGGACATGCTCAAGTATGCCAACGACGCCGATACCCCACGCATTGCGCGGCAGCGGCTGCGTATAGCACAGGGCCGGAGCGCAGAGGCTGTCGAGGCACTGGGAACGATGATCGTCGAAGCCCGCCATCGCCAGCACCATCGCCGTGAGATCAAGCTGCACATCCTGCAGGCGATTGCACTCGAAGGCATGAACCGCTACCAGCCCTCGCTCGATGCACTGAATCTTGCGCTACGACTGGCCAGCCACGAAGGTTTCCTTCAGACCTTCATCGAGGAAGGCAAGCCAATGGCCGACCTGTTCCGCCGCTGGGTTACAAACGAGCACGGCAAGATGAAGACACACGGCATAGAGCCAGGCTTCGTCGACCTGCTCTTGCGCCGCCTTGGCGTGGCGCAACCCGTAGCGAGCACAGCCAGTCGGCCGGAAGCAGAAGGTGCACGTGAAGTGCTGACCGAGCGCGAGTTCCAGATCCTGCAACTACTCGCTGCGGGCCATCGCAACAAGGTCATCGCGGATAAAGTGTTCCTCTCGGAATTCACCGTGAAGTCTCACCTGCAGAAGATCTATGCCAAGCTCGACGCGCGGGGCCGCACGGAAGCGCTGGCGATTGCGCGCGGGCGAGGCTGGATCAACTGATCCCGGCAAACGAGCTGTGGCCTTCGTTACTCGACGGGGCAAAGGCCGTCGCAAGCCCCTGCGGGGCCTGCATCACACGATGCCCCAGCTATTTCCTGTCGCCGAGCCGCTTCTTTGCCTCGTCCAGCCCGCCGTAGTTCTCAACATTTGAGTACCCCAGCCGCTTGAGCGATTCAAGCGCCAGAGCAGAACGGCGGCCGCTACGGCAATAGAGGATGATCGACGTCGTCCGGTCAGGAACAGCGCTAGCGATCTGCGCACCAATGGTGTCGTGCGGCAGGTTGATCGCACCCTCGACGTGGCCCTGCGTATATTCCCCGGGCGTACGGACATCGATCACAACAGATTGCGCAGACAGCGCCATACCGGCCGCGCCAAGAAGACCGGCAGAAACCAGACCAGATACAAAACTACGGCGACGCATGGATTTCTCCCCGAAATCACGATGATCCGCGGGAGGCACCCCAATAGCCAGCCACGGCATCGTCAGTCGTCCCGGTCTTCCCACGAGATCCACGGCAACAGCAAGGCCGCGCAGAAGATGACCGAGTACCAGAAGTAGTGATGAGGCGGTTCGACGATTTCGCTCACGATGCAGGCAAGCGGAATCGCAATTAGGCAGTTAACCAGCGTCCAGATCACGTGGCGCCGATCCCAGATTCGGCGCTGCGGCTCGCTGCAGCACGCACCGGCCGTGCCCTCGTCAGTCTCCGACGCCGCTGACGATTCCGACATGAGCCGCATCAGCCCAACATTGTCGCCTCTGCTGCTTGTGTTGTAGACCATGCCTCCTCCTCAACCCGCTTCTTTCACACACGTACGGCTGCACCCATCGACACGGCGCGTGTCAATCAGATTATTGATCAGTTGCCCAACCCATCTTGGGCGTTCGGTCAACTCCGGACGGCGAACCACAAAGACTGTTCGCTCCCATGATCTATTCCACACCCCATAAAAAACGCTCATGTCATACTTCATTTACGACATAAGCATTAATTGGGAAACAAGATTTTGCTTCCACGGCCGTCAGGTTCGGACGACTCATGTCGATATCGAATGTGCCGTCCCGGCAGTAGCCGAATCCAACATCAAATGACCTCGCTTTCAATCGAACAGCCACGGCTTCAGCGCCCAAGTTCCGCAACCCCAGGGCTGCTTGTCTACGTCGTTGGCCCATCGGGTGCTGGCAAGGACAGCGTGCTTGCAGGGCTACGCAACTCGCCCGACGCTGACCACCGTATCGTGATCGCTCAGCGTTACATCACACGACCACGGCAGATCGGCGGCGAAAGGCATGTACCGCTGAGCGAGCAAGCATTCCTGCAGCACGATCAGGCAGGCTCCTTCGCCATGACTTGGGAGGGCCACGGCCTGCACTATGGTATCGGCATTGAGATCGAAGGCTGGCTCAAGCATGGGCTCACAGTACTGGTAAACGGCTCGCGGGCACACTTGCCCGAGGCACGCCGGCGGTTCCCCGATCTGAAGGCCGTTTGCATCTCGGCGACACCTGAAATCATTGCGACACGCTTAGGAAGGCGAAGGCGCGAATCGCCAGAGGAGGTTGCGGAGCGCCTGCACCGCAACTCCGCATTGGCAGCACCCCGGGTTCACAAATCCATCGTCAACGATGGTGCACTTGACGATGCGGTAGGCGAGCTGGCCGACTGGCTGCGCGACCAGCTCACGCGCACCAGCGCCCAGCAGCATGGCAACTCCTTTAGAAGAGGCCTCTTGCGCGCTGTGGGCTGACAGTGCCACTCAACCAGACGCGCCAGATGACGTCACTTCTCCCAGATGCCGTGCCGATCCGCAGCACAAGCGATTTCCCCAGCGATACAGCTCCGCGCGGACGGTCAAAGACGTGACGGGCATACGACCAGCTCGTGCGCAGCGTGATTTTTGCAACATAGCTTTCCCAAACAAGGGATGTCTCTCACATGAGGGACGCCCCTTGTTTTTTTCATCGCAGACCGCTCTTGCCCAACCACAGAGCACGACAGACACGATTCCTCACAGGGCACGCAGACCGGTTACACATTGAGCGATCGCTGCAACACCTACGTGGAGAACAAGGCCTAGCGTACAGATCACGGAGGTGCAATATGAAAAAACTGATCTGCTTTGCCGCTCTGCCCGCAATACTCAGCGCCTGCATCGTCGTCCCGGCCCATCCGGACCATGGTCGTGGTCGCGGCTACGGACCAGCCCCACGTGCAGTGGTAGTGCAACCCGCACCGGTCGTCGTCCGGCCAGCCGGACCACCGCGCTATTACCGCGGCGGGTAAGTGACCGTCAGCGCACGCAACCAGGCCGCGTAGGGCGCAATCAGCATTCCGCCGCCACCCGATCCGAGACGTGGCGGCGGAACGGAAAATCGGGGTGGCTTGACCGGAAACACGAGATTGAAGGTGTGGATACCGACAAGCACCCAGCGCCCGTTGTCCAGCACCAGCACTGGGCCGCCCGAATCACCCGCCCCCACAGTGGCTTCCCGCCGGTTGCCGAGGGTCGAGCCTCCGATCACGTTGGTGGTGATGTCCGGCCCATCGAAGTCATAGATGAAAGCGCGCGGATAGCCGTCCGCCCCTGGAACAAAGACATCCAGCGCGTTCTCACCCAAACGCTTGATGTCGGCCCGCGCAGGCACGTAGCCACCACGCCGCGGATCGCCTCCCAGGCCGTAGCCTGCAAGCGTCACCACAGTTCCTTCCGGCGAGAGGAATGCGCTCGAAAAGCGGATAACGGGGTACCGCCGTGGGGGCATTGCGTGCGAGATGCAACAGTGCCAGGTCACCAAAGTTGATGCGCCCAAGTACGTAGTCCTTGAATTCAGGGCCGATTTCAACTCGATCCACCGCGATCCGCGTATCCTCGCATGGCACACGCACCGTGATCTGTGCGGGCTGATTACGCTGCGCCACCACGACATGCGCCGCAGTGAGAACCCAGCGGTCAGCAACCAAGGCGCCCGAGAACACGCCTTCTCCAATGAGTACGGCCACGGCGCCCGCAAAGGGAGAATCACACCGCTCCGGATCGATCCGACGCTCAGGAAAATCCGCTTCGGAACCATCGGGCGAGCCACCCAGGAGAGCGGACGCCGGGGTTGAAGCAAATGCGAAAACGAGCGCCACGCCAATGGCGTAGCGGCTCGCAGGAGTAGCGTCAAGACCGCTTGGTATCCGCACCAGCCTGGATCGCGGTCAGCGCGATGGTAAAAACGATGTCATCAACCAGCGCGCCACGCGAAAGATCGTTCACCGGCTTCCGGAGGCCCTGAAGCATCGGACCGACCGACACCACATTAGCACTGCGCTGCACTGCTTTGTAGGTCGTGTTTCCAGTGTTCAGGTCCGGGAAAACAAATACCGTGGCCTGCCCTGCAACCGCACTACCCGGCGCCTTCTGTGCCCCCACCTCAGCCACGCTGGCCGCGTCGTATTGCAGCGGACCATCAAGCACGAGTCCCGGGAAACGCCCCTTGGCAATCTCAGTGGCCTGCCTGACCTTCTCGACATCCTCACCCGTGCCGGAACGGCCGGTGGAATACGAGATCATCGCAACCTTCGGATCAATGCCGAACGCACACGCAGAATCTGCACTCTGCTTGGCGATTTCGGCAAGTTGCTCTGCCGTCGGGTCCGGATTGATCGCGCAGTCGGCATACACCAGCACCTGCTCGGGCATGAGCATGAAGAAGCATGACGAGACCACCGAAGAGCCAGGTGCAGTCTTGATGAGCTGCAGCGCCGGACGCACGGTATTGGCCGTCGTGTGGATCGCACCGGAGACAAGGCCGTCGACATCGCCCACAGCCAGCATCATGGTGCCGAGCACGACATTGTCTTCAAGCTGGCGACTCGCCTGGATTTCGGTCAGGCCCCTGCTTCTGCGCAGTTCCACCATCGGGGCGATATAGTCAGTGCGCATCAGATCTGGATCGAGAACCTCAAGCTCGGGGGGCAGCGTTACCCCTTGGGTCGCGGCTACCGCTTCGATCTTCACTCGCTTACCGAGCAGCACGCAGCGCGCAATGCCCTTTTGCTGGCAAATTACTGCCGCCTTGACGGTGCGTGGCTCCTCACCTTCGGGCAACACGATGCGCTTGTTGGCCGTGCGCGCCTTCTGGATAAGCTGGTGGCGGAACGCTGGCGGTGAAAGACGGGTTGATGGTGGCAACATGAGGCCGGCAGTCATCGCGTCCGAATCGAGTTCCTCGGCCACGAAATCAAGCACCTGATTCATGCGCGGCAGATCGTCCGGCGGAACCGCCGACGACAATCGGCTGATCTGGGTTGCGGTGCCATACGAATCGCCAGCCGAACGCAGCACTGGCATGGCGCCCCTGAACGCCAGTGCGCCAAGCTTCTCGATTCGCGCATTAATGAAACTGTCATGCGTAAGAAGCAAACCGGCCAGTTTCACACCACTCGATTCGGCAAGCGCGGTGGCGAGCATGACATCGTCCCGATCACCCGCACAGATCACCAATGCCCCAGGAGCCAGGCGCGGAATCACTTCGGCTACCGAGCGCGCGGCAAGCACCGTGTCGCGCACACGACGCGTGGCAATCTCGCCTTCCACGACCACTTCGGCGTTCATATGACGCGCCACGTCGATCACACGTGGCGCAACCATCTGGGGGTCATACGGAATGCAGCCCCAGATGGGGATATCCCCGAGTTCGCACGCAGCGCGCCTGCGATCAAAGTCGTTCGGCACCTTGTTAAAGATGACGCCTGCAACGCGACGCCCGACGTTGGCAGCCTGCATGGCAAACTTGCGTGCCTGCGCCGCGCCTCCCACATCCTCACCGCTGGCAACAAGCACGATCGATGCCTGCAGGCTGCGCGAGATATCTGCCGACAGGGCCGGAATGAAGTTATGGCTCGGATCGGCGTGCAAACCCTCGATCACCAGCACATCGGCACCGTCGGCCGCTCCAAGCGCGAGGCTCACCACCTGTTCGAGGAGTTCATCACCCTTTCCTTCGCCGATGAGGCTGTCGACGTACTCCATCGACAGCGGATCGGGGCAGTCAAGGTGGCATATGCTGCGCATGAACAGCACCGAAGGGTCGTTAAGCGGATCGGCCTGTGCAATCGGCTTAACAAATCGGACGCGCAAACCTTCGCGCTGAAAGGCCCGCACCATGCCGAGAGCAACCGAGGTCACACCAACGGTCGGACGGCATGGCGCGACAAAGAAAATCTGCATCGAAGACTCCGCACAGGGGATCTGAAGGTGCGGCACTCGATCACCGGCGGGTAGGAAACCACTGCCGGAAGCCAAGCTTGCATCTGGACGGACTAACGACTGTCGCGTCGATACACCCTGCTCATTGTAAATCGCGTGTTTTACCGTGCCGTTCGCACGGGCGCATTGATCCATTTCATACGACTACCGCAGCGCAACAATTCTGTCAGGCGCAAACACGGAGAGATCTTCCAGACACCGCTTCCGCTCGCAGTTGCTACACTGCCATAGACGTATTCGTAGTCCGCGCCGGGGATCTGAACAGACTTTCACCGCGCACTGCGGCAAAATGCGCAGTTCTGCAAATCGTGGATTCACGATGGATTTCGATGTCTTGATCGTCGGTGCCGGCTTGGCCGGCGGGAGCCTCGCGTGTGCGCTGGCTGGCTCCAACCTCTCGGTGGGCGTGCTTGAGCATCGCGCCCCGCGCCGCCCCGAAGGTTGGGATGCACGCATCTATGCGATCAGCCCTGCCAACGTTGCGTTCCTCGAACGGCTGCGCATCTGGCCACATCTGGATTCCGAACGGCTCATGCGCGTCGAACGTATGGCGGTATTCGGCGATCGCGGTGGCCAGCTTGGCTTCTCGGCCTGGGACGCCGGACTTGATGCGCTCGCATGGATTGCCGAATCCGGCCCGTTGGCGGTAGAGCTATGGGAAACCCTAAGGCGTCAGCCAAACGTCCGTGTGATCTGCCCAGCGCGCCCGCAGAATCTCGACTTCTCGCCAGAATGCGCACGCATCATGCTGGAGGATGGTCGCGAACTGCGTGCAAAGCTTGTAGTGGCGGCTGACGGCGCCGATTCCTGGGTGCGCCTGACCGCTGGCCTCACCGTTCGCACGACGGCGTACGACGAACTCGGCGTAGTCGCCAATTTCGAAACCGAACTGCCACATCGTCTTACTGCCTTCCAGTGGTTCCGCCCGGATGGAATCCTCGCCTGGCTGCCACTGCCAGGGAACCGCGTCTCAATGGTCTGGTCGACCCCTCGGGCACACGCAGAAGAACTGCTGACGCTCGGACCACAAGCGCTAGCCACGAAAGTTGCGGAGGCCGGCCAGCAAACGCTTGGCACGTTATCCACGATCACGCCTGCAGCGGGCTTCCCTTTGCGGCTGATGCAGGTACCGCAGACTGTCGCACCACGTCTTGCGCTGATTGGCGACGCGGCACATGCCATCCACCCGCTTTCTGGGCATGGCATCAATCTGGGATTCCAGGATTCGGCGGTGCTCGCCGATGTGCTCAGGAATGCACCCGCCTGGCAAGACTGTGGCGAACTTGGCCTGCTCCGGCGCTACGCGCGTGCACGGGCAGAAGAAGTGCGCCTGATGCAGAGTACAACGCACCTGCTCAATCGCCTCTTCCGTCCGCAAAACCCCCTTGTTGTCGGCCTGCGCAACACAGGACTATCGCTGACATCCCGCCTTCCGGTGCTCAAGAGCACGATGGTGCGCTATGCGGCCGGACTGATATAACCATTCGCGGCTCCAACCCGTGGTGCCCGCGAAGCATGACTCGACCCTTTGGAGCATTCGATGAAACGTTTTCTGACGATGGCGGCGCTTGCCGTTCTTCCGTGCCTCGCCTATGCCGACGAAGGCGACATCCGCAAATCGGTCAAGGATTTCCTCGGCCAGGACGTGATCCAATCAGTCACTAGGACACCCTATTCAGGCCTCTACGAAGTCGTGCTCCAGACAGGCGAAATTGTCTACACGGATGACAAGGGTAGTTACATCCTTAATGGCGAGCTCATCGATCCCAAGCGCAAGGTCAGCCTAACCGCCGAGCGCCAGCGCGTGATCGAGAGGATCGATTTCGCCAGCCTCCCGCTGAAGGATGCGATCAAGACCGTACGCGGCAATGGCAAGCGGGTGGTCGTCAGCTTCGAGGATCCGAACTGTGGGTTCTGCAAGCGCTTTGCCAAGGAACTGCAGTCTCTGAAAGACGTGACGATCTATACGTTCCTGTATCCAATACTGTCGCCGGATTCCACGACCAAGTCGACCTCGATCTGGTGTGCCAGCGACCGCAACAAGGCGTGGAACGACTGGATGCTTGAAGGCAAGCAACCAAAGAACGCCGATTGCAAGACGCCGATCGACGAGAACCTCAAGCTCGGACAAAAGCTTCGCATCAGCGGAACACCGACGATTTTCCTTGCCGACGGGAGCCGTGTGAGAGGCATGCTGCAAGTTCAACAGCTTGAGCAGGCACTTGCTGAAGTGGATACGTCAAAGGGAAAATCGGGGAAGAACTGAAATTCAGCAAACCCGTCAAAACGGCCCGTTTCCGGGCCATTTTTCTGTCTTTTCCTCAAGTTTTTACATCTACTGCCGATACCTGCTCTGCAGACGAGCCTGCCCTTTTTTTGGGCACCCTAACCCCCTCCCCGGCCTGCCGGCAGTTAACCCCGATTTCCACAGCTTTTCCACAGCCAGCCCACAGGACTGTCCACGGGTTCTGTGGATAGATGCATGACAAATGCAAATTTTGCACGTAAACACCGATGCACGCATGTCTGGAAACGACCACGCCGCACTCGACGGAGAGTGCGCGACAACGACGCGTACCTCCCGCAGAAAAGAAACGCCACGACACGGATGACCTCCTCTTCGTCCATCCCGGCATCCGCAGCAATCCCTTGCAGCGCCAACGGGTCCGGACGGATCAGCCAGTCATGGAACAGGATGCGTCCGCGCCGATGAGCTCGATCAACTCGTCATGTGGTCCCGCAATGCGGCGACTGAAACGACACGTAACAAGTCCTAGCCACACAGCATCCCTCGGGGCACACTCCGGATTCAACCCTCTGCAGTTCGGAGCCGACGATGCGTCTGCGCATCTGCTCTTACAACATCCATAAGGGCTTTTCACAGTTCAACCGCCGCATGGTCATCCACGACCTGCGCGATCGGCTGCGTGCGCTCTCGCCTGACCTTGCCTTCCTGCAGGAAGTACAGGGTCTGCATATCGGCCATGCCCAGCGACTTCCGGACTGGCCAGTCATGCCGCAGCACGAATTTCTTGCGCAGGGCGTGTGGTCGCAAACGGCCTATGGCGGCAACGCCGTGCATCAACACGGACATCATGGCAATGCCATCGTCTCCAAGCTTCCGATCCTCGGCGCGGAAAATCAGGACGTGAGCCTCACGCGGCTCGAACGTCGCGGGCTTCTGCATTGCGTGATGAGCCTTCCGGAAGGCCCGCCGCTTCATTCGATCTGCGTGCATGTATCGCTGACGGACGCACAGCGCCGCCGGCAGCTATCGTCACTGATTGAGCGCGTACACGACGATATCCCGGCAGATGCGCCGGTGATCATCGCAGGTGACTTCAACGACTGGCAGAATCGCGCCAATTCTTGGCTTGCGCGCCAGCTTGGCATGCACGAAGTCTTCACGGAACTCGGCGGGCGTCCCGCTCGCAGCTTCCCGAGCCGCCTGCCGCTGCTCACGCTCGACCGCATCTACGTACGGGGTTTCAGCCCGATCCAGGCCGAGGTCCTGCATGGAGCGGATTGGGCCCGGATATCGGATCACGCACCACTCGTGGCGGAACTGGAGCGCGTCGACGGATGATTCTGCCCGCCTGTCATTCTTGGCAGTCGCCCCCTGCCTCGCAGTTTATCGCAGCCCCACGAACCAAGAAGGGCTGCGGATGAGCACCACGTACCTTGGGGGCAACCGAATCGATCTGCTCGAATGCGGCAAGGAGTATTTCCCCGCGCTGTGCGAAGCGATTGACGCCGCACGACTTGAAGTCCATCTGCAGACATACATCTACGCTCGCGATGCAACAGCGGCACGGGTGACCGACTCACTCAAGCGAGCAGCTGCGCGCGGCGTGAAAGTGTGCGTGATGGTGGACGGCTTCGGCGGCCGCGAGTTCGTGCTCGATACGATGCCGGAACTACAGGCCGCTGGCGTCGAAGTGAGGATCTATCGCCGAGAGGTCGGAACGCTGTCGTTCCGCCGCACGCGCCTGCGACGCCTGCACCGCAAGGTCTGCGTGGTCGATGGGGCCTTGGCTTTTGTTGGCGGCATCAACGTCATCGACGACCTCAATACGCCAAACCATATTCCTCCGCGCTTCGACTATGCTGTGCGTGTAACGGGGCCACTGCTCGGGCCGATCTATCACAACACCTGCCGACTGTGGTGGATGCTCGGCTGGGCCGCGCTGCGCGAGCGCCCCCCGTGGCAGCTCACGCTTGACCCGGATACCGGCCGCGCGGGCAATACACGGGCGGCGTTCGTAGTACGTGACAACCTTCGTCATCGCCGCTCGATCGAAGACGCATACCTGCGTGCAATCGACAATGCACGCGACGAAGTGCTGATTGCTTGCGCCTACTTCCTGCCTGGCAGGCGTTTTCGCCAAGCGCTGATCGACGCGGCCAGGCGCGGCACCAAGGTCGTACTGCTACTGCAAGGGCGCGCCGAGTACGTATTGCTCTACTACGCGTCACGCGCGCTGTATCCGCACCTACTCCAAGGCGGCGTGCGGATCTTCGAGTATCACGCAAGCTTCCTGCACGCGAAAGTCGGTGTCATCGACTCGACGTGGGCAACCGTCGGTTCGTCCAACATCGATCCATTCAGCCTTTTGCTTTCACGCGAAGCCAATGTGATCGTGCGCGATGCCGATTTCACACGGCACCTGCGCTCAAGTTTGGATAACGCGATGGGGCTTGGCTCACGCGAGTTGCTCCCGCAGGACTGGCAGCGTCTGCCACGCCTGCATCGGATCGTGTCGTGGCTCGCATTCGGGATGGTCCGCATTGTGATGGGCGTGCTCGGCGTCTGGCGATGACGATCAGCCGACGCGGGTTCATCGGCGGGCTTGCTGGCGTAGCCCTCGCAGGCTGCACACCCGACGAACCGGCCGCCATTCCGCCCGGAGACTGGATCGGTCCCGACCCGGCACGGGCACATGTATTGCGCACTCAGCAAATGACCGCACCGGGTGGGCCGATCATACGGACCGGTGTATTAATCGTCGGCGCAGGCATTGGCGGGCTATCAACCGCATGGTGGCTTGATCGTGCCGGCTTCGGAGACTATCTCATCACCGACCTGCAAGACGAGGCAGGCGGTAACTCGCGCGGCGGACATAACGCGGTCAGCGCATATCCGCTAGGCGCCCACTACCTGCCGCTGCCAACGCGCGAATCACATACGCTACGCCGACTGCTCGCTGATCTCGGCGCGCTTCGCGGCAATCCGGACGCAGCCGTACCCAAATATGACGAACGTCTCCTTTGCGCAGCACCTCAGGAGCGGCTCTTCATCTATGGACACTGGCAGGAAGGCCTAGTACCCGAAACCGGCATTCCTGCACACGAACGCGATCAGTTCCAGCGGTTCTTTGCCCGCGTGGCGGATTTGCGCGCGCCGCGTGGTGCCAGAAAACCATTCACGCTGCCGATGTCGCACTCGGTGCTCGATCCTGATCTCGCCGCGCTCGACCGGATCACCCTGCGCGACTGGCTGCTGCGAGAAGGGTTCACCAGCCCCGCATTGCACTGGTACGCCGACTATGCCTGCCGCGATGACTATGGCACCACAGCAGCACGTACCTCCGCCTGGGCCGGCCTGCACTATTTCGGTTGCCGTGATGGCGAGGGCGCTGGCGTTTCGCGCGATATCGTGCTGACGGCACCTGAAGGCAACGGCTGGATCGCTCGCGGACTTGCAACACGCGCGGGCGAGCGCCTGCACTGCAACACACTGGTAACACGCGCCATACCGATACGTGGTGGCTGGCTCGCCGACCTTTCCGATGGCCAAGGTCGGAACACCCGGGTCGAATGCCGGGCGCTGGTGTGGGCGGCACCGCTTTTTGTCGCGCCACAGGTCATTGAAGGCTTGCCCGAAGTGGCACGCGCCCACGCCACATCAATCGAATACTCACCATGGCTGGTCGCACAAATGACCCTGGACCGCCTGCCACTAGACACCCCTGGCGCCGAGCAAGCCTGGGACAATGTCTTCTATGGCAGCCAATCACTCGGCTACGTCGTGGCCACACACCAGCGCTTCGCACAATACGGCGCACCGACTGTCTGGACGTGGTACCACGCGCTCGCCACAGGCGAGGTACGGGCTGAGCGCCAGCGGCTCCTCGACTCTCCGCGCGAGTACTGGGCCCGCATGGCGCTACGGGAACTCGCACGAGCACACCCTGACATCGCAGCGCATGTCAGCCGAATCGACTGTGTGCGCCACGGGCACGCGATGGCACGTCCGCTTCCCGGATTTCTCACGGCCCCCGGTCGGGCATGGTTTACTGCTGGACAACCCAACCTGCAGTTCGCCCATGCCGACGTCAGCGGCTTCTCTCTCTGCGAAGAAGCGCATTCACGGGGCGTCACTGCGGCGGAACGCGTGCTCACGGCCCTACGCGGACGGCACCCAGATGCTGCCGATCACTTGATAGCCCCCACCGCTCTGCGATAATCGCCCGCCATGACTGCCCTGCGCACGCTCTTCGCCCTGCTCGTCGCCGCCAACCTCGTGCTGGCCCTCGCCAATCTCGGGGGCTTCTCGCATGCTCCAGGCGGCGAGCCGGAGCGCCTGTCAAGCCAGCTACACCCGGAAAAACTACGCATCATCAAGGCGACGGAAGCTCAAAGCAAAAAAACCCTGCCCGCCCCGCCCATGCCCGAGAACAACGCACCGCCATCACCAGAACAACAGCTGGTGGCAACATCTGCTCCAGCTGTGGAAATACCCCAAGCTTGCATACGCTGGGCAGGACTCGCACCGGCACTGGCCAACGAACTCGCCGCAAAAGCCAAGAGTGCTGGACTCAAATCCAAGGCAGACTCCGCCATTACACCCACCTCATGGTGGGTCCATCTTCCCCAACAGCCTGACCGCGCAAGCGCCGAGAAAAAAGTAGCTGACCTCCAGCGACTCGGTATCACCGACTATTTCATCGACCCGAACAACGCTGTCTCGCTCGGCCTCTTCAAGACAGAGGAGGCCGCGCGCCGCGCCTTCGATCAGCTACGTGGCAAAGGCGTGCAGGGCATCCGGATCGACACACGCGGCCCGACCACGACAACACTCGAACTGTCAGGCGCACAGAACCTCGTCACAAGCCTTGTCAACGAGGCAAGTGCACAGCTTGCTGGCATACAACGAAACGACTGCGCCCCGGCGCGTTGAGACACAGACATGATGCAACCCTTCGTCGTCGGACTCACCGGAGGCATCGGCAGCGGCAAGAGTGCGGTCGCCGAACGATTTGCGCAGGCAGGCGCGACAATCGTGGACACCGATGCGATCGCCCACGAACTAACCGGGCCCAACGGTGCCGCGATGCCCGCAATCTCCATAGCTTTCGGCGAATCGGTAGTGGGGCCCGACGGGGCGCTCGATCGCGCTGCAATGCGCGCCTTGGCTTTCAGTGATCCCGCGTCACGAGGACAACTCGAAGCGATCCTGCATCCGATGATCCGCGCTGAAAGTGATGCACGCGTCCGGCATGCAAAGGCGCCATATGTGATTCTCGCGGTGCCTCTGCTGGTCGAAAGCGGTGCCTACCGCGACCGCTGCGACCGCGTACTGGTAGTCGACTGCCCCGAAGCACTTCAGGTCGAACGGGTCCGTACCCGCAGCGGACTCACCGACCAACAGATCCGGGCCATCATGGCCGTGCAGGCAACGCGGGCAGACCGACTGGCAATCGCGGACGATGTCATCGACAACAGCCATTCACTCGCTACGCTGAACGCTGCGATCGCCGGATTCGACAGGCAGTACCGCATCCTTGCGGCAAACCGCACGCGGGGTACCTGAAACGATTCCCTGCTATGATTTAAAGTGATTTCTCAAGATTTGTCGTTAAGTCAACGTCCAAGGACCCGGAACCGAAGCAGTGATCACCTACGAATACCCGCTGAACGAGCGCATTCGCACGCTGCTAAGGCTTGAGGATCTTTTCGAGAAAACTCTTCGCTTCTCACACGGAACCGAAGGCTACGAGCATCACACCGCGCTAGTCACACTGTTCGAAATCCTAGAGGTTGCAGGTCGTGCCGACCTGAAGGTCGACCTAGTGCAGGAACTTGAGCGTCAGCGACAAATCCTCGTCTCGTTCCGCAACAACCCCGATATCTCAGAGGATGCGCTGGCGGGTGCGCTCTACGAAATCGAGCAAGCCAGTTCGGCGCTGCTTGCCATGGCTGGCAAGATCGGCCAATACCTGCGCGAAAACGAATGGCTCATGAACATCCGTAGCCGCGCAGCTATTCCCGGCGGTGTCTGCGAGTTCGACCTGCCCTCGTATCACTTCTGGCTCAATCGCAGCGTAGAGGAGCGGCAGCACGACCTTGGCACGTGGATCGGGCCGATGATGCCGATCCGAGAAGGCTTGGCGATCGTGCTGCGGCTCCTGCGTTCGAGCGGTCGACCAGAGCACCTCCTGGCCCGCCGCGGCCAATACCAGATGATGATGGGCAGCCGCACCGCCCAGATGCTGCGCCTTCAAATGCAGCGCAGCGAAACGCTCGTACCGGAAATCAGCGCCAACAAGTATGCACTGAACATCCGCTTTGTCGGCGCCGAGAGCGTGGTCCGAGCACGGCAGTCAGAAGCCGATGTCGCATTTGACCTGACGTTCTGTAATCTATAGGCACTTTTCACGACGTCGCAGGACGACGCGCCAACACCCCAAAAGCCCCGCAATGACGGGGCTTTTTGTTTTCTGGAGGACTCAGGACGTATCATAATTGCGCACGAATTTTGAGTAGCTACTTGAGTGGTCGCGGGGGGCCTGAGTAGCTTTTCTGAGTAGCTGTGAGGTGAGCTGTGGGCAAACTGGACGATGTGACGCTAAGGAACTGGGTCAAGGCTGGAGAGCCGGTGGCGAAATCAGACGGCGATGGTTTGACGTTCGTCCTGTCCGCAACAGGAACCGCCGCCTGGGTGCTGCGCTACCGAATTGCCGGTGCCAAGTCGCAAAAGGAACTCACCCTCGGCCGGTATCCAGACATTTCGCTGAAGCAGGCCCGGCAGATCGCCGCCGAACAGCGCGTGAAGATCCAGCAGGGCGTCGATGTCGCCACCGAAAAGCGCCGGGCAAAAGAGGCTGCATCGCGCGCCTGGACTGTGAAGCGACTCGCTGAGGACTACTTCGACAAGGCAGCGGGCTCGCTCTCGCCGCTGACCATCAAGGGCCGGCGCCAGCAGGTCCGGGACTACATCCTGCCCAAGATCGGTCACATCCTCGCCCAAGACGTAACAGGGGCAGAAATCGTGGATATCGTCGAAAGCGCCGCCCGCAAGTCGGTCCATGTCGCGCGCCTGGTGCTGATCGCCCTGCGCGAGGTATTCGCCTTTGGCGTAGCCCGACACGTGATCAGCGAGAACCCATGCACGCACGTGAAGGCAAAGGCAGTCATCGGCCCGCGCACCGCGAACCGGACCCGGATCATGCTCACCGAAGCCGAGCTACGGGCAGTGCTGCCCGCAGCCGACGCCATCAGTCGCGCCAATGGTTTGATCCTGCGAGTCCTGCTCGCGACCGCCGTTCGGATCGGCGAGC
>JAVBUM010000071.1:0-97586 GCA_031555325.1 Niveibacterium sp. | reverse complement strand
GCCGTGCGCCGGATCCGAGTCCTTCGTGAAGGTGAGGTCATCGCCATCGACATCTGTCCCGATGACCTTGCCCGTTACAGGGGTGTCCTCGGGGGTCGTGGTCTGCACGTTCGGGGCAACGGGGGCATCGTTGACCGGTGTAATGCCAACGTCGACGGTGGCCGGGGTCTTTCCACCATTGCCGTCATCGACGATGACCGTAAAGCGATCCGGACCGTTGTAGTCGGGGTCCGGGGTATACGTGAAGGTGCCGTCTGGATTGACAGTGACTGTGCCATGCGCCGGATCCGAGCCCTTGGTGAAGGTCAGCGTGTCGCCGTCGGGGTCGGTTGCGGTGACGCGTCCGGTTACCGGGGTGTCTTCTGCTGTGGAGATCTGCAGGTTTGTCGCGATTGGCGCATTGGCAACCGGCGTCTCGACAACTGGCGTGTCATTCGTTTGCTGGCCATCGCCGCTGGGCACTTCGACGAGTGGGCGCTCAAAGGTGGAGCTGACCGTCGGCACAGAAAGCGGATCGAGCGTTTCCCCGATGCGGAACAAACGTACGAAGCCGTGCGATTCGTTACTGCCGCCGGCCCCGAGACCCGCCGCGGTCGGGTCGACTTCGGCGAACGGGTCAGCGCCTGTATCGAGTGCCTGGAGAACGCGATCCAACCCTGCATCTGGCTGCCGAACGGCGGCATCCTGAGCAACCGTCGCTTCCTGTGAAAGTAGTGTGGCGTCGGCGAGCACTTCACGACCTTCGCCGATTGCAACGATATCGCCGTGCATACCACGCAATTCAACGCTGCTGTTTGCATCGGTGACGAGGGTCTGTCCTTCGGCGATCCGATCACCGACGCGGACCGCGTGCAGACTTCCATCGGGGTGGCGCAGCCAAGCCTTGCCAGTGATGTGGGCGACGGTACCTTCTGCTCGGACGGTGATGCTGGCGGACATGTTGTTCTCCTAATTACGACGACTCTGCTTGTAATGTCGGCTCCAGCTCGATTTTCCGCATTGGTCGCGGGGGCACTTCAGGATGCAAATTGTCAGCGATTGTTAAGGATCATCCGTGAATGCCAAAAAAAGAGGCCCCGGAATCCGGGGCCTCTCATGTTCGGCTATCGCGGAGCCGTTAATCCGCGTGTAGTTTGCCGTTCTTCAGCAGCTCGGAAATGACCTGCTGATCCGCAGCCGATCCGCCGTGCGTGAGGTCCACATCCTGCAGCACGATGCGTTGATCTACGACGCTGGCGCTGTACTTGCCCCCCGCAAAGCCGCCTGTGCTGCTGATCTGAACGATGGTGTCGTGGCCGCTGAGCTCAAAGTGCAGATACTGCGCGAGGTTTCCCGTATTGCTGTCGGTGTGGGTTTCCCCTTGCAGTAGATCGCGCAGGTCGAGTACGTCGTTTCCTTGGCGTCCGAAGTCGGTGATGGTATCAACCGTTGGAGCGGAGCGTGTTCCCGCGTCGCCAAACTGCCAGACGAACACATTGTTGCCGCCGCCCCCGATCAGTGTGTCATTGCCTTGGCCTCCCACCAGATGGTCGTCGCCAGTACCTCCGACCAGTACGTCATTGCCGTGCCCGCCCACCAACTGTGTTGCTTGGTCAGCCACCGCTGCCAGCGTGATGGTGCCGGTGCTGCTGCCTACGACATTGAGCAACGTGAGGTCGTGTGTGCCGCCAGCAGACGGGCTCGAAAATGCGAGCGTGGCAGACGCAGCGTCATCAGGAGCGGCAAGGCTGAGCGTGGAGATTGTCCAGCCATTCAGGTCGAAACTCTGGCTCGCGTTGCTTGCGGTCACCGAATGGCCATGACCGTCAGTGAGTGTCATACCTGCGCCAAGGCCGCTGACCGTTAGTCCGGCGCTACTTGAGAGGTCGAGCGATAGATGCAGCGATGTGCCATCGTTGGCGACCGTCGTTGTATCGCTTTCCCCTCCAAGATGGATCGAGTTGGCCACGTTTACCGTGACACTTGTCGTTTCGGTGCCACGTTCCGACGTGACCGCATAGGTGAAGGTTGCGGGGCCGACGTAGCCAGCGTCGGGCACGAACTGCAGATTACCGTTGTCGAGCAGCGTTACCCACCCGTGAGCAACGTGCGCGGCCTGGTTGGCTGTGATATTCACGCCGTTGATTGCGGAAATCGTATGGTTTCGATTCGCGAAGGTGTCGTTGGCCAGAACGTTGATCTCCACGCTTTGACTTTCGTGCGTCGACGCTACATCGGCCATCGCATCCGGCAGCGCCCCGACCGAGATATAGACGGTTGCTGTGTCCTGCCCCCCCTGACCGTCATTGATCGTGTACTGGAATGACGCAACGCCGCTGAAGTCGGCTTCGGGCACGAAATGTACGTTGCCGTTTCCATCAAGCGTGGCGACGCCATGCTCGGAGCCAAAGACTGAAGCGACCGTCAAGGTGTCGCCGTCCGGGTCGTAATCGTTGGCAAGCAATTTGGCGACAGGGATGTCAATCGGCTGATCTTCGAATGTGGCGAATGGCGACGCGTGCCGAGTTTCGTAGCTCGACAACCACAACGACTTGTCGTTGGTTCTCAGCGTGGGCTGGAATATGGCGTTCTCGCCCTGATCCCAGTAGACCATTTCGATCGTGTGCCAACCACTGTCCGTGATCATGAAGGTCGGCCCCCAAAGGCTATCTATCGACTGATTGTGGTCGACCTCAATGACGACCTTGCCGTCGATCTTGATCTGATAGCCGTCGTCGGCGGTGACATAGAAGCAGTACTTACCCGCCTTCAGGTTGATTTCGCCAGAAAGACGAATAATGCCGTCCGTTGCCGCAGCGGGTGTCTGATCGAGCGAAGGCGCATCGCTACCTAAGAATTCAGCTAGATGGCCGTATCCAGCCAGATCCTTGGCGCCCTTGTACTGATAGTTGAGTTCGTTCGCGGTGAAGGTTGCGTCTGGCTGATTGTTCGCGATGAAGTCCCAAACCTGTGCGAGCGACGACAGATTCGGACCATCTGCGGCGTGGTTGATGAGCTTTTCCGCGCCACGCGTGCCGTCGTAATAGGCATAGTACTGACCAAGCAAGCCTGAGAGACCAACGCCGCCCGATGGGGCGTCTGCACCATCATCCTTGGCGATTGGCGCGTCGTTGGTCCCGGTGATCGTGATAGTGATGGGGTGCTCGGTACCATCGGCGCTCTTGACCGTGATCTGGCGCTCGACCGTCTCGCCTTCCTTGAGCTGCTGGACTTCGGCTGCGTCGTTGTCGAGCGTGTAGGTCCAGTTGCCGTCGGGGTCGATCTCAAGCGAGCCATAGGGCCCGTCCTGAATCGTTCCGGCCTGGAATACGGCCTCGCCAGCATCCGGGTCAACCACGTCGAGCTTGCCGCTGGTGGAGGGTGTGACGTCCTCCTTGACGGCGCCGGCATCGGCACCGGGGGTGTGCGGGGTGATCCGCGCGCCGTCATCGAGGCCCTGCACATCGATCGTGACGGTCGTGGTGCCGCCGCCAGCGAGTTGCACGGTGAAGGTCTCGACCTTCATGTCCTGGGTGGTGAGCGCCTGCACGGCCGCGTCGTTGTTGTTGAGCGTGTAGGTCCAGGTGCCATCGGCCTCGACCACGAGCGAGCCGTAGTCACCGTGGATCGTTTCTCCGACGAAGCCCACGCCGCCCGTGGCGGTGAGCCGGCCGTCTGCGGTGAGGACCGTGTCTTCCTGGACGGCGCCCGTGCCGACGGTCGCCGTCTCGTCGGTACCCGCGATCGTGATGGTGATGACGTGCTCGGTACCATCGGCGCTCTTGACCGTGATCTGGCGCTCGACCGTCTCGCCTTCCTTGAGCTGCTGGACTTCGGTCGCGTCGTTGTCGAGCGTGTAGGTCCAGTTGCCGTCGGGGTCGATCTCAAGCGAGCCATAGGGCCCGTCCTGAATCGTTCCGGCCTGGAATACGGCCTCACCAGCATCCGGGTCAACCACGTCGAGCTTGCCGCTGGTCGTGAGTTTGACGTCTTCCGTGACGGTGCCGGTATCGGCGCCGGGCGTGTGTGGGGTGATGGTTGCAGGGTCGGCAACCGGCGTCACGTTGATGTCGACCGTGACCGTTGTGGTGCCGCCATTGCCGTCATCGACGGTGACGTCAAAGGTGTCGGTTCCGTTGAAGTTATCACCTGGTGTATAGGTGAAGGTGCCATCCGGGTGGACGACGACGGTGCCATTGGCTGGATCCGTGGCCTTGGTGTAGGTCAGCGGATCACCGTCTGGATCGAAGCCGTCGACGCGGCCGTCCACTGGCGTGTCCTCGAGCGTGGTAATGCTGACGGAATTGGCGACTGGAGCCTGATTCTCGGATTGTATCGGCGGTTCGGCGGGCGCTTCTACACCAGATGACGTATCGTCGCCCGCAAAAATTTCCACTTCTGGACGTGCGAATGTGGTGCTTCCAGTGGGAATCGAGAGCGGATCGAGTGCCTCGCTGATACGGAACAGGCGGACGAAGCCGTGAGACTCATTGGCGCCGCCGCCGCCCAAACCAGCCGCCGTCGGATCGAGTTCGGCGAACGGATCGCTGCCCGTGCTAAGCGCCTGTAGCGCACGGTCGATGTTGGCATCGGGCTGCCTCAAGGCCGCTTCCTGCGGTGTTGGCGTGTCCTGCGCGAGCAAGGTTGCGTCTGCCAGCACTTCACGCGTTTCGCCGATTGTGACCATGCCTCCGTGTGCGTCATGCAGCGTCACGCTGCTTGCGCTGCCAGTGACGAGGATCTGGCCCTCAGAGATACGGTCTCCGGGTTGGATTTCACGCAAGCTTCCGTCCGCTTGGCGAACCCAAGCCTTGCCGATGATCTGCGCGACCGTACCTTGCGTTGGGACCCTGATGCTGGCTGACATTTCAGAACTCCGTGATTCCAATCATTGATGGCTGGAAGTCTCTGCTCTGTCTAAATTGCCGGCATCGGACGTGCGGACACCTGTAGGTTTGAAATGTTAAAAACTGTCACATCAATTGCTGTCTTGTGAAGTAATCGACGGGCGTGCCATGGTTGGTGACGTCCCCCGATAATCGAATATCCATTTTGGATAATGGCTGGCGGGGTGAGGTGATACGGGTGAAACTGGTGGGCAAATGGAGCCGTGCTGGCATTCTGTTATGCCAGTTGACGATGTCCTTTGAGGCGAATTTTGGGTGGAGACGGTGCCCGCGCGTCAGAGGGGATTGAGCGAGGAATGGATCCAGACAGCGAATGGTGTGCTGTCTGGTCGTGTGGGGCCTGCTTGGCAGCGAATCAGCCAGCTCTCAGGCTGATGTACTCGCGATGAAGGTACGGCCGCGATGCGGGAAGCGCGATCCAGCGAGGGGGTTAGAACAGGTGCTAGCGAATGCCGTGTACCCGGAGCGCCAACTGGAGCCGATCCGCTACGCCGAGCTTTTCGAATATGCCTGAGAGATGTGCCTTGACGGTGCGTTCGCTGATTCCGAGTTCCGCCGCGATTTCGGCATTGGATGCGCCGAGCGCGGCGCGGCGCCCGACTTCTCGTTCCCGCTCGGTGAGCCCGAGTGTCCAGTCGTCCGCAAGGGTCGGTCGGGCGGCATTTACAGCATGAATCAGGCGCGAAACGAGGCTGCGTCCGAGCCAGAGTTCCCCAGATTCAACGACGTCGAGAATCTGGCGTAGTTGCTCGGGGGCGCAGTAGGCGTGGCAATAGCCGACGAATCCAGCATCGATCGCGGAAATGCCTTCATTGTCATGAGGCTGGTTGCTGGCGAACACCAGTCGCAGCCGTGCTGCCATGGGCTGCCAGCCGGGTGCGTCAAGTGTGGGCAGCCCCGGAAGCGCTGCATCGATGATGACGATGTTCTCGGCTTGGGAGAGTTCGTCGTACTTGCGCAGGCGAAGGATGGGGCCGCCATCGCATGCGCTCTGCCACCGGCGTGCAAGGGTGTCGTCGGCGGAGGCGAGGGTGATCGTGGCGTGGCGCATGGCAATCAACGTTCGGTTAGGGCTGCGGCCTTTGCACGCAGCACCGGCTTGAGAAGATAGCTTAGGACAGATTTCTTGCCTGTGAGAATGTCGACTTCTGCGACCATGCCGGGAATGATCGGCAGGTGCTTGTCGCCGATGCTCGACCGCTTGGTACGCACGCGAACCGTGTAGAAGGCATTGCCCTTTTCATCGACCACGGTATCCGCGCCGATATGTTCGAGCGTACCGTCGAGTCCGCCGTACGTGGAAAAGTCGTACGCGGTGAACTTCACCAGCGCGGGCTGACCTGGTCGCAGGAAGGCGATATCGCGGGGTGAGACGCGGGCTTCGAGCAGGAGCGCGTCGTCGGTCGGAACAACCTCGATGATCTCCTTGCCCGGCTGCACGACGCCGCCGATCGTATGGACGAAGATCTGCTTGACGGTTCCGCGCATGGGCGAGCGAATTTCAGCCTGCTTGACGCGATCCTCAAGGCCTACGCTGCCTTCAGATAACGAGCTGATCTTGGCGTTTGTGTCTGACAGTTCAGAACGCGCCTGGTTTTTCAACTGTAGCTCGACTTCCTGGATCTTGCGCTGGGCTTCGCTGATCGCGGCCTGGATACGGGGGATCTGCGCGCTTGCAGCATCGCGTTCACCACGGTAGCGGGCAACATCACGTTCGAGGCGCAGGAGTTCGACGTCCGAGACGGCGCCGGACTTTGTCAGTGGTCGGGTGACATCAAGTTCCCTGGCGGTCAGGTTGTAGCTCTGCGAAGCTTGATCACGGCGTGCGCGCACTTCGTTTAGCTCTTGGTTACGCTGGCTCAACTGCTCGCGAGCGACGCCGATGCTGGCATCGAGTTCGAGCTTTTTCGAGAGGAAGGCCTGACGCTCCTGTTCGACGATCTCTGGGATGTCCTGTTGCGCTTCGGGGGGAGGGACGTAGTTCCTTCCCTCTGCGAGTGCGGTCAGACGGGCGGCCTTGGCCTGCAGGGCGAGGTATTGCGCACGGTTTTCACGCAGGGACGACACAAAGCGGGTCGGATCGATCTTGAGTAACAGTTGGCCCTTTTCGACGGTTTCGCCTTCCTTCACAAGCACTTCCTTGACGATGCCGCCATCCAGGCTCTGCATGATCTGGTTTTGGCTGGAAGGAATCACCTTGCCTTCACCGCGGGTTGATTCATCGAGTTTCGCGAAGGCGGCCCATACGATCAGAACGACGACGGCGGTGAGTGAAAGCCATACCGCGAGGCGGGCTCCGCGTGGTGTCTGTTCGCCAATCGCCCAGTTAGCGTCAGCGACGTGGTCATTCGAATCGTGCAGGTCACCGCGGCCAGCGGCCTTGAGCAGGCCGTCCAGCGCGCGTGAGGCGCCGAGAAGCTTGCTTTTCCGAGGCGGCTTGCCCATGGAGAAAGTCTGCTTGGTCATCATGCGGCCCTCCCGACACGACCGCTCTGTAGCGCCTCGATGACGTTGGCCTTCGGGCCGTCGGCCACGATCTGGCCGCCGTCGATCACGATCAGCCGATCGACGAGGTCAAGAAGCGACGTCCGGTGTGTGATGAGCAGCATCGTCTTGCCCTTGGTCGCTGTGCTCAGCCGCTGCTTGAGACGTTCTTCGCTCTGGTGGTCCATGTTCGAGCTGGGTTCGTCGAACAGCAGGATCGGCGGATCGTTCAGCATCGCTCGTGCAATTGCTACGGACTGGCGCTGCCCACCGGAGAGCGATTCACCGCGTTCACCAACCAGCATGTCGAAACCACGTGGATGGGCGTTGGCGAATTCGGTAACGCCCGCTAGATCGGCAGCAGCGATGACAGCGGAGTCTTCAGCGAATGGTGCGCCGAACGCGATGTTGTGGCGCAGGCTGCCATAGAACAGCACCACATCCTGCGGCACGAAGCCGATTGCACGACGCAGCTCTGCGGGGTCGATCTGGCGTGAGTCGATGCCATCGATCAGCACAGCACCTTCCGTCGGCTGGTATAGCCCGAGTACGAGCTTTTCGAGCGTGCTCTTGCCAGAGCCGATGCGTCCGATGATTGCGGCCTTCTCGCCCGGAGCGAGCCGGAACGATACGTTGCGCAATACCGGCTGTTCGCGGCTTGGATATGTGAAGGCGACATTGCGGAATTCGACTTCACCGCGGAAGTGCGGACGGTGCAGGAAGTTCGCACCCTCGGGACGCTCGATCGGCAGCTTCATCTGCGTTTCGATGCCGGCCAGTGCGGTACGTGCGTTGTGATACTGCAGCAGTAGCCCGGCGATTTGCCCGAGTGGGGCGAGCATCCGTCCAGCGAGCATCGATGCCGCGATGATGCCACCCATTGAGAGCTGGCCATTCATCAATAGATACACGCCGAGTACGACCGTGGAAACGCTGACCAGTTGTGAAATCGCTGACGTGAAGTTCACGACCGAGGTCGAGAGCAGCTTGAGCTTAGTGCCGACCTGAGCGATGAACAGCGTGGCACGCTCCCAGTTGCGTTGGGTGACACCTTCTGCACCTTGAGTCTTGACCGTCTCCAGGCCGACCAGTGCTTCGACGAGTGTGGCCTGGCGCTGACCGCTTGCGCGATAGGTCGACTCGGTCAGGGCGTGGAGCTTGTGTTGCACGACGAGCGCCACAAGGATTGCGAGGCCGCCACCGATCAGCGGGGGGAGTGGTAGCCATGGCGAGAGCCATACCAGCACGATCACGAAGAGCAGCGCGAAGGGCAGATCGACGACTGCGGTGATCGTGGCGGATGCGATGAAATCGCGCACCGACTCGAATGCCCGAAGATTGGCCGAGAACGAGCCGACTGATTCAGGCCGCGCTTCCATGCGCAGGCCGAGTACGCGCTCCATGATCTTGGATGACAAGGTCACATCGATCCGCTTGCCTGCAGTATCGATGATGAACGCGCGCAGCGTGCGCAGGCAGAAGTCGAAGATGAATACGAACAGGATGCCGATCGTGAGCACCCAGAGCGTTTCTTCCGCATGGTTCGGCACCACCCGGTCGTAGACATTCATCGTGAACAGCGGCAGCGAGAGCGAGAAGATATTGACTGCCACCGAGGCGAGCAGGGCATCCCGATACAACCGCCAGTTGTTCAGCACGACCCCCCAGAACCAGTGACGTCCACGTAACTGACCGACTTCGGGTACGCGTGCCTCGAAGCGGAAGCGCGGACGCACATAGGCCACAACACCTGCGTACTGTTTGGCAAGTGCTTCCTGGCTTACCAGCGATTCCGTTTCGCCGCCTTCAGGGAAGCGTACGCGCGCACGACCGTCTGCAGTCCAATCGAGGAGCAGGCAGGCTCGCTGCCCGACAAGCAGAATGATTGCTGGCAGCAGGGCCGGGCGGATCTTTTCGAGTGGCTGACGTACGAGGCGCACGGACAGGCCGGCCCGATTGGCAGCGCGCGAAAGCAGCGATGGTGTCAGGCGGTTTTCAACAAGCGGCAGACCAGCAGCGAGCGCTTCGTTTGTCCAGGGCTGGCCGTGGATCCGTGTGAGTGCCGCGAGGCAGTCGAGCAACGGATCGTCGTGCGTCGCGTGCGCGTTGAGGTTCCAGTTAACGGGGGCGTTCATGTGCTTTGATGATTCAGATGACGTCGCGGTCTTGCAGTAGGTTGAAGCTGCCGTTCATGCGGACCCGCAGGCCCTTGCGTGCCGAGAGCTTGCGCTGAGCCTGCGGCGGAAGATCCGTTACACGCAGAAGCCCTTTGTCGATCAGTGAGTCAATGACGTCTTCAAGAACGCGGATGAACTCGGCGTCGAGCCTGGAGAAAGAGGCTGCGGGAACTCCAAGGAAGGCGGTGACTTCAGAATGGTCGACGGGTAGTTCTTCGCGGGCACCGTCTGCCTGTGTCTGGAACAAAGCATCGATCTGTCCGTTCGGACCTCTGCGTACAAATGGCATGGCTTGCTCCCGTGGTTCGGGCCGTGCCCGATTTTGGGCGCTGCCGTTGCCGACGGCAGTTCTGGCCTGCCTGAGATTTCTCGGCCTGAACTGCCGCGACCTGAGTAGGGGTTTGTCCTAACTCGTGACAAACATCGCATCTAGCCAAGTTTTTGCCTGGCTTTGAAATGGCTCACGCTACTTGGTTTGATTCAACCAAGCACAACGTTCGACGACTGCGGCAGTCTGTCTTCACGATCGTGGTGGACTGGGCGCCTTGCCTAAAGACGGATGCAGTTTTGCGGGGCGATTTTGAACAAGTGGGCTGTCAACTGTTCAGTTATGCCATTGCCGGTAAGTCGCAGTCGCTGAATTATTCCACAATGACTGACGAGGCAGTAGATGGTCAGGCAAATCTCATTGCTTGGGCGAAGGACAACCAAGGTGCAGGCCGGGAAGGCTGGGCCGCCCCGGTTGCGTGAGAAAATTGATGGGGTGATCTGGAGGGGCCCCGTCTTAGGCGGACCTCAGTTCATGCGGTAACGGGAAGTTCACGTTCTCAGTCGCGCCTTCCAGCGTGCGGACGCTCGCAGCACCGAGTTCGCGCAGGCGGTCAATCACTTCATTGACGAGAATTTCCGGTGCGGAGGCGCCGGCCGATACGCCGATCCGCTTGTGCCCCTCGATCCATGCCGGGTCGATCGCCGCAGCGTTGTCGATCAGCCATGCTGGAACACCCCGCAATGCGGCGACTTCGCGTAGTCGGTTCGAATTTGAGCTATTCCTGGACCCCACTACGAAGACTGCATCGACCTGTGGTGCCATGAACTTGATCGCATCCTGACGGTTTTGCGTGGCGTAGCAGATGTCGTCCCGTTTCGGCCCTAAGATATTCGGAAACCGTACCTTAAGGGCATCTACGACGGCTGCTGCATCGTCAACCGAAAGTGTCGTCTGGGTAACGTAGGCGAGCATGTTGGGGGTGGTAACGGTGAGCGCCGCGACATCGGCGACCGTCTCGACGAGGTACATGCCGCGCTCACTCTGTCCCATCGTCCCTTCGACTTCGGGATGGCCCTTGTGACCGATCATGATGATTTCGCGGCCGGTGTCGCGCATTTTCTGCACTTCGACATGAACCTTGGTCACGAGCGGGCAGGTTGCGTCGAACACCTTGAGCTCGCGGCGTTCGGCTTCCTGTCGCACGGCTTGCGAGACGCCGTGGGCCGAGAAGATCACCGTATTGCCTGCTGGCACCTCGTCGAGTTCTTCGATAAAGACCGCGCCCTTGGCGCGTAGGTCGTCCACCACGAACTTGTTGTGTACGACTTCGTGCCGTACATAGATCGGCGCGCCGTAGAGTGCGAGCGCACGCTCCACGATCATGATCGCGCGTTCGACACCGGCGCAGAAGCCGCGGGGGTTGGCGAGCAGGACTTCCATCGTGGTTACCTCGTAGGGGGCTTGCGTCCCCTGGACCTTAGTTGATTCCAATGACCTCGACCTCAAAACAGACCGCGCGGCCAGCAAGCGGATGATTGAAGTCGATGACGACAGTGCTCTCATTGACTTCGAGTACCAAGCCCGAGAAACGGTTGCCGTCCGGGGCGGTGAATCCAAGTACCTGTTGGGGCTCCACGGTGTAGTCGCCTTGCGGCAGCGCATCGCGTGGGATCCGTTCGATGAGCGCATCGTGGCGTGGACCGAAAGCCTGGTTCTCTGCCAGATCGAAGACTCGATACTCGCCGGTTGCAAGCCCGACAAGGCAGCTTTCCAGTCCGTGCGTAAGTTCGCCGTTGCCGAGCTGGAGCGTGGCGGGTGTCGATTCAAAGGTCGAGATCAGGACTGCGCCACCAGGCTGCGAGATGCGGTAGTTCAATGTGATGAGGCTGTCGGCCTGAATGTGGGTGTTGCTCATGAATGCTGTTCCTTGGCTCTTCGCGATTCGCGAATCTGCGAGATGATCATCAGGATCACGCCGAGGGTGATCGCTGAATCGGCAAGATTGAAGGCTGGCCAGCCGTGCTCACCGATGTGGAAATAAAGGAAGTCGACCACTGCACCGTAAGCGAAGCGGTCGATCACATTGCCGAGTGCGCCGCCGACGATCATTGAGAAGGCCAGCGGTTGGAGGACCTCGTTCGCATGCTTCCTGATCAGCCCTATCAGCCACGCCGAGATCACCAAGGCAAGCGCAGCGAAAAACCATTTCTGCCAGCCCGGCTGATCGGCGAGGAAACTGAAGGCCGCTCCCGGGTTGTAGACCAGCACGAGCTGGAAGAAGTCGGTGTAGGGGACTGCCTCGCCGAGCATCAGGCGGTCGAGCACTGCGAGCTTCGTGATTTGGTCGAGCACGATCACCAGCCCCGAAAGCCCTAGCCAGCCGAGGAAACGCTTAGGCATGCGTGCGGACCTCGCCGTCGCCGAAGAGGTTTGCGTCGCAGCGTGCGCAAAGTGTCGGATGTTCAACGTTTGTGCCGACATCTGCGCGCCAGTGCCAGCAACGCTCGCACTTTTGCTGCGTGCTTGGGCGTACGACGATGGCTTCCTCTGTCGCAGAACCAACCTTGGCAAGCGTGGCGGCCGAGGTGATCAATACGAGCTTCAGATCGTCGCCGAGTGAGGCGAGTGCGTCGAAGCGATCGGCCGCTGCACGGAGGTCAACCTCGGCTTGGAGCGAGGAGCCGATCTTGCCTTCTGAACGTACTGCCTCAACGGCCTTGGTTACTTCACCACGGACCTCGCGAATGAGATTCCAGCGCGCGATAAGACCCGATTCGCCTTCCTGTGCGGGCAATGCGTGGAAGGTGTGCAGCATCACCGATTCCTCAGGGGCGTTGCCCTTGAGAACGGACCAGATCTCCTCGGCCGTGAAGGAGAGGATCGGCGCCATCAATGTGACCAGCGTCTGCGTGATGTGCCACAGCGCTGTTTGTGCGGCGCGGCGTGCGAGCGAGTCGGCCTTGGTCGTGTAGAGACGGTCCTTGAGGATGTCGAGGTAGAACGCGCCGAGGTCTTCCGAACAGAAGATTTGCAGCGCCTGCACGACGCGATGGAACTCGAAGCGTGCATAGTCAGCCTCGGCCTGCATGGCCATCTGGCGCGTCAGGGCGAGCGCATAACGGTCAATGTCGAGCCACTGTTCGGACGATACCGCATCCTTCGCGATGTCGAAGTCAGCGGTGTTGGCGAGCAGGAAGCGCAGGGTGTTGCGCAGCCGACGGTAGGTCTCGACGACGCGGTCGAGGATTTCCTTCGACATCGCCAGTTCGCCCGAGTAGTCGGTGGCAGCGACCCACAGGCGCAGGATTTCGGCGCCCATCTTGTCGCTGACTTCACTGGGCTCGATGGTGTTCTTGAGCGATTTGCTCATCTTGCGGCCGTGCTGGTCGACGGTGAAACCGTGCGTCAGCAGCGCCTTGTACGGTGCGTGGCCATCGATCGCCGCTCCCGTCAGTAATGAGGAGTGGAACCATCCGCGGTGCTGGTCGGAGCCTTCGAGGTAAAGGTCGGCGCGCGGGCCATGGGCGTGACCATCGTTGTGTGAACCGCGCAGCACGTGCCAGTGCGTGGTGCCGGAATCGAACCAGACGTCGAGCGTATCGCTGATCTTGTCGTACTGCGCCGCTTCGGTGCCCAGCAGTTCGGAGGCGTCGAGGCGGAACCACGCTTCGATGCCTTCCTTCTCGACGCGCTTGGCGACTTCTTCCATCAGCTGGACCGTGCGCGGATGCAGTTCGCCAGTTTCCTTGTGCAGGAAGAAGGGGATTGGTACGCCCCAGTTACGCTGGCGCGAGATACACCAGTCGGGCCGGCCGGCGATCATCGTGTGCAGGCGCGGCTTGCCCCAGGTTGGGTAGAAGGCCGTGGCCTCGACGCTGCCAAGTGCTTTTTCCCGCAGGGGTTTTCCATCGGCTGGCAGCTTGTCCATTCCGACGAACCATTGCGCGGTCGCACGGTAGATCACCGGGGTCTTGTGGCGCCAGCAGTGCATGTAGCTGTGGTCGACCTTGCCGAAGGAGAGCAGGGCGCCGGCTTCACGGAGCTTTTCGACGATGGCGTCGTTGGCCTTCCAGATCAATTGGCCGCCAAAGAAGGGTAGTTCGTCGACATAGACGCCGTCGCCCTTGACGATCGAGATGATCTCGTCGTTGCGGCGGCCATAGGCGTTCCAGGAATTGAAATCGTCTACGCCGTGTGCGGGCGCGGAGTGGACCACGCCGGTGCCAGCATCGAGCCCTACATATTCGGCCAGATACACCGGCGAGACGCGATCATAGAATGGGTGCTGGAAGCGGATCCTGTCGAGTGCAGAGCCCTTGCAGATCGAGATGATCGTGCCCGAAAGGTCGAAGCGCTTGAGGCTCTCTTCGACCAGATCCTTGGCTAGCAGCAGGATGCGGCCACCGACATCGACGAGTGCGTACTCGAAGTCGGGGTGCATGTTGAGCGCCTGGTTGGCGGGGATCGTCCAGGGTGTGGTAGTCCAGATCACTGCATAGACAGGCTTGGTCAGGTCGGCCAGATGGAACGCGGCTTCAAGCTGCGGCAGGTCTTTCTCCAGCAGCAGGAAGCCGACATCGATGGTGGGCGACCTCTTGTCGGCGTATTCGACTTCTGCCTCGGCCAGCGCGGAGCCGCAGTCGAAACACCAGTTGACCGGCTTGAGGCCCTTGAAGACGTAGCCCTGCTTGACCATCTCGGCAAGCGCGCGGATTTCGCCGGCTTCATTGGCCGGAGCCATCGTGAGATACGGATTGTCCCAGTCTCCGAGTACGCCCAAGCGGATGAATTCCTTCCTCTGGATTTCGACCTGTTCGGCTGCGTAGGCACGACACAGCTCGCGGACCTTGTCGGCCGGCAGGCTCTTGCCATGGGTGACCTCGATCTTGTGCTCGATCGGCAGGCCGTGGCAGTCCCAGCCCGGGACGTAGGGTGCATCGAAACCGGCCAAGGTCTTCGAGCGGACGATGATGTCCTTGAGGATCTTGTTCAGTGCGTGGCCAAGGTGGAGATTGCCGTTGGCATACGGCGGGCCGTCGTGGAGGATGAACTTCGGTCGCCCGGCGGCAGCCGACCGAATCTTCTGGTAAAGCTTTCGCTTCTGCCAGTCAGCCACCCAACCCGGTTCGCGGCGGGGCAGGTCGCCACGCATCGGGAACGGGGTGTCGGGAAGGTTCATCGTCTTTCGGTAGTCGGACATTTCTTCAAGCTCGCGTCAAATTCGGTCGGATACTCGCCCGCGCTCAGTGTGGCGGGCCCTGGATTCGGGAGAGGCCGGCGCCTTCAGGCGGCCGGCACCGGAATTCGGTGCTGGGCGAGAACTTCCCGGGCGTTCACGCAATCCTGCTGGATTGCGGCAGTGAGTGCCTCTAGCGACTCGAACTTCATTTCGTCACGTTGTTTGTGCAGGAAGTGCACGCGCACATGGCGACCGTAGATTTCGCCCTCAAATCCGAATAGGTGTACTTCGAGGCGGGCTGCTCCACTGTTCGTAACGGTTGGCCGAATTCCAAGGCTGGCAACCCCCGGCCAAGGCTGCTCCGCCAGTCCGTCGACCGTGACAGTGAAGATACCGGCCAGCGCTGCGCGGTTTCGGTTGATCTGAATATTGGCGGTCGGAAAACCGAGTGTGCGACCAATCTTGTCCCCGTGGATCACGCGGCCGCTCATCGTGTATGGGCGGCCGATCAGGATTTCTGCGCGCTCCAGATCACCGGCAATGAGCGTTTCGCGCACAGCCGAACTGGAAACGCGCTCGCCCTCGCAATCGAGGGTGGGCATCGCTTCGACGCGGAAGCCATGAGTTTCGCCCATCCGGCTCAGCAAATCGAAGTTGCCGCGTCGACCGCGGCCGAAGCAGAAATCGTCACCGATCAAGAGATGTCGCATGCCGAGGCCACGTTGCAGGATTCGTTCGACGAATGCTTCGGCTGGAATTGTGGCCAGCGCCTCGTTGAAGCGCAGGACATGGACGCGATCAACGCCGAACTCGGCCATCAGTTCGATTTTTTCGCGCAGGCGCGACAAGCGTGGTGGTGCGGCCTCCGGGGTGAAGAATTCGCGCGGATGTGGCTCGAAGGTCAGCACGGTAGCCGGCATAGCCCGCTCGCGTGCTTCGCTCACAAGCAGCCGCAGGAGCGCTTGATGGCCACGATGCACACCATCGAAGTTGCCGATAGTGAGGACCGAGGACACCTCCGCCCGATCGGGAAAGCCGCGAAAGACCAGCATAAGCAACTGAGAAAAAAGGCGAAGTATAGCCTTTGGCGCCCGCTGCGGCGGGGCGGGACGCTCGACCAACCGAGGCCGCCCTTCGGCGGCCTCGTCCGGCAGGAGTCATGTGCCCGCCATCAGTCCTCCATCGCCCGCCGGTAGACGTCGATGTAATGCCTCGCAGCATCATCCCAGCCGAAATGCGCCTCCATGCCATGTCGCTGGATTTGCTGCCAAACGGCCGGATCACGGTACGCGACAACCGCACGCCTGACTGCCGAGATAAGTGCGGCCGATGAAGGATCGTCGAAAACGAAGCCGTTAGCTGTCCCGTTCGCAAGCGTCTCGCCAGTCAGATCGACCACTGTGTCGGCCAGCCCTCCAGTGCGCCGGACAATCGGTGGAGTGCCGTAGCGCAGGCTGTACATCTGGTTGAGTCCGCATGGCTCGAACAGCGAAGGCATCAGAAAGATGTCCGCGCCGGCCTCGATCTGGTGTGCTAGTGCTTCGTCATAGCCGATGAGCGCCATGAAACGTTTGGGATGGCGGTGCGTCAGATCGGAAAAGGCACGCTCGACGCGGCGGTCCCCCGTCCCGATGACAGCGATCTGGCAGCCCTCGGCAATCAGCGTGTCGGCCGCTTCCAGTACCAGGTTGCAACCCTTCTGGTGCGTCAACCGGCTGACCAGACCGAGCAGTGGCGCATCTTGGTCTTGGTCGAGTCCCAGTCGTTTTTGCAGCGCTGTCTTGTTGTGCGCCTTCCACTGGATCTTGTCGAACGAATAGCGAAAAGGGATGTGCTCGTCGTGGGCGGGATCCCAGACCTTTTCGTCGATGCCGTTGAGGATCCCGGTCAGCTCGCCTGAGCGGTAGCGCAACAGCCCTTCAAGGCCGCAGCCGAATTCCTGCGTCTGGATCTCGCTGGCGTAGGTCGGGCTCACCGTGGTGATCTGATGCGCGTATTGCAGGCCTGACTTGAGGAACGAAAGCTGGCCGTGGAATTCGACGCCGTCGTAACGGAAGGAATGCGCCGGTAGGCCTAACGCATGTAATGCGTCGTAAGCAAAGAGCCCCTGGAACGCAAGGTTGTGAACCGTTAGCACGCACGGCGCGCCGGTTTCGAGAAATACCCGATAGGCCGGTGCGAGTGCGGTATGCCAGTCGTTGCAGTGAAGGACGTCGGCCTGCCATTCATGGGAGAAGTCTGCCTCGCTCATCCAGTGCGCGACACGCGACAAGAGTCCGAAACGGAGACTGTTATCGCTCCACGCGTGACCATGGCCATCGGTATACGGATTCCCGTGACGCTCATACATCTGCGGACAGTCGAGCAGGATCAGCTCGGCGCCCGGTCCCAGCTGGCCCGCTCGCAACAGACGTGCAGCGGGTAGCTGCGGCCCGAGTGAGGGAATTTCGAGCCACGGCATTGCTTGTGGGAAAACCGAGCGGATGCCCGGATAGGCGGGTGTCAGCACCTTGACGTCACAACCTGCCCGCGCGAGCGCGGGCGGCAACGCACTTGCCACGTCGCCGAGACCGCCGGTCTTGATCCATGGGGCGATCTCGGATGTGGCGAACAGAACCCGCAGGGAGGGATTGCCTGTCTGGTTGGTAGTCATCTGATGTGAAGATTCTGTCCGAGCATGTCGGGCGTCACGAGCGTGACACCGCCTTCACTTACATAGAACCGCTCTGCATCTTTCTTTGGATCCAGACCGATCTGCGTGCCGGGCGGCAGTACGCAGTTCTTGTCCAGGACGACCTTCTTGAGAATGCAGTTACGACCGATCGAGACGCTCGGCAGAATCACCGAGTCTTCGATGGAACAATAGCTGTGGACCTGCACGCGGTGAAACAGGAGTGAGCGGCGTACGCTGGCACCACTGATGATGCAACCGCCAGACACCGTCGAGTCGACGGACATACCACGCCGCCCTTCGTCGTCAAACACGAACTTTGCGGGGGGGAGTTGTTCCTGCGCGGTCCAGATCGGCCACTCTTCGTTGTACAGGTTCAGGTCCGGCACTACGTGCGTCAGGTCGAGGTTTGCGGCCCAGTAGGCGTCGATTGTTCCGACGTCGCGCCAGTACGGCGGCTTGCCTGGCTCACCGATATGGCTGTCACTGAAATTGTGTGCGAAAACCTTATTGCGGCCGACGCAGCGGGGGATGATGTCTTTGCCGAAATCGTGGCTCGAATCAGGCGTTGCGAAGTCCTGCAGCAGTTGCTCGATGAGGAACGTTGCGTTGAAGACATAGACGCCCATGCTGACGAGCGCACGATCGGAACGTCCCGGGATCGATGGTGGATCGGCCGGTTTTTCCTGGAAGGCCGTGATTCGGGCGTGTTCGTCCGTTGCCATGACGCCGAATGCTGACGCCTCCTCGATGGGAACGTCCATACAGGCGACGGTGAGTTCCGCGCCACGCTCCGCGTGCTCGGCAAGCATGCGACCATAGTCCATCTTGTAGATGTGGTCGCCCGAGAGAACCAGTACATACTCGGCGCCCGAGTGCTTGATGACGTCGAGGTTTTGGTGCACGGCATCAGCCGTGCCGAGGTACCAGCGGTCCTCGTCGATGTTCTGCTGCGCCGGCATGATGTCGATGAATTCATCGAAGCGGCCATCAAGGAAACTCCAGCCGCGCTGCAAGTGGCGGATCAGGCTTTGTGCCTTGTACTGGGTTGCTACGCCGATCTTGCGGATTCCCGAATTCACGCAGTTCGACAGCGTGAAGTCAATGATGCGGAACTTGCCTCCAAACGGTACTGCGGGTTTGGCGCGCCAGTCAGTCAGTTGCTTGAGGCGGCTTCCGCGTCCGCCAGCCAGCACGATTGCGTAGCTGTGCCGGGTGAGCTGACTGATAAAACGGGTTTGCGGCATACAAAGACTCCTCTCGTTTTTAAGTAATTATTGACGCGCCGCCGGCGCAGACTCTGGATGCTTTCTTTACGCGCTTTGGTTAGCGTGTTTTGCTTCAGAGAGGGGACCGAAGGTAAGAACAGTTCAGCGGATGAAATGCACTTGCTGGCCCAGCATGTCCGGCGTTACCAACGTAATACCGCCTGCACTCACATGAAACCGCTTCCGATCACTTTCTGCGTTGACCCCGATCTGGAGACCCTCTGGAATACTGCACCGCTTGTCTATGACGCAGCGATGCAGGATGGCGCCGCGACCGATGACGACTTCCGGCAGAATCACTGAATCACTCACCTTCGCGTAGCTGTGTACCCATGTGCGCGAGAACAGCATCGAGCGCTTGACCTCTGCCCCTGAGATCACACACCCGCCGGAGACGAGTGAGTCGATCGCGCAGCCGCGACGGCTATCCGAGTCGAAGACGAACTTCGCAGGCGGCAACTGCTCTTGCCATGTCCAGATCGGCCACTCTTCGTCATAGAGATTGAGCTCTGGCGTGACTTGGGTGAGATCCATGTTGGCCGCCCAATACGCGTCGATCGTGCCGACGTCGCGCCAGTAGTGTGGCTTGCCGGGTTCGCCGACGCAGCTATCGGAAAAGCTGTGGGCGCAGACCCGATAGCGCTGCATGCAGTGTGGAATGATGTCCTTGCCGAAATCATGCGAGGAGCGACTGTCTATTGAATCCCTCACGAGCTGTTCGTAAAGGAAGCGGGCATTGAAAACGTAGATGCCCATGCTGGCCAGCGCCCGATCTGGTCTGCCCGGGATCGGCGCCGGATCGGCGGGTTTTTCCGCAAAGGCGACGATTCGCTTTTCGTCGTTGATCTCCATGACGCCGAAATCCTTCGCTTCTTCGATCGGCACTTCGATGCAGGCAATGGTGAGGTCCGCACGTTCTCGAACGTGATTGGCGAGCATGCGCCCATAGTCCATTTTGTAGATGTGATCGCCGGACAGCACCAGTATGTATTCGGCCTGAGTGCGGCGGATCGCGTCGAGGTTCTGGAATACGGCATCGGCAGTTCCGCGGTACCACTGTGTCTCGTCAATGTTCTGCTGCGCCGGCATGATCTCGATGAACTCCGAGAAACGGCCGTCGAGGAAGCTCCAGGAGCGCTGCAGATGACGGATCAGGCTCTGCGCCTTGTATTGCGTGGCAATGCCGATGCGGCGGATACCCGAATTCACGCAATTGGACAAGGTGAAGTCGATGATGCGGAACTTGCCGCCAAAAGGAACGGCTGGTTTGGCACGCCAATCAGTGAGCTGCTTGAGCCGACTGCCTCGTCCTCCCGCGAGTACCACTCCGTACGTCTGGCGCGTGAGTTGACTGACGAACCTTCGATCTGTACCGGCAGGCCGGCTCCTGCCGGCTGGAATGCCTTGATGCATGAGATCCCTCCGACGTCGTGTTGAGAATCACGCCTGCGTTTGTGGCGCCTTGCCGCATGATGCGTCGCCGCAAGGTTCGTCGCAATAGATGTTGATACTCCTTGTCATAACGGGTTGCGCAATGCATCAAAGCTGTCCCTCGCTAGTGGGTATGGTTAAATCCTTTTTTCCAACAATGACCTATGGCGAATCAGACCCGCCTGCCGAGGACAACGCATGAGCCATTCCATCTATCCCAACCTCCTGTCGCCGCTTGACCTCGGCTTCACCACGCTGCGCAATCGCACCCTGATGGGATCGATGCACACTGGACTTGAGGAGGCCTCGAAGGGTTCCGAGCGGATGGCCGCCTTCTACGCTGAGCGTGCGCGTGGTGGCGCCGGGCTTATCGTCACTGGCGGCATCGCCCCGAATATCGCTGGTCGGGGTCACCCTGGCGCGGCGCAATTGTCGTGGCCTTGGCAGGTTGGGCACCATCGTGACGTGGCGGATGCCGTGCATGAGGCCGGTGGAAAGATTGCGATGCAGATCCTGCACACCGGTCGTTACGCCTACCATCCGTTGTCGGTCGCTCCATCGCGCCTGCAGGCCCCAATCAACCCGTTCAAGCCATGGGCATTGACGGAAAGTGGTATCCAGAAGCAGATCAACGACTTTGCCAACTGTGCCGCGCTGGCCAGGCGTGCGGGCTATGACGGCGTTGAGGTGATGGGCAGTGAGGGTTATCTGATCAACCAGTTTGTCGCGCCTGCGACGAACCACCGCGATGATGCTTGGGGGGGCTCATTCGCTAACCGCATCCGCTTTCCGGTCGAAATCGTGCGCCGTGTGCGCGAAGCAGTAGGGCCCGATTTCATCGTGATCTATCGGCTGTCGATGCTTGATCTGGTCGAGGGGGGGAGTAGCTGGGACGAAGTGGTGGCGCTTGCGCAGGCGGTTGAGGACGCAGGGGCGACAATCATCAATACTGGTATTGGCTGGCATGAGGCGCGTGTTCCGACAATTGCCACGAGCGTGCCGCGCGCGGCGTTCGCCTGGGTGACGAAGCGCCTGCGGGACTCGGGGGCGGTGAAGATTCCGTTGGTCACAACCAACCGGATCAATACGCCGGAAGTCGCTGAACAAGTCTTGGCCGATGGTTGCGCTGACATGGTTTCAATGGCGCGCCCATTCCTCGCCGACCCGTATTTCGTCGCCAAGGCCGAAGCGGGCCATGCGGACGAGATCAACACGTGCATCGGCTGTAATCAGGCGTGTCTCGATCACATCTTTGAGCAGAAGCTTGCGACGTGTCTTGTGAACCCTCAGGCGGGGAGGGAGACCGAACTGAAGTTTGCGCCAGTAGCGCGGCGGAAAAGCGTGGCCGTCGTCGGTGCGGGCCCGGCGGGAATGGCCACAGCAATGTATGCCTCGCATCGAGGCCATGCCGTGACGCTTTTCGAGGCATTTGATGAACTCGGCGGCCAGCTCAACATTGCCAAGGATGTGCCGGGCAAGGAAGAGTTCCACGAGACGATCCGCTACTTCAAGCGGCAGCTTGAGCTTGCGAAGGTGGAAGTGAAGCTTGGCGTGCGTGCTGATGCTGTAGGCCTCGCAGGCTTTGACGAGATCGTGGTTGCGACGGGTGTAACGCCACGCGCACTGGATATTCCGGGGATCGACCACCCCAAAGTGCTTTCGTATATCGATGTCCTGCGCCATCGGAAGCCGGTGGGTGAGCGGGTCGCGATCATCGGTGCTGGCGGTATTGGATTCGACGTAGCCGAGTTCCTGACCCACGAGGGACATTCCCTGTCGCTGGATCTCCAGGGCTGGCTGCGCGAGTGGGGGGTCGATCCGACCTTCGCGAAACCGGGCGCGTTGGCGACGCCGCAGTCGACGCCGAGTTCCCGTCAGGTGGTCATGCTGCAACGCAAGACCGAAAAGATCGGTGCACGGCTGGGTAAGACCACCGGCTGGATCCACCGCGCAGCGCTCAAGGCAAAACAGGTCGAAATGATCAGCGGTGCTGATTACCTGAAAATCGACGATGATGGTTTGCATATTCGCATCGACGGCAAGGAGAAGCTTCTAGCTGTCGATAACGTGGTGATCTGCGCGGGTCAGGAGTCGTTGCGCACACTGGCCGACGAACTGGCAGCGATCGGTCGTCGTGCACACGTCATTGGTGGCGCCGACGTCGCAGCTGAACTCGATGCGAAGCGGGCGATCAAGCAGGGCGCGGAGCTGGCAGCGAGTCTTTGAGGCCGGGTTCCGGAGAAGCGCGGCTTCGTGCCTGGCCCGCATGAGCGTGACCTTTCGTCATGCTCATGCGGGCATCGATCAGGAGTTCCGCTGGTTCAGAAAATATTCCCGATGTTGAGCAGCGCCAGTACGCCAAGGATGGCGAACATCAGTGCGGCGATGCCATGCACGAGCTTCATGGGGATCTTCTTTGCCGCACGGTCACCGAGGAAAACGGCGGGCACATCGGCGATCATCATACCGAGGGTGGTGCCGGCGACAACCGCAAAGAGGTCTTGGAAACGTGCAGCGAGCGCTACGGTCGCGATCTGCGTTTTGTCGCCCATTTCGGCCAGGAAGAATGCGACGACGGTGGCGCCAAACGCGCCGAGTCGGGGTGTGAGCATTGCTTCGTCCTCGTCGACCTTGTCGGGGATCATTACCCAGATGGCCATGCCGATGAACGAAAGGCCGATCAGCCAGCGCAACGTTTGAGGGCCGAGCAACGCTGTGATCCATGTTCCAAGCGCGCCAGCCATGAGGTGATTGGCCAGGGTGGCGACGAGAATGCCGAGCACGATTGGTAGGGGACGGCGGAATCGGGCTGCGAGGATGAGCGCAAGCAACTGCGTCTTATCACCGATTTCTCCGGCCGCGATGATGCCGGTCGAGACGAGGAAAGCTTCCATGGGTGCGATGCGGGTCGAGCGGCAGAGAACAACGACAAGGCGCCGCCGCTCAACCCCTGAGCCGATGCCATGCCGTTGGTCTCGCCAGGTGCCGCGTGCGCGGTGCCGAATGCGCCATGGTCGGAACCAAGTCTGTTGACGCATTCCCCTCTCAAATGGAGGGCGGCTACTCCCCAAAGGAGCGCGAATTCTAGCGTGCCTTCGGGCGGGAGGCCAGGGCGAGCCGAGAATCAACTCGACGGGCCTGTTACGCGATGCATCAATGGTGCCGTAGGGTTGTAGCTGCGGGCTGCACCCAGCGTGACGCTCTGACGTTAGAGCGCCACGCTTTTGGCGGTGCGCCTAGTGGGGGCGCCGGTGTTCGATTGAGACCAGAACATCCGCGAGTGTCAGTTTCCAAGTTTTCAGCATATACAGAAACACGGCGTGCTCGTCCTGAGTCAGTACTTCGTCGGCGGCGATGGCGTCGAGTGCCAAGGCGCAAGCCTTGATTTGCAGCCCGGGGTCCGTGAGTTCACCAAGCACCTGGTCGAGCACCTCGGGGGCATTCAGTCGCACGCTATCCATACTTGGGCTTGCCAAGGCGAGGTCCACCAAATGTGCTCTCAAAACCTTGCGGCACAAGCCTGGCTGCAGGCCGAGCGATTCCATGTAATACGGATTGTCGAGATGGCGCAGTTCAGAGTCCGAGAGACGGCCATCGGCGATGAGCAGCGTGGCAAGCACTCGTGCGACAGCCTCGGCGCTATTCTCGCGGTAGTGGCGGATCGTTTCGACGTTCATGCCCATCTCCTCAGTGCTGGCCACGGAGAGCGGCGATCCGTTCTTCGAGCGGCGGATGCGACATGAACAGCTTTGCGAATGCTGGCCTCCCTGAGATACCGAGCGCCTTCACCCCATCCGGCAGAGCTGCGCCCTCTGTGTTCTGTTTTAGGCGTTCGAGTGCGGCGATCATGCTGCGTGGGCCAACCAGCCTTGCCGCGCCAGCGTCTGCGCGAAATTCGCGTTGGCGCGAGAACCACATGACGATGATTGAGGCGAGTACGCCGAGTACCAGCTCTGCGACGATCGTTGTGACGAAAAACGCTGGACCATGCCCTTCTTCATTCTTGAAGATGAGCTTGTCGACCACGTTCCCAACAATCCGCGCAATGAACATGACAAAAGTGTTCACTACGCCCTGGATCAGCGTCAGGGTAACCATGTCTCCGTTGGCGACGTGACTGATCTCGTGCGCAAGCACGGCTTCCACTTCTTCTTCGCGCATTTGGTACAGAAGCCCGGTCGATACCGCGACGAGTGCGTTGTTGCGTGATGGGCCGGTCGCGAATGCGTTCATCTCCGGCGAGTCGTAGATGGCGACCTCCGGCATCGCCACGCCAGCTTGGGTAGCCTGGCGCTGCACGGTTTCAAGCAGCCAGGCCTCCGCTTGATTGCTCGGCTGGGTGATGGCTCTCGCGCCAGTCGAGAACTTCGCCATCCACTTCGAGATTGCGAGCGAGATAAACGCCCCGCCAAAGCCGAATAAGGCGCAGAAGACAAGCAGCGAGCCCAGATTAAGGCCGCCCCCCTGTGCCTCGAAGTAGCGGTCTAGCCCGAGCAGACGAGCGGTAATGGATAGCAATATGACGATTGCAACGTTGGTTGCAACGAGCAAGAGAACACGTTTCACGCGACTTCCTTTCGATTGGGTGTTGGGGTTGCGATCGGAAGGCTTGAAATGACAAGGGCCTCACGATCCTTTTCGGATGGAGGCCCAAGCAATCTGGGGAAAACGAGCCTCCACCGGCTTTTCCGGTGAAGGTCTTGCTCACAGGCTATTGCCTGCCCGTGCGCCGGGGCGAATGCCCGTGATGACGACGCTACGGTGAGGAGCTACTCCCCTTCAATTTCGAGAAAATTCTACTTCAAATTTCGCGTGGCAAATGCGGGTCGAGTGTTTCGGACTGTTGCAGACTGGATCACTTTTCGTCCGGTCTGCCCTGAGAGGGCTTTTTCGGAAGTGTTCCTGGCATAGGTGCCATACGCATTTCCTGCTGTTTGGGTGGGTTGGACTGTGGCTTTGGATGTGGGCCGAGTGGATGGGGCGGATGGTCGAGGTTGCGTGACTGGGCTGGGTAGTACACCGTGCCGTCGCCCGCTGGCGCGCCATCGAGCATTGCATCCGCCTCCTGTTCACAGTTCACGCCACGGTTGGCCTTGCACTTCTCGATTAGCAGGCTTCGCCGATCTTCAGCCTTGTTGCCAAATGATGCTGCGGACGTTGTGCTGCGTGTGGTCAGGGCTTCGCTTGCCGTGGACTTGGGTGCGGCGGCTGGCTCTGCAGGCGTCGGCTCAACGGGTATAGCGGGTACCACAGTGACTCCGCCTTCCACCTTGCGCGCCTTTACACCGGCGGGTGGAGCGTCGCCATAGATCGTATGACCCTCGGTATCGGTCCAGCGATAAACATCGGCTAGGGCGGAGGCCGCTGCAAGCTGCAGCGCGGCGAAGGCGAGCATTGCTTGGGCGGCGGTTTTGAACATGGGTTAGAGCGATCCGTAGGAGTGGAGGCCCGAGAGGAACATGTTGACGCCAAGGAAGGCAAAACTGGTGACGACCAAGCCAATCAGAGCCCACCACGCGAGCACGGCGCCGCGCAGCCCCTTTGTCAGCCGCACATGTAGCCAGGCCGCATAGTTGAGCCACACGATCAGCGCCCAAGTCTCCTTTGGGTCCCACTGCCAGTAGGTGCCCCATGCCTCCGCAGCCCATAGTGCACCGAGAATCGTGGCGACGGTGAAGAAGGCGAAACCGATGCCGATTGCGCGGTACATCACGTCGTCAAGGACTTCGAGCGTCGGCAGTTGCCTTGCAAGAATCCCCTTGCTGGCACACAGCCACGCAGCTCCGACCATCGCCGCAACCGCGAAGGCGCCATAGCCGATGAAGTTGGCGGGCACATGAATCTTCATCCAATAGGACTGGAGGGCCGGGATCAGCGGTTGGATCTCCTGTGCGTTGCGTGAGAACGCGTACCAGAGCAGAAAGCCGACTGCCGCCGAAATCACCAGCAGTACGAAGGGCCCCATCTGGCGTGTGGCGTAGCGCCGCTCGTAGGAGAGGTAGATCAGTGACGTCAGGATGGTGAACAGGACGAAGACTTCGTAGAGGTTCGAAACCGGGATGTGGCCGACATCGGGCCCGATCAGGTAGGACTCGTACCAACGTACCAGCAGGCCGACTGTCCCGGCGGTGGCTGCAATCCAGGTCACGATGCTGCCCAGCCGCGAGGCGAATGGTGCTTCTGTCGCAAGCCCGAGCCAGTAGGCCCCAGTCGCGAAAAACACCATCGCACTCATCCACATGATGGCTGTCTGGCTGGAGAGGAAATACTTGAGAAGAAAGACCTGCTCTGCACGTGCCAGATCGTGCTGATAGAGCGAGATCGAGGCAAAGGCCGCTAGCGCGGCAGCAATCAACAGGTTGCGCAAAGCTGTCCAGCGCCAGCCGAGCCAGCCGAACAGCGGCACGGAGAGCACGAGGAAGCTCTTCTCATAAGCGTCCATGTACTCGCCAAAGCGATTGAATGCGTAGCCTGCGCCGACAATCAGTGCCAGCGCAAACAGCCAATCGAGCAGGCCGAGGCCGCTTAACAACGGCTTGCGATCGGCGAAGGGGTGGGTGAGTTCGGTCATACTTTGAACCTCAGGAGGCGTTGGGGGATGCCGCCAGCACATGTTTGAGCGCGTCGCGGTGCTGTGCAAACTCACGCTCGACGTCCATCGAAATGCGGTTTGCACTGAAGGCGACAAGTGCTGAGCCGTCGCGCTTGAGCAGTACGAATAACCGACGTTCGCGAACATACAGCATGGCGAACACTCCGAGGACGAGCAAGAGCGATCCGAGATAGACCCACTTCTTGCCGGGTGAACGCGTAGCCTGCAGCACGCTCGCCTGTACCTGCTCGAATTGTTCGAGTTGGAGATAGACAGGCGCCGTGTAGTGGAAACTGTCACTCACCGCATTTAGCACGTCACGCACAAACGGCCCTTGGCTGGCATTGGCCTCCAGCGGCGGCAAATGGCGTGTCTCGCGGTCCAGCGACCAAGCCTGCCACACTACACCTTCGAGCACCTGCAGGAAGATATCCGCTGCGCGCTCGCGTTCTGGCTGGGGGATGTTCTTGTCGATGAAACCGCCAAGCGATTCAAAGCCGCTCTTCGAGAAGAGCTGCAGTGTGCGCATGCTCGTTTCCTCGAGTTTCTCCCGAGCATCCGCTGATGCTTCGCTGCCGACTGCTGCGGCTGCGAAACGCTTTGCGAGCACTGGCAACTGCTGCGGGTCAAGCAGCGCGGTGCGAATTCCGAAGAACGTATCGATCCGCCCGTCCTGATCCACCGGAATACGGAGGAAGCGGAATTCCTCCGCCTGTGATTCGCGCATGCCCGCCAGTGCGTACCAGCGTTTGTCCTGCTCCATCGGTTGCATGTAGTTCAGGTATTCGCGCGCCTGTCCGGCTGCGTCGCGCAATTTGTACTGGAAGCTTGGCCCAAGGTTGCGGAACGCTCGTTGCCCGGCAGGCTTGGCGGCGCTGCCCAGATGCCGATTGAGCCGGCCGAGCGCGTCCTTGGGTTCATTGGCGGCTTCGTCAGCACTTTCGATATTGAACGGACGGAAATCGGTGAGTTCGATCGTGTAGTTGGAGCCGGCGAGCGGAGCGCGGGTGCCGACCTGACCTTGCAGGTTGCTAGGCTTGCCGCCGGCGAGAGGCCAAGCGCGCATTGCCAGTTTGCTGCCCCCATCTTCGAAACTTGCCTGGTACAGCGTGATGCCAGCGTACTCGAATGGTTTATTCACTTCGATCGTGCGGGTCACCGACTTCCCGGTGCGCTTGTCCGTCAGGATGATGTCGCTTGCGAAGCGCTTCGGTTGGCCGGACTCGTAGTGATCGATGTGGAACTTCTTGAGCGAAATGATGAAGGGTAGGTCCTGTACCAGAAGACCATCGTCAAGGCTAACCACGGCCTTGTCGGCAGAGCGCCCTTCAGGAATGTAGATGTTGCCCCGATAGCTCCAGTTGTCTACCCCAAGCTGGCTCTCGACGGGGATGTCCGAGATCAACTGGTCGCCATGCGTTGGCTGCTTGCCGCCAAGCGCCATCTGTACCTTGAGCGGAAGGTTCCCGTCGAGCAGGCCTCCTAGGCAGATGACGACAAGGCCGCCGTGTGCGAGGAAGTAGCCCACGCGGCTCCACGCACCGCGCTTGGCCGCGATCAGCACTCCGTTGTCCCGGTCGTTGAGACGGTGGGCGAAGCCGACATGGTTGAGATAGCGGCCGACTTTGACGCGTGCGGTGTCGACCTCACCCGCAGCGATCTCGGCGTGATGCTTGAACAGACGCAGCGAGGTCTCGCGTGCGTGTTCCCTGAATGCACGCATCTCCTTTGTCATGGGCCTGATCTGGCGAATGATACAGACCGTTGTGGACACCACGAGAAAGGTGAGGATCGCGAGGAACCAGCCCGCGTTATAGACCGCGTATAGCCCCAGTCTCTGGAAGACAGGGAACCAGAACGGGCCGAACTGGTTGAGGTATGCGTTGTATGCGTCGTTCTGCTTGAGCACCGTACCGATGATCGAGGCCACAGCCAGGATGGTCAGCAGGCTGATCGCAAATCGCATTGAACTCAGCAGTTCAACGAGCGTACGCGAAACGGAAGGCTTTTTCATGACATCAGAGCCAAATTGCCAGCCCGGCCGTAGGGCTGGGTTGGCTCAAACGAAAAAGGGGCGGATCGCTCCACCCCTTCCGATGCGATGACTCGCGGACAGGCTTCAGCGAAGACCCTGGACGTAATCTGCAACGGCCTTGATTTCTGCATCCGTCATCTTGAGCGCGATCTCACGCATCATCGCGCTTGGATCGTTGACGCGACCACCGTCACGGAATGCCTTGAGCTGAACTTCCGTGTACTCGGTGTGCTGCCCGTTCAAACGCGGGAATTGGGCCGGCAAGCCGGCTCCCGCCGGACCGTGGCAGCCCGCGCACGCCGGGACACCCTTGGCGGCAATGCCGGCACGCCAGATTTTCTGACCGGCTTCGACCGTCTGACGGTCCTTAGACTCACCCAATGCCAGCTTTTGACTCGCGAAATAGACAGCCAGTGCTCGCATGTCGGCGTCTTCGAGCATCATCACCATGCCGCCCATCACCGCGTTGTTGCGTTCAGCAGGCTTGTCGTTCCACGACTTGAAATCGTGCATCTGCTTGTAGAGATATTCCGGATGCTGGCTTGCCAGCTTTGGATTCTGGGCAATCGAGCTGTTGCCATCCGCGCCATGGCAGGCGACGCATACCGTGGTGGCGGTCTGCTTGGCCTTTTCCATGTCGAGCTTTGCCGCGGCAGGACCGTCCGCCGCGAAAACGGACAAGCTGGCAAACATGCCAGCGGCTAGCACAGCCTTAAAAGTCGGCTTCAACATTGGCCCCCTCAAACCCGTGTCTGTTCTTCAAACCTGCTATTCTACGGCATTCCACGGCTTTCCGGCCACGCGCACACGCGCATATCTGAGCATGTCTTTGTTCCGTCACGCCCGCTTCGAAACCTCGTTCGCTAAGCCTCAAGCTCTGCCTGATTCCGATGCTCCGGAAATCGCTTTCGTAGGGCGGTCAAACGCGGGCAAATCGAGCGCCATCAACACGCTGGTCGGTCACAACCGGCTTGCCTTCGTCTCCAAGACGCCAGGCCGTACGCAGCTTATCAACTTTTTCCGGCTGCCCAGCGGTGTGGCGCTCGTTGACTTGCCAGGATACGGCTACGCGAATGTGCCCGAGGCCGTGCGGCGTCAATGGCAGGAGTTGTTGGAGCGCTATCTCTCGGAGCGCCCGAACGTGATCGGCGTCGTGCATATCATGGATAGCCGTCATCCGCTCATGCCACTCGATCGCCAGATGCTCGACTGGTTTGCGCCGAGCGGCCGACCGATGCATATCCTGCTGACTAAATCGGACAAGCTTTCGCGCGGGCAGGCGGCGGCTGCGCTCATGGAGTTACGGCGCGAATTGCCAAAATGGGGAGCGAATGTCACTGCTCAGCTCTTCTCCAGCCTCAAGAAGGGGGGCGTCGAAGAGGCTGAGCGCGTCATCGGGAACTGGCTTGAGAACCTTATTCCGGATGCTGGCGCAAATCTGCCAAAGTGATGTAGATAGAAAAAGAAAAACCCCCGGTAAGGGGATATGAACCGGGGGTGAACGCCTCTCGTAAGGCACCCGCTCAGGGAGGTGAAGCGGGAGACGGTGCAACACCATCCGTTCGCTCAGATCAACCTCGTTCATCAAAGTTCCCGAGCATTCTGTTGTCTTTCGCACTAGCGCCTGGACGCTATCGTTTCAGCCACGACATGGATTCCGAAATGACGCCATTGACCGCCCCCTTTCCCACCAGCCGTATGCGCCGTATGCGTCGCGATGACTTTTCGCGTCGTTTGATGCGTGAGAACCGCCTTTCCGCGGACGATCTGATTCTTCCCGTCTTTGTTCGTGAAGGGCTGGGTGTTTCCGAGCCCATCTCCTCAATGCCTGGCGTCGAGCGCCACAGCGTCGATCGTTTGCTCATGCTGGCCGAGGAGGCTGCAGGGCTTGGTATTCCGGCCCTCGCGCTGTTTCCGGTCGTTGGGCAGGAGAAAAAGAGCGAAGATGCATGTGAGGCTTGGAGTCCGGATGGCTTGATCCAGCGTACGGTGCGTGCTCTGAAGGAGCGTTTTCCCGATCTTGGCCTCATTACCGATGTAGCGCTGGATCCATTCACCACGCATGGGCAGGACGGGCTCATTCGGACTGATGATCCGCGCCGTTATGTGATGAACGACGAAACGGTCGAAGCTCTCGTCAAGCAGGCGGTGTCGCATGCTGATGCGGGTGCGGACGTGGTGGCGCCATCGGACATGATGGATGGTCGTATCGGTGCGATCCGGGAGGCACTCGAAGCCGGTGGGCACATCCACACACGGATACTTGCCTATTCGGCCAAGTTCGCTTCGAGCTTTTATGGGCCGTTCCGTGACGCCCTTGGTTCGGCAGCCAACCTTGGCAAGGGCAACAAGTTCACCTATCAGATTGATCCAGCCAATTCGAATGAGGCGGTTCGCGAGGTTGCGCAGGATATTTCCGAAGGCGCGGACATGTTCATGGTCAAGCCGGGCATGCCGTACCTCGACATCGTGCGTCGTGTGAAGACTGAGCTTGGTGTGCCGACCTTTGTTTATCAGGTTTCGGGCGAATACGCGATGTTGCAGGCCGCCGCTCGCAACGGCTGGCTTGATGGTCGTGCCTGCGTGCTCGAAGCGCTGCTCGCCTTCAAGCGTGCCGGAGCGGACGGCATTCTCACCTACTCGGCGCTCGATGCCGCCAGATGGCTGAAGGACACTGCGTAACGGCCAATGCTGGTTACAAGGGCGATGGGGCCGGGCGACCTTGACCCGGTCTTTGATCTTCAATGCCGGGCGCACGGTGCCGACTATCACGAACCGCGCGTCGCGTTGGCGAGCCGGTTGGCCCACGGTAGTGGGTTTTGCCTTGTTGCCGAACTTGGTCGGCGCCCGGTTGCGTACCTGCTCGCTCATCCCTGGCGCGGCAGCGCACCTGTGTTGCATCGGCCGCTGCAGCAGGATGGCGCAGCCGACCACCTTTTCCTCCACGACCTCGCTGTCCTGCCCGAAGCTCGTAGCACTGGGGCGGGCAAAGCCCTAGTGGCAACACTGGTGAAGCGGACGCGGAGCGTCGGATTCGGAGAGATCCGACTCGTGGCCATCGCGGGTGCTGATGGTTATTGGCTACGCCAGGGATGGCTGGTGATTCCCAATGCGAGGCTCGATCGCAGCTATGGCACGGCCGCGAAGTGGATGAGGCGCCGTCTTTTCGGCTAAGTACTCGACACCGATTGTGTCGCCGTTTGTCAGGTTTACCTCGCGTGACCAAGGCTGTTCAACTGTCTCAAACCTTCGAAATGAAGCTGGCGATGTTTGTTTCGATCGAGTGCGCATGTGACCCATGCTGGTTGCACCCGATCGCTCTTACAAAGATTTGCCCTTGCAGGCTGCGTTGCGTTTCTTGACAAGGGAGTAGCTCACCCTTGTCCGCGTGGCCGATGAGGGCAAGCGGGCCTTAGCGTCGCATCATCACTGTTTCAACGATGAGGATCACAACCGACACTGTGTTGGCGAGCAACGCCCCTGCCGCGAGCGAGACGACCGTGGTGGTCGAAAGTGCCGTCATGCCTTCGCCGGAGACATGGACTGCCCAGCCCCAATGAATCGCGGCGGCGATCAGTTGCAGATCGGCTACCAGACTGGTTGCAAGGTGTACTGCACCGATCTGTGTGCGATCTCCGAACTTCAGTACGGTGGCGATCAGATTGACCACGATCGCAACGAACAGCTCGCTGACGTTGTGGTGTATCGGGTTATCGATTTCCCCAATGAAGAAACCGAAGTTCAGCGTCGCGGCCAGCACAATGAAGAAACCGAACACGACTTTTTCCAGATTCATGCCTTGCTCCCGTACAGTTTGATGTTCCGTGCTAGTCGCCAAATAGTGGCAACGTATAAGGGTGCGCCTTACGTCCGGCAGCCTTGGCAATGGCGTCCGCCGGCAGCAGGCTCCCAACGCGCACGCCGAGCAGGCGAAGCTTGCGGTCGAGCGGTACACGCTTGAGGCATTCGCCGGCAGCTCGGCGGATTGTCTTTGCCTCGCCCGTCGGCAACTCCAGCGTGTGGTCGCGCGTGACCGTGCGGAAGTCGTCGTAGCGCAGCTTGATGCCGATCGTGCGGCCTACGTAATGCTTGCGCGCGAGGTCTTCTGCGACGCGTACGCACAGCTCAGTGAAAATGGCTGACAGCGTATTGCGATCCTGCACTGGATGCAGGTCGCGTTCGAAGGTGGTTTCGCGGCTGATGGATTTCGGTTCGCTCCAGGTCACGACTTGCCTGTCGTCGCGGCCATGAGCGGCTTCGTGCAGCCATGCACCGTAGCTCTTGCCGAAATGCGTGATTAGCCATTGCGGCTCGGCTGCCGCCAATTCGCCAATAGTGCGTATTCCAAGGGCATCGAGCCTTGCCGCTGCTTTGGGGCCGATGCCGTTGATCTTACGAGCGGCCAGCGGCCAGATGCGGGCTGGGATGTCGTCCATGGTGACGATGGTCAGTCCGCCCGGTTTTTCCAAGTCTGAGCAAATCTTCGATAAGAGCTTGTTCGGGCTGACACCGATCGAGCACGAAAGCCCCGTGGCCTCGCGTACCGCATCCTTGATCTGCTGCGCGGTCTCGCGCACTTCGCCGGGGATGGATGTGAGATCGATGTAGATCTCATCGATCCCACGGTCTTCGATGCAAGGCGTGATGGTTGCCACTGCAGCCTTGAACAGACGTGAATAGTGGCGGTAGGCGTCGAAATCAGTCGGCAGGAGAACGGCGTCGGGTGCAAGTGCTGCCGCCTTCATGAGGCCCATCCCGGAGTGCACGCCGAGTGCGCGCGCTTCATAGGTGGCGGTGGTAATGACGCCACGGCCAGCGTAGTCGCGCAGCCGCGCATAAGCGTGGGCACCATCAGGTGTGATGCCTGGCTGGCGTCGCCGCCCGCCACCGATTACGACCGGGCGATCGCGTAGGTCCGGATAGCGCAGCAGCTCGACTGACGCATAGAACGCGTCCATGTCGAGATGGGCGATACAGCGATCGGCGGGTGCGCTCATACGGTTCGGCTCATGGAGGCGGTATTGTCGCCGATCGCACCCTGCTCCGGGCTGAGCTAGGCCGCCATGTCGATCGGGGCCATCTCGACCCGGTTGCGCCCGTTGCGCTTGGCGCTGTATAGCGCTACGTCTGCCGCACGAAGCAGACTGGCTGCATTGTCCGAACCATGCGTGGTGGCAACGCCGATGCTTACCGTGGGGCATCCGCTCTCAGGAAGTTCCAGTTCGCTAATAGCGCATCGCAGCTTCTCGGCCACGTGCTTGGCTTGGCTGGCGTCCGTCTCCGGCAGCATGACAATGAACTCCTCGCCGCCGAAGCGAGCCGCGAGATCGGTGGCGCGTATCTTCGCGGCGAGCAGCAGGGCGATGGACTGTAGCGCGAAATCGCCATGCTCGTGACCGAATCGGTCATTGATCTGCTTGAAGTGATCGATGTCGAGCAGCAGGACTGATAAGGGGGCACGTGAGCGGGCGCTGCGCCGAAGCTCGTGCCCAAGCCGCTCGTCAGCGGCACGCCGATTGGGGAGTCCTGTCAGCGCATCGCTGCGTGCCAGGGCGTCGAGTTCGGCGATGGCTTGCTGTAAAGCCTGGGTGCGTGCGGCAACCTGTGCTTCGAGTTCAAGATTGGCAGCGGCGAGTTCGCGCTTCTGGCGTAGAAGGGTCGAGGTCATCCCCCGCAATGCTTCGCTAAGGTTGAAAAGTTCGCGCGTACGGTGTTCCTGCGGTATTTCGCTCGCCGTGTCCCCCCGTTCGATTCGCCGGGCGCTTGCCACGATTGCTCGCATCGGTCGCATTGCACAGCCGGCAAGGAACCAAGCCAGTCCCATGAAAGCGGCAACTGCGATCAGGCCTGCCACGAAGGTCGTATTGCGTGCATGGTGTGCCAGTTGCAGCGCGATCGCCTCTGGCTGGCGTACGACAATCAGCCAGTCAAGCTCGGTTGAATCAGCACGGTGGGGCAGGCGTGTAACAACGGTCATGAAGTGGCCGTCGGTCCAGGGGAGTAGTAATGGGTGACCTGCGGTGAATATCTGGAGTGCTGCGGGTGGTTCCCCGCCATGGTTGGTCAGCAGCAGCTCTCCGATATTGTTGTAGATGAAGATCTCCAGGCCCTCTGTACTGCGCTCGGCTGGAAACAGGCGAAGTGCGATCTCGCGTGCCCACCGCCAGCCGCCGCGTGCGTTGAGTACGCCAATGGTTTTGCCATCGGCATTGCGGATTGGTGTTGCGAAGTCGAGGAAGTGCAATGGTTCGCTGTTGGGCTCAGGCGGCAAGAGTCCGGTGAGCAACTGAGCGTAGTGCAGATCGCCGATGTACGGTGCTTGTAGGCCGGGCGCAAACCAGGGCTGGTGCGATGCGTCGCGGTCGAGCAAGACCCCATCGGTTCCAATCTGCACGGTACCGCCGGTGTCTGCGATACCCATCCAGATATGGTGCGAAAGACGTGAGCGGGCACGTTCGAGTGCTGCAGTGGCGCGATCTGGCTGGATTGCGTAGTTACGGATCATGTCGGAATCGGCCAGCACGGCAATTTCCCGCTGTCGTTCGCGTAAGTGGTCGGCAAGGGAGGCTGCGGTGCTCGTGGCCAAATCCTGCAATGCCTGGCCTCGGTCCTGAGCAATCAGACTCTGGGTACGGGCGCCGATCGCGAAAGACAGCGCTAGGACAATCACCAGTGCGAGGAAACCGAACAGCGTGGTGATCCAGAAGCGAGTGGAAGGGAGGCGTCGGGGGGAAAGCATGCGTCGATTATCCAGCCTAGGCAGTAATGGCGGAACTATCGGGACGATTGCTTGCTGGTAATGCCCTGCGCCACACCTTCGATCGGTGTGTGGCTTGCAAACCGGCGTGGTGACGGCACACTTGGGCGGTACCTTCCCGGACTAACACATGGATCTTTCATTCTTCGACGGCGGGCTCTGGATGTGGGGCCTTGCCAGCGCCGCACTCATCGTGATCGGCCTCATCGGCACCGTGGTGCCCGCACTTCCCGGGACGTTGCTGATCCTCGGCGGCATCGTCCTCTACGCATGGGCCGAAGATTTTCGCCATGCCGGACCGTGGACGCTCGGCGTCGTTACGTTGCTGGCCATCCTCGCTTGGGTAACCGATTTCGTTTCGGGATTACTCGGTGCGCGCAAGGTCGGTGCGAGCCGTCTAGCTGTACTCGGTGCGGCGATCGGTACGTTGGTCGGCGTATTTAGTGGATTGGTCGGCTTGCTCTTCATGCCGCTGGTCGGCGCAGTGATCGGCGAGTGGATTGCCGAACGCGACAGCCTGCGCGCGGGTAAGGTCGGTATCGCGACCTGGCTTGGAATGCTCGTCGGCACCGTCGTGAAGATCGTGCTGAGTTTCTTGATGATTGGTGTATTTCTTGTAGCCTTCCTCGTCTGAGTTGTCGTCCCGCCTGTCCGCGGGGCGATGCGGCAATCTCCTACGGCTGCAATTCCGGCTGGCTGACATGCCGGTATTGTCTGACACCCTAGACTGGGTTATGCGCAATCGGTGCCGGACCTAACTGGCCGCGATCTGCGTTTCCGTGCGCGGCTCGACGCCTATGCGCGCTGCGTGCCGGTCCAACCCTAAACGGAGATTCGAAAATGGCCCAAATCACGAACGAACAACCCGCGTCGGGTAGCTTTGGCGCCGGTATCACGCACTATGGCGATGGGCCAGGGCCCGAAGTCATGGCTGCCAGCACACTTGAGGGCGACGAGGTAGTTAACACGCTCGGAGAGAGCCTCGGCAAGATCAAGGAAGTGATGCTCGATGTGCCGCGCGGCCGTGTGGCGTACGCGGTATTGGCATCGGGTGGATTGCTTGGAATCGGCGGGAAGCTGTTCGCGATTCCGTGGCAGGCGCTGGTACTCGATACCGGTCGCAAGTGCTTCGTGCTCGATGTGGATGCGGATAGGCTGAAGGCCGCGCCGGGATTCGACAAGGACAATTGGCCGTCCATGGCGGATCCAACGTGGGTCCGTGAGGTGCACGAGTACTACGGCCAGCGCGACTATCACTGAACCATGCGTTCCGATTGGCCGATTCGGCTGCGGCCGGTCTCCCAACGGAGGCCGGCCGTTCTTGTTCGGGGGCAACAAGCACAATATAGAGCACGGTTTTTCACCGTATCGACGGCTTCCAACGGTGAATGTGACTATGAAGGTTGCCGTGCAGCGTAAAACGTCAGCCGAATACCGCGACCATTTGCGTGCCGAGGGCTGCCAGTTGACCGTCTGGCGTCCACAAGCGTGAATGCTGGTGTGCATATCCATCCGCATAGGCATTGACGTCCGTGTCGACACGCCACCAACCATCGCCGGGCGGCGTTGTGAGCGGTAGCAATTCGAGCACCCAGGATACTGAACTGGCCGTCGTGATTGTCTCGAAATGACCGAGTACTGGCGTGGGTGGGGCATCAGAGAGCAATACGGTGAGCAGCTCGGCTGATACCCCGGAGGCGTTGTGACGCAGCATCACGTGCAGGCGGCTGTGCATGGCATCTCCGCCGGTGAAAGGCGGGTCCCCTTCAGCCCAGCGGAATCCCACATGTTGGAGGAAGTTTGGCATGGCTCCTGCGCGGAACGGCATCTCGGGTACCACGTCAGGCGCGCGCGAGGTGGGCTGTACCGGTAGCCGTGTCGGCAGGACGCTGCTGCGCCCGCCGCCGAACACGCCAATGAGTACTGCGGCAAGCGTACCGTCCTGCACCACACGTGCTTCCACCTGACTCACGTTCTTGCCACTGCGCAGTTGCTGGATGTCGACGCGCATCTGGCCGGGCGGCACCGGTCCGATGAAGTTCACCTGCAGGGTGCGTAGCGGTCGTTCTTCATCAATGAATGCGCGCATTGCGTGGACGGCCAGGCTCGATACCAGGCCGCCGAAGGTGGCGCGGCCCTGGCCCCATTCGTCCGGGATAGGGTAGGTCAGGCTGTCGCCGTGGCGATGGGCTGCAGCGAGGAGGTCGGGAAAGGAGTTCATGCACTGGGCTTATGGGTGGGTTGCGGGCGGTCGAGTGTGTGCTCAACGTAGCGTTGCTGAGCGCAAACCTTTGGTTCTTGCTTCAGCGACGAGCTGTACCAGCAGATCCAGCACGCAGTAGAACGCGCCAGCTGCCAGTGGTGGATTGGCCGCCGACCATTCGAGGTACGGCACCGTGCCGCGCCATGCCCAGTTGCCAAGCGCTGTACCCAACAGTTCCATCGCCAGTGCGAGCACGAACATTGTGGAATACAGTCGTGGTGCCGGCCCCCAGCGCCAGCAGGCGAGGTAGATGGCGTATAGCGGGATGGACAGCCAATCATCGCCGAAGACAACCGAACCCGCGACGGCCAATCCGCCAGTTTGCGGTATGCGGTCAAGTACCGTGCAAGGCAATCGTTCAGCAAGGTATGTTCCGAGCCAGAACAGCAGCACGTGACCGGGCGGCACGAACAGGGGCAGGTTGCCAAGGCGGTAGTCATAGAGTCCCCAGGCCAAGGCAAGCACGCATTCGCCCAATGTCGCAATTACAAGGCACGCGAGCATGGCATTGCGCCGCAAGCCCGGCTCCTTCCAGAGCATCCATCCGAACAGCAGGGCGACCCAGAGATTCGTGAGCGGCTGCCCCGCCCAGCCCCCGAATTCGTCGAGCAGAAGGCCGAACGGAATTGTCAATGCAATCAGCAGGGGAAGAATTGGCATCCGGAGGGCGTGGCGAAAGAGAGCCGCAAGTGTAGCGGCTGCGGTGGGCTACTCGTCTACGTACGACGGATGAGGCTTGTAGCGCTGATCGGCTCAAATATACTGCCTTGAAGGAGTTCGCTAGCCGCGTTGCCACAGTGCCGAAGCGCTCGAACATGGGTCTGCCCAATCGTCGAGGGTCGTGATGAACTGGTCGCTCCGTCGCATCCTGGTCGTCCCGTATGTGCTCCTCGTCATCGGACTTGCTGCGACGATCGGGGGGGTGTCCTACGCCAACGGCGTGCATCTGGTTGAGACGATCCTACAGAACCAACTCATTGAAAAGGTGCGGCGGATCGGCTTTGAGGTGCACGACATCGCCCGGCTCGCCGGTCAGGTGCTGGACGTGGCTTTTCCCAGGGACATGCCTGGGCCGCGTGGTTTCTACGTCGGTATTCCCGAGCTGCGACGCCGGTTCTGGGTCGCGACGGGACTCGATATCGATAACTATGCCAACGTCTACTACGGCACGACAGACGGCAAGCTCATCAGCGTGCTGCGCAAGTCGCAGGCGCTGGGCGACATGCAACTCGTCGATGGGCCAGGCCGGCCGGGGCGTATCGCGATGTTCACCGGTACGCTTGGGGAACCCGGACCTTTCACGGCGAGCTTTCGTACCGCGATCACGGAGCGCCCTTGGTACAGGATGGCGCTGGATCAGACCGGAGATATCTGGACATCAATCTATATCGATGTGCGGACGGATGAATTCGTTGCTTCGCGTGCGCGTCGCGTGATGTTCGACGACGGAGAGCCTGCAGGCGTCGTTGCGACGGACCTGTCGCTCAAAGCCCTCAATGAGCAATTGCTTTCTGCACGCATGACGAGCCATGGCATGGCCTTCATCATGGAGTCGGACGGAATGCTCATTGCATCGACGGCAAGTCCCTACCTGCGCAGGGACCGCCATGGCGATGCCGTGCGACTGTCGGCAAGCGATGCGGGTAATCCACTGGTGGCGCAACTTGCCGAGCGCGTACGGACGGCACTGACCATACAGGGCGCAGCCTTGCCCCAGACCCTGACGGTTGAGGGGCTGGATGGAGAGCGAATCTTCGCGGCCTTCACGCGCGTGGTCGACGATGCCGGGCTCAATTGGGTCATCGTTGTGGCGGCCCCCCGCAAGGATCTCATGCACGATGTCTCGCACAACGTGCTCCAGACGTTTGCAACCACAATCGTTGCGCTGTGCTTTGCCATCGTCATCAGCTTTGTCATCGTTGATTGGGTTGCACAGGATCTCCATCGGCTTGCCGAGGCCGCACGCAAGGTGGGCGAAGGGGACCTCGATACCCGCGTTGGTGTCGAGCGTGACGACGAGATCGGCGTTGTTGCCCGGAGCTTCGAGAACATGCTCCAGCGATTGCGTACCGATCGGATGACGCGGGTTGCGAACCGTGAAGCCTTCCTGCGGCGTGTCGACGGCGAGATCGCCAGGCGGCGGCACGCCGAGCCGCCGAATCGGTTTGGTGTGCTCTTCATCGACGTCAACCGTTTCAAGCACATCAACGACGAACTTGGGCACGACGCCGGTGACCGGGTGCTCATTGAAATCGCACATCGTCTTGCTCAGACGATGCGGCCCTCCGATCTCGTTGCACGCTACGCAGGTGATGAGTTCGTCATCTTTGTCGATGATGCATCCGACCGAAGTGTGCTGGACCTGGTACGAGAGCGCATCGATAAGACGATGCGTGTCCCGGTCACGCTTTCGGGCAGTACGCCACTGCGATGCTCGGTCTCGATCGGTGCTGCGCTATTTCCAGACGATGGACTGGAGACGACGAGGCTGCTTGCTCGCGCCGATGAGGAGATGTACCAGCGGAAGGCAGCCAGAGGGCATTGATGGCCGCAGATCCCGACGCGGTTGCTACCCCACGGCAGGTTCTGACGTGCGGTTGTGTATTGCGAGTCTGGCGATATGAAGCAGGTTATTGATCGCCGCGCGCTTTACGTTTTTTCTGCTGTTGCGACGGCCTGGTTCCGAGCAAGATGCCCGACTTTTTGGCGGGTCTATGGTTCTTTCGCTGCGGCGCGTGCTGATCATTCCCTATGTCGCGCTCGTGGTTTTGCTCGCGGCGACGATCGGATGGCTCTCCTACAGCACTGGCCGCGACGCGGTCACTGCGATCCTGGAACAGCAACTGCTCGAAACTTCCGCACGAATCAGGTTCGCGGTCGACAGCCGCGTCGTTGATGCAAGCGCAGCGCTTGAGGTTGCGTTTCCGAAAGGCACCGCTGCCCCCGAATCCCTTCGGACTGCGCTGGATGAACTGCGTACGCGGTTCTGGATCGCCGTATCACTGAACACCGATAGCAACGATTACGTCTACTACGGGAACCGGAGTGGCCAGTTCGTTGGAGTCTGGCAAACGTCCCAAGATGACGCCGAACTGCGAGTCAGGCTCAAGGAAAGCGAGGAAACGGTCTATCACGTCAAAGGAGTGCGTCGTGATGCACAGTCGGTCCGTCGTGATCGAAGCCGTTACGATCCGCGCGAGCGCCCGTGGTACATAGCGGCTGAAGCCGCTGCCGACCGGGACGATAGCTGGACGCCCGTCTATTCCAATTTCAGCTCGCACGAACTGGTCGTCACGCATGCGCGGCGTGTCCATGACGCTGGCGGGCAGTTCGGGGGTGTCGTTGGTGTCGATATCTCGCTTCGCGCGCTCAATGACTTCGTGCGCCGCCTGCACCTTTCTAGACGGGGCATCGCCTTCATCATGGAACCGGACGGCGGATTGATTGCCTCTTCCACGGGGCCGTACGTGACAAAGCAGGCCGACGGCAGTGTCGGTCGGCTCAATGCGGCGGCCAGCGGCAATCCACTGATCGAGCATCTTTTTGCGGAAGTAAGCGCGACGATTTCTTCCTCTGAGCGTACTCGCCTGCCACAGGCGCGCGTGTTCGAAAATCCAGACGGTGAACCTGTTTTTGCGGCATTTGATCGTATCGAGGACGACGCCGGGCTCGACTGGATAGTGGTCGTGGCTGCACCGCGTGGCGACTTCATGGACAAAGTTCGTGGCAACGTGATGGGAACGGTCGTGGCCGCGCTTGCGGCGGCTGGGTTGGCGGTACTCATTGGCCTGGCAATTATCGATTGGGTTGCACAGGATCTGCGGCGGTTGTCCGATGCCGCACGCAAGGTCGGCGATGGTGAGTTTGGCTGGAGCGTCGGCATCGACCGCCGTGACGAGATTGGGGCACTGGCCAGAAGTTTCGAGGCGATGCAGGAGCGCTTGCGTACTGACCGCCTGACGGGACTCGCCAATCGCGAAGCCTTGGTACGGCGCATCGATGGAGAGATCCTGCGGCGTTCGCACGACAAATCGCTCCGGCCTTTCGGCTTGCTGTTCGTCGATCTCGACCGCTTCAAACAGGTCAATGACGGTTATGGGCACGATGCAGGTGATCGTATGCTCATCGAAACAGGACGTCGCCTGGAGGCGATTACGCGTCCCTCCGATCTGGTTGCGCGACAAGCGGGTGATGAGTTCGTGGTGTTCGTGGACGACGGAACCGATGAACACGCATTGCGCAGCCTTGCATCGCGTATCGAGCAGGCGCTGTCCGAGCCGATGGAACTGCCGGGTGGAAGATTCGTTGCGTGTGGGGCCTCGATTGGTCTGGCCGTCTTTCCAGAAGATGGCTGCGATAGGGCGAGCCTACTCGAAAAGGCCGACCAGCAAATGTACCGTTGTAAGTTCGAGGGCCGCGCCTGACGGTTCCATTGTTAGGGCCGCATTTCCGCAGAGAGTGTTTCGAGGATGCTGGTGAGTGCCCTGGGTTCATTGGTGTCCGTAGCCAGGACACGGGCGAGTAGCAGTGCGGCACCCAACGCAATCAGCAGAAAACCGGTGGCGCGGTACCACCTCAAGGGTCTTTGGCTGGTGCCGAAGCGGTTGCTGCCATCCGTGCCTGGTACGGCAAGCAGCGCAATCCCGACAATCAGGCCGGCATATGGGATCAATACGGTGACTGCGAGCCAACCCGATGCATTGAGGTCATGCAGCCGCAGGACCGTACCGAAAAGCGCGATCACAGCGGCTGGGGCAAGTGCTACTACGAGTGGCAGGGGTATTTTCAGCCACAACGAGGCTGCGCCGCCAGCGGCCAGGACCAGAAGGCTGATGCAAACAAATGTCAGATAGTGCAGCCGGCCGATTCGCGAGGCGAGCCGCAGGTTAGCGGGTGATCCGTCGGCGACGACCCTGTGTGTAGCCAGTCGCGCGTGCGTTTCCTCGGCATGTGCGCGCTGTACGGCACGCAGTCTTGGCATGTCGATTCCGCAGATACGGCACAGCGTTCGATGAGGCTGGACTTCGCCACAGCGTGGACAGGTTTCATGATGATCCCGCGCAACGATCATTGGCGCACTGACAGGATCCAGACCCGCCGACACTTCATGGCGCAGGAGTTCAATTTCCTCGAGGATGTGCCTCTGATTCAGCCCAAGGCTGTCGGTAGCCATTGGCCGCTGAAGCGTGTAGGCGGGCTCAGGTAGGACCGGGTAACGCAACTCCCGTTCCACGGACACCTTGAGTCCGAGGTCGCGCAGGTAGTTGTAGTAATTGGGCAACCCATCCGGCGTCACATTGCGTTGCAGCACGATCTTTTTCCCGGAAAAGATGAGCTTTGCTGTCTCTGGTGGCAGGTGGTAGGCGCTCTGAAAGCAGTGCCGAACGAGCAGGGGCTCGAAGCCGGGCAGGATGTGCCCGTGGAAGACAATCCGATATCGGGGAGACATGAACGCGGGGTTGAGGCAGCCAGAAACCAAGAACTTTGCCGTGCCGGTTTTTGTGGTGCTTTGGCATATCTCTCGAACCGTTCCATATTTGTTTCGACGCGCGCACTTTCTTGAGGGCGACCGTCCCCGAGATTGAGTCTGTAGCCGCCGATAGTGCATACCCCCCATTGCGCAGTTTCTCGTCAATGACTGCTGCAACTCGGCCTGCCGATTCCAAGCCGTACCGACGATGAGTGTCGTGGGGGATCAGTTGGCGTTGAGGTAGAACCAGCCTGCCAGTGAAGATACGCAGATTGCGCCGGCCCAGAACGCAAAGCGGCATATTGCGGGGTGAATGGTGTTGGCCCCCAGGTTGCCGCGACCAGATTTGGTCAACAGTGTTTCAGGCGCTGGGGTTGGAGGCGATTGCGGAATGGCTTGGTGCGGTTCTGGCGTGACGCTCGCGATGTCAATCGTGGTGCCGGAGTTGTCGGAGCCGGCAGTTGTCGTGGGCTCCCCGGTGGCGAGTGCCACTTCGGTCGAGTTGTCTGACGCGGGGGAGGCCTGGAGTGTATCGGTCGGCTCCTGCACCGAAGCGTCAGGTGTAGCAGGGTTCGGTGCGTGCTCTGGCGGCTCTTCCCTGCTTGGCGTCGACGTGCCTGGGATGGCGTAGGCACGCAGGATATCGGCACCGGCAATCTGCGTTTGCTCCGGATCGAAGTCGTCTTCGGGTGGCGCCGGTGGCGCTTGGTCGTTTCTGGGCTCGGCCAGCGATATTTCGGGTACCGGCGCTTGGGGCGAGTGGAGAATGGCTTGATGCTGTTCCTCCGTAGCGCTTGCGACGTTGATCGTCAGGCTGGAGCTACCAGAGTCGGCAGTCGCCCCGAGCTCTCCGGATCCCGCGGTGTGCGCTACTTCAGCCGTGGCGTTGGGCGCAGGGAAGGGGGGCGATACGTCCGTCGGTTCTTGCGCCGAAACGTCGGATGCCGTAGCGGGCGGTGCGTGTTGCGGTGGCTCGTTGTCGTCTGGCGTCAGTACGCCTGGGATGGCGCAGGCGCGTAGGTCATTGGCTCTGACAATCTGCGTCTGTTCGGGATCGAAGTTGTCCTTGGGCGGCGCTGGTCGCGCCTCCTGCGGTACTGAGTTCCGGGTTGGAATCAGTCGCGCCCGCATGCCGAAGCGTTCGAGCAGCGCGACATAGCGTTGGCCAGTCGCTTCCGTCAGCCCTTTCTTGAGGATGACCTGCTGGCCAGAAAACAATCGTTCGAGGGCGTCCCCCGTGACGCCAAACCGTGTCGCAGCGGCCTGTCTGACCTCCGCGTGGTCGAACCCTTCCAGTACCTCACCAGCGAAAACGATACGAAGGCTGGCTTCCATGTGATTTGCGGTTTTCAAGTTAGCCATTTGGAGGCAATGCGCGACGGAACGATGAACGCAAAAAATGACATTCCAATGAGTATTCCAATTTTCGCACTTGCCAAGGACTCTCCGTTTGGCGAGCAACGGGGCAAAATCCACGGTTTTCTGCCGATGGACCTCCAATGCTCGATACCGTCGTCTTCGATCTGGGTAACGTCCTGATCCCTTGGGATCCCGAACGCCTGTATGCAAAGCTGATTCCCGGTGCGGTAGAGCGTGCGTGTTTCCTTGCCACCATTTGTACGCAGGAGTGGAACGCTCAACAGGATGCTGGCCGCACGTTGGCAGAAGGAACGGCGGTGAAAGTCGCGGAGTTCCCGCAGCACGAGGCCCTGGTCCGTGCGTACTACGACCGCTGGGAAGAGATGCTCGGTCCGCCGATCATCGGTTCGCTGAATCTTCTGCGCGAGGTGAAGGCGCGTGGGTTTCGCGTCATTGCGCTCACCAACTGGTCTGCCGAGACCTTCGCTCGGGCACGTCCAATGTACCCGCTACTTGATGAGTTCGAAGGCATTCTGGTGTCGGGTGACGAGGGGCTGATCAAACCTGATCCAGCGATTTTCGAGCTGCTTTTCGCACGTTATTCGTTGTCTCCGGAACGCTGCGCCTATCTCGACGACAGTCTGCGCAACGTTGAAGCGGCTGCGGCGCTTGCGATGAAGGCGATCCATTTCACTACCGTGGAACAAGCGCGCTCGGACTTTGCGGCGCTTGGTCTCATTTGAAGGCCATGTCCGAGTCTTCCTCGACGATGGATGGGTGATTCATGAGACGCCGCCGATCGGTTGACTGCCATCGGGATGCGTTGGGAGGGATGTTCTGGTCCGAAGCGCTTTCCGGTGTCGGGCTGATCCTGCCGGCTGGCATCTGCTGTCAAGCGAGATACTTGAGTACGCACCAGTACTGAGCGGCGCTGCCGCCGAGTACGAACAGGTGCCAGATCCCGTGCCCATGAGGTACCTTCTCGTCGTTGAGAAAGAAGAAGATCCCCGCTGTGTAGATCAGCCCGCCGCCTGCAAGCCAGAGTAGCCCGCCAATGGGTAGGCGCTCGATGAGCGGTCGTGCAGCGATCAGTACGAGCCAGCCCATCACAACATAGATGACCAGCGAGAAGACCCGTGTACGGTGACCGATCCAAAGCTCCTGCACGATGCCCACCAGCGCGAGCCCCCAGCTCAATCCGAACAGCGTCCAGCCCCACGGCCCGCGCAACGTAACCAGCGAGAAGGGCGTATAGGAACCCGCAATCAGCAGGTAGATCGCTAGATGGTCGAACTTGCGGAACACGTGCTTTACGCGGCCACTGAACGAGTGGTACAGCGTCGAGACCAGATATAGCAGAATCAGTGTCGAACCATAGATTGCAAAGCTTGTGATCTGCCATGCGTCGTGCGGGCCGCTGGAGAGCAGGACGACAAGGCCTGCAATGCTTAGCACGGCGCCGAAGAGGTGGGTGATGCTGTTGAGGCGTTCTCCGTGGTACATGGGGCATCGGTGTAATCGGGGGGCTTCAAGTATGCGCGTCTTCCCGCTGCCGGTTTCTGAGCAAGGCCAGTCACGGCAGCTTGCCTCGTGCCCGGAACCCGGCGACGATAACTGGATGCGCCCATCACATCTTTCAATGCTGTCCCGTCTGTCTGGCTTCTTGATCGCGTTGTTGCTCGCCGGTTGTGCCGGAATGGAGGGGACGCGGATGGTGCACGACACCCGTGCCTCGCCCAATCACGGGCCGCGCCGTGTCAATCTCGTCGTCATCCACTACACCGACAGCGGCACGGCCGACCGCGCGCTGGATGTACTGACCGATCCGACCAGCGAAGTCAGCGCTCACTATCTGGTCACGCGAGAGGGGCGTGTCGTGCAGCTTGTGGATGAGCGTGAGCGCGCGTGGCACGCGGGTGCTTCGCGCTGGGGTGGGTTGGGTGATGTGAATTCACTCTCCATCGGCATCGAACTCGATAACAATGGCCGCGAGCCATTTGCCGAACCGCTGCTCGCGAGTCTTTCGGTCCTGCTGCGGGATCTGGCCGAGCGGCACAAGTTGCCGGCGCGTGCGTTCGTCGGGCATTCGGATGTGGCGCCGCGGCGCAAGCAGGACCCAGGCGTGCTGTTTCCGTGGCGTAGTCTGGCCTTGCAGGGTTTCGGGCTATGGTGTGATCCGCCTTACCCCGGCGCGCCAGAGGGTTTCGATCCGTTACTTGCGCTGCAGGCACTTGGCTACGACACGCGCAACCCGGACGCGGCAGCCGACGCTTTTGCATTGCACTATGGTGGCTCGGGGCAGCGTGGTATGGCGGCGATCGATCCCGCCCGGCTCGCTTGTCTTGCCGATCTCGCACGTCGTGATGCCGACCGATCGGCCATCGCCCCCTGATTTCCCCCTATATGTTCCGGCGAGATGGATCGGCTCTGAGAAGGGGCACCGATTGTGACCAAAGCCACGGCTATTGTCTGAATGCGAGTTCGGAAGCGTTGTGCGCTGCATGCAAGTCAACGTTTCTCGTCCCTTGTTGGGCAAGGATTCGGCCCTTGGTCGCCCGTCACGAGCGATCAGAACGCACAAAAATCAATTCTTGAAGGGAACAAAAGAATGCAGAAGTTCGGATTGTCGGTGGCAGCATTGGCTCTCGCGCTGTCGGGTTGCGCGGGGAATGGCGGTGGACTGAACGTAGGTGGTCTGGCTGACGCGGGCATGAACGCGATGAAGGTCAGCAGTTTGACGGACCAAGATGTGAAGGCCATGTCGGAAGAGTCGTGCAAGGCCTATGACGCCAAAAACCAGATTGCGCCTGCCACCAGCCCCTACAGCAAGCGCCTGACCAAGATCATGACCGGCCTGAAGGACAGCGGTGTGCCGGTGCAGGCCAAGGTCTATCTGACCAAGGACGTCAATGCGTGGGCGATGGCCAACGGCTGCGTGCGCGTCTACAGCGGCCTGATGGACATGATGAGTGACGACGAAGTTCGTGGCGTCCTTGGCCATGAAATCGGCCACGTGGCGCTCGGTCATTCCAAGTCGAAGATGCAGGTCGCCTGGGCAACTTCGGCAGCACGTAGTGCGCTCGGCGCAGCGGGCGGGACCGTGGGTGCGCTTTCGCAATCGCAGTTGGGCGAATTGGGCGAGCAACTCGTCAATGCGCAGTTCTCGCAGAAGGAAGAAAGTGCGGCCGACGACTACTCGTTTGATCTGCTGAAGAAGAATGGCGCAAACCGCGAGGCGCTGGCCACCAGCTTCGAGAAGCTCGCCACGCTCGATGGTGGCAAGTCGAGCATGTTCAGCTCACACCCTGGCTCGAAGGATCGCGCTAACCACATCCGCGAGCGGTTGAAGAGCGAGAAGTAACCGACGGACCGAGAACCGCACTTCCTGTCCGCCTCTTGGCGGTCGGGAAGTGCGGTTTCCGTTTACTTCGCCCAGGAGTCCTTCAGGCCGACCGCCAGGTTGAAAACTGGCTTGCCCAGTTGTGAATCGACCCTGTCGGCGACGAAATAGCCGTGACGCTCAAACTGGAACTTGTCATCGGCACGTGCTGCGGCAAGACCGGGCTCCAGCCAAGCGGTGATGATGCGGCGCGAGTTCGGGTTGAGTGCCTCAAGGAAATCGCGACCCCCTGCATCGGGTTGCGGTTCGGTGAACAGGCGGTCGTACAGGCGTACTTCAGCGGCGACGCCTTCGCTCTCGCTCACCCAAGTGATGACACCCTTCACCTTCACGCTGTCGGCCCCAGGCGTGCCGCTCTTGGTGTCCGGCACGATCCGCGCAAGCACTGCAACGACGTGCCCGTTGCTGTCCTTCTCGCAGCCGGTGCATTCGATGACATAACCGTACTTGAGGCGCGCCATGTTGCCCGGCTTGCCGTCCTGCGGAGGGAAAAGGCGGCGGAAACCCTTGGGTGGCACTTCCTCGAAGTCTTCGCGCTCGATCCAGATTTCCGGCGTGAGGTTGAATTGGCGTTCGCCGAATTCCGGGTGATGCGGATGTGCTGGCGCGACGCAAGGCTCCACCTTGCCGGCACCGACGACCTCATCCCAGTTGGTGAGCTTGAGCAAGAGCGGATCGAGAGCCGCCATCGCGCGCGGTGCCTTGCCTTCAAGGTCTTCGCGTAGGCAGCCTTCGAGTACGCTGTAGTCGATCCACGAGTTGGACTTCGATGCGCCGGTGCGCTCGGCCAGCAGTTGCAGGCTTTCGGGGGTGTAGCCGCGGCGGCGCATCCCGACGATCGTGGGCATCCGTGGGTCATTCCAGCCATCGACGTGTTTTTCGTCGACAAGCTGCTTCAACTTGCGCTTGCTCGTGATGATGTAGGTGAGGTTGAGTCGTGCGAATTCGTATTGGTGCGGCAGCGGATGCGCGAGGAGGCCGCACTCTGCCAGTCGAGCCAGCAGCCAGTCGTAGAACGGACGCTGATCTTCGAATTCCAACGTGCAGATCGAATGCGTGATCTGTTCGAGGGCGTCTTCGATCGGATGGGCGAAGGTGTACATCGGGTAGATGCACCAGGTGTTGCCCGTGTTGTGGTGCTCGGCGAAGCGGATGCGATAGATCGCCGGGTCGCGCAGGTTGATATTGGGCGACGCCATGTCGATCTTCGCACGCAGGATCATGCTGCCTTCCGCGTGATTGCCGTCGCGCATCTCGCGGAAGAGGCGCAGGCTTTCCTGTACTGGACGATCCCGCCACGGCGAATCGGTGCCTGGTTCGGTCAGCGTGCCGCGCGTGGCGCGCATTGCCTCAGCGGTCTGCTCGTCGATGTAGGCGTGGTCGCGCTCAATCAGCGCTTCGGCTGCGCGGTACATAAGGTCGAAGTAGTTGCTCGCGTAGAACAGGTGGTTTTCGCCGTTCTGTACCCAGTCGAAGCCAAGCCAGCGTACCGAGTCGAGGATCGAATCGACGTATTCCTGCTCTTCCTTCTCAGGGTTCGTGTCGTCGAAGCGCATATGGCAGACGCCGCCGTAATCGCGCGCAAGCCCGAAATTCAGGCAAATCGACTTCGCGTGGCCAATGTGCAGGTAGCCGTTGGGCTCTGGCGGGAAACGCGTGCGAATCCTGGCAACATCAAGTGGGCCGGCGGCATGGTGCGCCGCATCGCCCGGACCGCCCCCCCAATGGCGGCTGGCGTAGGTTTGTGCTTCGAGATCGCGCTCGATGGCATTGCGCAGAAAGTTTGCGGTGGGGACTGGTGTGGCGTGGGTCTTGGTGTCGTTGGGCGCGGTCACGGCGTGGATCCGGTTTGGCGATTCAAACCTGTAATTGTAGCCCGTCACGCCAAAGGCCAAGTTTTGCTGCGTTGCGAGCGCCAAAAGTGCGCTGGCGGTATCAATTTGTAAAAATTGTAAAACTTCTACTTGCGTGGGCAGACAAAGTTCGGCAAGTTCCGCTTGCACGTCCCAGAGAAGGATGCGAAGCGCGCAGCCAAGAATTCGAGATGACCCAACAGTTTCAGAACCAATTTGCGCGATGCCCTCGTCCCCGGAGTGCTCGTCAATGACGCCCCTGCAGGTGCAAGGTCGAATCCTTGTCGTCGATGACGACTTCACGACCCGATCGATTGCGACCGCCTCCTTGAGAGACGCTGGATTCGAGACTTTCGAGGCAGGGGATGGCGTCGAGGCGCTCGAGCAGTACGCGGCACACCAGCCAGATCTTGTTCTGCTCGACCTGATGATGCCCAACCTCGACGGTTTCGAGGCTGCGCGGCGGATGCGGCGCACTCCAGGTGGGCAACGCATTCCGATCATCGTGATGACCGGGCTAGAGGATTCCGACGCGATCAAGCATGCCTATCAGGTCGGAGCCACCGATTTCATCTCCAAGCCAATCAATTGGATGCTGCTCAGGCACCGCATTCAATACGTACTCCGCTCTGCTCGCACACTTGATGAACTAGTTCGCAGCGAGTCCAACCTCGCCGATGCGCAGCGCATCGCGCGGCTTGGGAGTTGGGAGTGGCTCCTCCGCGACGACTACGTCCAGCGCTCTGACCAGTTTTTTGCGTTGTTCGGCGAAGACCCGGCAGCGTTCGCGCCTGTCATGGATGCAGTGCTTGAGCGCGTATTTCCACAGGACTGCGCCCCGGTGCAAGAGGCCTATGCCCAAGGCAAGCGTGGTCAGCCGTTCCGGATCGAGTACCGCATCGTGCGGCACGATGGGGCCCTGCGTACCGTACTGGAGCAGGCTGAGCCGATTGCTGGCAGCGATGGCTCGGTTCAACGGCTCCAGGGTACGACGCAAGACATCACCGAGCAGGTCGAGGCGGAGAAGCGGATCCGCTATCTCGCGTATTACGACAGCCTGACCGGACTGCCCAATCGCCAGTTCTGCCGTGACCTGCTCAAGCAGGCAATACGTCGGGCCTCACGCGCTAAGCGTTGGATCGCTGCGATGGGGGTGGACATCGACCGTTTCGGTCGCATTAACGAAAGCCTGGGCCAGGCTGTAGGCGATCAGGTGCTGCAGGTGGTTGCGCGGCGGATAGGTGAGGCGGTTGCGGTGCTACCTGGACGCGAGGAGGTGCGGCCCGGATCTTCGATCGTTGCGCGTGTGGGTGGCGACCAGTTCGTGGTGTTCGTTGACGGTGCTCCGGCAGGTGACACGCCAGAGATCATCGCGCAGCGCGTGCTCGAAGCGGTGCGTAAGCCGATGCATCTTGCCGAAGGCGAAATTGCGTTGACCGCCAGTGTCGGTTTGGCCGTCTATCCCGAGCATGCTTCGAGCGGCGACGCATTGCTCGAATGCGCAGCCATGGCTGTGAGCGAATCGAAGCGGTGGCACCGCAATGCGGTGTGGCCATTCACCGAAGAACTACGTGCTGCGGCCGAACTGCGCCTTTCGCTCGAAAACGATATGCGCAAGGCTCTCGAGAAGGCCGAGTTCGAGATGTTCTACCAGCCGATCGTACGTGTGACCGACGGTGAGGTTGAAGCAGTCGAGGCGCTGATCCGCTGGCGCCATCCCAGGCGTGGCTTGCTTGCGCCAGATGAATTCATTCCGCTTGCCGAGGAGTGCGGTCTGATCGTCAATATCGGTGAATGGGGGTTGCGCACCGCGTGTGCGCAAATGGCCGAGTGGATCCGCGAAGGCTGTGCACCTGGCGCCATCGCGGTGAATATCTCCAATATCAGTTTCCGCCACGTGGGCCTGCTGGCCGCCGTGCGCAGTGCGCTCGAATCAGCGGGCCTCGCACCGGATCGGCTTGAGCTTGAAATGACCGAAAGCGTGGTCATGCGTGAGCGCGACGTGGAACTGACGCGGGGCATCCTGCTTGAGCTCAAGCGCATGGGCGTCCGGCTGGCGGTAGACGACTTCGGGACAGGTTTCTCGAACTTCCGATACCTCAAGAGCTTCCCGATCGATGTGCTGAAGATCGATCGCTCGTTTGTGCAGGATCTCGGGCATGACACTTCCGATGCTGAGATCATTTCCGCGTGGGTTGCGATGGCAGGGGCACTGGGCTTCGATATCGTGGCCGAAGGTGTCGAGAGCGAGGCGCAATTGCTTGCACTGGCGCGCCGCGGTTGCAGGGTGATGCAGGGCTACCACTTTGCCCGTGCCTTGCCGGCGGGCGAGTTGATGGCCTGGCTGCGGGCGGGTGGGTGGCAGCCGCGCTATGCTGCCTGACCCGTGGGGTTAGGTATATCGAAACCGCAGCCTTTGCACCGCGGTTCTTATGTTTACGCCGCTTGCCGTTCGCGCCGTGGCGAAAAGCCGGGTGGCAATTCGAATGAATCGGTTCGCGCCGCATTCCAGAATCGCTCGAAGACGGGCAGTCGTAGCCGGCCTTCGAGCAGATCACCCTCTTCAACGTAGCCCAGGACCTCTGATAGCAGCCTGACCTCGCTCGCCGAGATGCGCCGTACGATGTGATGCGGTTGCAATGCTGCGGGTGACGCAAGCCCTGCTGCCTGCAGTAGTTCGCGCAGCGCATGAAGCGTGTTGCGATGGTAGTGATGCACGCGCCGCGCCTTGTCCGGGACCACCAGCGCTTGTTGCCGCCGGGGATCCTGCGTTGCAACGCCGGTTGGGCAGCGGCCAGTGGCGCACGATTGCGCCTGAATACAACCCACGGCAAACATGAAACCGCGCGCTGAGTTGGTCCAGTCCGCGCCGATTGCGAGCGTTCGAGCGATGTCGAAGGCTGAAACGATCTTGCCGCTCGCCCCTAGTTTGATGCGGTCGCGCAGGCCGATGCCAACCAAGGTGTTGTGTACCAGTAGCAGACCTTCCTGCAGCGGCATCCCTACGTGATCGGCAAACTCCACCGGAGCGGCTCCCGTGCCGCCCTCCGCGCCGTCGACCACAATGAAGTCCGGCAGGATGCCCGTTTCCAGCATGGCCTTGGCGATACCGAAGAATTCCCACGGATGGCCCATGCAGAACTTGAAGCCGGTCGGTTTGCCCCCCGAGAGTTCGCGCAGCTGTTCTATGAACACCAGCAGCCCGGTCGGACTTGCAAAGGCTGAATGGCTGGCCGGCGAGATGCAGTCCTGTCCTACCGGCACGCCACGCGTATCTGCGATCTCGGGTGTTACCTTCGCCGCAGGCAGGACACCGCCGTGGCCAGGCTTTGCGCCTTGTGAGAGCTTGACCTCGATCATCTTCACCTGCGGCTCGCGCGCAGTTCGCCAGAAGGCCCTCGGGTCGAAGCTGCCGTCTGGATGGCGGCAGCCGAAATACCCGGACGCGATCTCCCACACAATATCGCCGCCATGTTCGCGGTGATACTTCGAGAGTGACCCCTCGCCGGTGTCGTGTGCGAATCCGCCGAGTTTTGCGCCGAGATTGAGTGCCCGGATCGCATTGGCCGAAAGTGAGCCGAAACTCATCGCGGAAATATTGAAAACGGACATCGAGTAAGGCTTGGCGCGGCCTTCACCGACCGTCACGCGAAAATCCTGGTTTGTAATCTGCGTCGGCGCGAGAGAGTGGCCGATCCATTCGTATCCGGTTTCGGAAACATCGAGCTTGGTGCCGAAGGCCAGCGTGTCGATGTCTTCCTTGGCGCGCTGGTAGACGAGGCTGCGCTGCTGGCGCGAGAACGGTTCCTCCTCGGTATCGCTTTCTATCAGGTATTGCCGGAGTTCCGGTCGTACCGTCTCGATGAAGTAGCGGATGTGGCCGATGAGTGGATAGTTGCGGAGTACCGCGTGGCGGACTTGGCTCATGTCCCAGATGCCGATCGCGGTAAGCGCCAGAGCCGTAACGAAGTATGGCCACGGCCAGCCCCATGCTGCGAGTCCGAAGGCGGTGAGCAAGGTGGCGGCGACTGCGAGGGCGAAGACGGTATAGCGGACGAAATGCATGCCTGCCTCCGATCGGTGGAGCACTCCTGTCAGCGTAAGCAGACCCATCGGGAAAAGTCTTGCCTAAGCTCAGCCTGGGCAGGTGTTCTCGACAAGAAAGCAGGTGGCACATGCGCCACATACGAGCTCGTGCCGTAGGCGCCTCGGGCGACGCCAGATCCTTGGCGTGGTGCGACGGATGCTGCGGACGCTTCAGCGTTTTCCTGCCCCTTCTTCAGACTGTCCGCCTGCCTCCCATATGACTTCGATTGCTGGCGCGAATCGTTCGATATTCGCGGGATCGATAAGATGGATGGCTTCGATTCGGTCGCTGACCGTGTAGACCCTGACGCACCGACTCTTGCTTTTCCAGGTGTAGTTGAGCCGGCCGAAGTCCCAATCGTCGCAGTCTCTCGGCTGTCCCAATTCGTTGAACACGTCACTCAGAGACAGGCTCTCGATGTTTTCCGTGTTACGGAAAAATCTCTCGGCAATTTCTCCTGGCGCTCCACCTGAAAAGTGCTGGCTGGATGGCCGGTTTTTTAAGATGTGTCTGGCATATGCTTCGGCCAAGACAAATATGATCGCCAGGCCGCCAAGGGCTGCAAGTAGGGATGTCATGTCACGCGCTTTCCTATCGGTCGCCGAGAAACGATACGCAGGCGTCCGCCGATCCCCGAAGCGTTCCAATGTCGACAAGAAAGGCCGCAAGCGTCCTGCCTGCGGCCTCTTGTATCGAGATCTAAAGGGACTGGCCTTAGATCTTCGGCAGCGTGACGCCCGTCTGGCCGAGGTATTTGCCGCCGCGGTCCTTGTAGGAGGTCTCACAGACTTCGTCGGACTCGAAGAACAGCATCTGCGCCACGCCTTCGTTGGCGTAGATCTTGGCGGGCAGCGGTGTGGTGTTCGAAAACTCCAGCGTGACGTGGCCTTCCCACTCGGGTTCGAGCGGCGTGACGTTCACGATGATGCCGCAGCGCGCATAGGTGCTCTTTCCGAGGCATACCGTCAGGACATTGCGCGGAACGCGGAAGTACTCGACCGTACGTGCGAGCGCGAAGGAGTTCGGCGGGATGATGCAGTAGTCGCCGGTGAAGTCGACGAAGGTTTTGTCGTCGAATGCCTTGGGGTCGACGATCGTTGAATTGATGTTCGTGAAGACCTTGAATTCGTTCGCCACACGCACGTCATAGCCGTAGCTTGAGGTGCCGTAGGACACGATGCGATGACCATTGACCGAGCGGACGAGCTCCGGTGCGAAGGGTTCGATCATCTTGTGCTGGTCCGCCATGCGGCGGATCCACTTGTCTGACTTGATGCTCACTGGGCGGGTTCCGTTCAATGACCCGCCCGGGGCCGCGCGCGGCCGGGCAGGGCCTATGCAAAAAGCCCCGAAGAAGCGTGTTCTTCGGGGCTTCGGAAATTCGTTCTGGCGCGCGGAACTGCGCGCGATTGTAAGGGCTCCGCGACGCCCGGGCAAATCGAGACCGGGCGTCGGCAATCTTCAATGACCGTAAGGCGCACGCCGTACATGCGGGCGTTAGGCTGACGGAAACCTGTCACGGTTGTCATCTTGCTGTCAGCGTACCGTACTGACGCAGGGACTAGATTCAAGAGATCCCGAGTTCCCCTGAGATCATGCGTTCATTGCTTGTTGCCGCGATTGCGGCGCTTCTGGCTGGTTGTACGGTGGGGCCGGATTATGTGCGGCCCGCGCCACCTCCTGGCACTGAGCAGGCCGCCTTCAAGGAAAGTGGCCTATGGAGGCCTGCCACCCCCGCCACGTCCGATTCCGGTACCGCATGGTGGATGGCCTTTGGTGACAGAGAACTTGATGCGCTGGTGGACGAAGCCAATCGCTCTAACCAGACCGTGCAGCAGGCAGAGGCCCAGTACCGCGAAGCACAGGCGCTTGTGCAAGGCGCACGCGCCGCGTTCTTTCCGACCGTGGGGTTGGGTGCTTCGGTCCAGCGGGCACGGACGCAGAGCAATGGCGCACCGGTGATGGGTGATACCCATGGCTGGTCGCTGCAAGCATCGTGGGAGCCGGACCTCTGGGGCGGCGTACGGCGCAGGACGGAATCGGCCTTGGCTAGTGCGGAAGCCAGCGCCAGCGATCTCGCCGCGGCGCGGCTCGCGGTGCAGGCGGCGGTAGTCAACAACTATCTCCAACTGCGGCTCGCCGACGAGCAGAAGGCACTCTTTGCCCGCACCATCGAGGGTTATCAGAAGTCGCTCGCGCTAACCCAGGCGCAATACCGAGCTGGTGTGGTGACGGCGTCTGATGTGGCGCTGGCACGCAATACGCTGGCTTCGGCTCAGGCCCAGGCGGTTGATGTTGATCTCACGCGGCGCCAGATCGAACACGCGCTCGCCGTGCTCCTTGGTCGTGCGCCCGCTGCGTTTGCGATCCAGCCCGCTCCGCTGGCGGCCACGTTACCGCAGACACCGGTCGGCGTGCCGTCCGTTCTGCTCGAACGGCGGCCCGATGTGGCCGCTGCGGAGCGTCGCGTCGCCGCAGCTAATGCGAAGATCGGTGTGGCCGTCGCGGCGTGGTATCCGAATCTCACGTTGGGCGCTTCGGGCGGCTATCAGGGGCTCGGTCTGGGGCCGTGGTTCTCGACCCCTGAACGCGTATGGGCGCTTGGCGCTTCGCTTGCGGCCACATTGTTCGATGGCGGTGCGCGCAGCGCGCAGGTGAGTCAGGCGCGTGCAGCATTCGATGCCGCCGCCGCGAACTATCGTCAGACCGTGTTGGCGGGTTTCCAGGAGGTCGAAGACAACCTTGCCGCGCTCAGTGATCTCGAAACCGAGCGTCAGGCGCAGGCAGAAGCCGCGCGTTCCGCGCGCGAATCTGAACGCGTGTTGCTCGCGCAATACCGCGCCGGTACCACCAACTACACCTCAGTCATCACTTCGCAATCGCTGGCCTTATCGGCAGACCGCGCTGTGCTGCAAGTCCAGGGCCGCCAGTTCGCTGCAAGTATTGCGCTCATCAAAGCGCTCGGGGGCGGCTGGAGCACCAACGGTGAAACGTCGCCTGAGGCGGCGTCCAATTTTCGTGAGTAAGACAAAGATGGACGCGCAAACCTATTCCTCCAAGCCCAGGCATACCGTGCGCTGGATCGTCGGGATCGTGATGTTGGTCGTGCTGGCGCTGCTGGTGAAGAAAGTCGTCACGCCCATGGCCTCGCCGAAGCAGGCCGCGCGCCCAGTTCCTGTTCGTACCGTAGTGGTACGTGAAGAGACAGTGGCGGTTTCCGAGAGCGGCATCGGCAATGTGCTGCCAGTGATGTCGGTGACAGTCAAGCCGCGTATCGACGGCCAGCTCGACCGCGTGGAGTTCAAGGAGGGCCAGGACGTACGGGCAGGGCAATTGCTTGCGCATATTGATCCGCGCACCTATCAGGCCCAGCTTGCTCAGATCACGGCACAGAAGGCGAAGGATGAGGCCCTGCTGGCCAATGCGCGTGCCGATCTTGCGCGCTATGAGGCGTTGATCAAGGAAGACGCAACCACACGCCAGCAGCTCGATACGCAGCGTGCAACGGTGCGCCAGCTCGAAGCGACGATCAAGAATGACAATGCGCAGATCGAATTCGCGAAAGTGAATCTCGGCTACACGACAATCGCCGCTCCGATCAGCGGTCGCGCGGGAGCTCGCCTGGTGGATCCCGGCAATATCGTGCATGCATCCGATCCGAACGGCCTCGTTGTGATCAACCAGATCGACCCGATCGCGGTGCAATTCACGCTGCCAGAGGCGAGTTTTCGGGCGGTCAATGACGCGCTGCATGCGAGCACGGAGCCACTGGCCGTGAAGGCCCTCGACCGCAATACGCACGAAGTGCTGGCGACCGGGCGGCTCGTGTTGGTCAACAATCAAATCGACAGCTCGACTGGCACCATCACGCTCAAGGCGCATTTTCCTAACCCGAACCACGTGCTTTGGCCCGGTCAGTCGGTTGAGGCGCGCATCGTGCTTGGCAAGCGTGACCGGGCGTTGACAGTTCCTGCGCCTGTGGTGCAGCGCGGGCAGGACGGTTTCTTCGCCTACGTTGTCGGTGCTGATGGCACGGTGCGGATGCAGTCGGTGGAAGTCGCTGGTACCGACGCAGGCGTTTCCGTCGTCACGCGTGGTCTCAAGGCGGGTGACCGTGTGGTGGTGGACGGTCAGTATCGCCTGACGCCGGGCGCACAGATCGTCGAAATGCAGCCGGCGGGCAACCAAAACCAAGCACAGGCGCAGTCGCGCACGGGTGAGTCATGAGCATCTCGGCGACTTTCATCAAGCGCCCGATCGGTACCATGCTGCTGGCGATCGCGGTGTTACTCGTCGGTCTTGTGGCTTGGCCGTTGTTGCCGGTGGCGCCACTGCCGCAGGTGGACTTTCCGACGATCCAGGTGTCGGGCCGACTACCTGGTGCGAGCCCAGAGATGATGGCGGCCAATGTCGCGCAGCCGCTCGAACGGCAGTTCTCGCTGATTCCCGGGTTGGCGCAGATGACGTCGACCAGTTCGCTCGGGCTCTCGCAAATCACGCTGCAGTTCGACCTCAACCGTAACATCGACGGCGCTGCGCTTGACGTACAGACCGCGATCAATGCCGCCTCGGGCCAGCTTCCCAAGAACCTGCCGAGTCCGCCGAGCTTTCGCAAGATCAATCCCGCCGATGCGCCGGTGCTGATCCTCGCGGTGCAATCGAAAGTGCTCCCCCTGACGGAGGTGAACGACTACGCCGACAACGTCCTCGCGCAGCAACTCTCGCGTATCGAAGGAGTCGGGCTGGTCAACATTTTTGGCGCGCAAAAACCCTCTGTGCGCATCCAGGCCGATCCGGGCAAGCTGCGTGCGATGAACCTCTCGCTCGAGGAGATTCGCGGCGTCATTGCCAACACCACGATCAGCGCTCCGACCGGCACGATCGACGGGACCGCACAGGCATTCAACGTCTACACCAACGACCAGTTGTTCAAGGCCAAGCCATGGAATGACGTCGTGCTTGCATGGCGCAACGGTGCGCCGATCCGCGTGCGCGATATCGGCGTGGCGGTCGACGCACCTGAAAACGTGAAGGTCGCAGCATGGGCGTTCCGTGGCGCGGCGGTTGAGCCATCGAACACGCTGCAGGATGGCCGCACCATCCTGCTTGCGATCACCAAGATGCCAGGCGCGAACGTCATCGAAACGGTTGACCGGATCAAGGCGGCGCTGCCAAGACTTGAGGCTGCGATTCCGCCGAGTGTAAAGGTGAGCCAAGTTGCCGACCGCACGCAGACGATCCGTGCCTCGGTGAAGGATGTCGAGTTCACGCTCGTCCTTTCGATTGCGCTCGTTGTTGCGGTGATCTTCATCTTTCTGCGTAACGTCACGGTAACGGTGATTCCGAGCGTTACGGTGCCGCTTGCGATCTTCGGCACTGCGGCGGTGATGTATGTCGTCGGCTATAGCCTTGACAACCTTTCGCTGATGGCACTGACTATTGCCGTGGGCTTTGTCGTGGATGACGCGATTGTCATGCTGGAAAACATCTACCGCCATGTTGAAAACGGCATGAAACCGCTTCAGGCTGCGTTGCAGGGTGCAAGCGAGATCAGTTTTACGATCGTCTCGATCTCGGTTTCGTTGGTCGCCGTGTTCATCCCGTTGCTCCTGATGGGCGGTGTGGTCGGACGGTTGTTCCGCGAATTCGCCGTGACAGTGACGCTCACGATCATGGTGTCGGTTGCACTGACGCTGACGCTGACTCCGATGCTCTGCGCGAAGTTCCTCAAGCCCCACGAAAGTGGCAAGGACGCAGCGCGGCACGGTAGGCTGTTCGTGCTGTTCGAGCGTGGTTTTGACGGCATGTTGCATGGATACGAGCGTGGCCTTGCATTCGTGCTGCGGCATTCGTTCGCGACGCTGCTGTCGTTCATCCTCACGGTTGCTGCCACGATTGTGCTGTTTGTCATCATCCCAAAGGGCTTCTTCCCGCAGCAGGACACGGGTTTCGTGTTTGGTTCGGCTGACTCCGCACAGGATTCGTCGTCCGAAATCATGCACGGACGCATGCTTCAGGTGGCCGATATCATCCGCCAGGATCCTGATGTGCAGAGCTTTGGCATGCAGGCCGGTGCATCGACGTTCAACTCGGGCAACTTCTACATCTCGCTCAGGCCGATCGACGAAGGCCGCACGTCAACGGCCGATGAAGTGATTGCGCGCCTGCGTCCCCTGCTTGCGAAGGTAGGTGGTATCACGCTCTTTATGCAGGCAGGGCAGGATCTTTCGGTCGGTGGCCGCATGGCCCGCACGCAGTACCAGTACACCCTGACGGATTCGAATCTTGCGGAACTCAACGAATGGGCGCCGAAACTGCTCGCTCGCTTCCGCAAGCTCGATGAGCTGACCGACGTGACCTCCGACCAGCAGAATGCTGCGCCGACCGCGATCCTCACGATCGATCGTGAGCGTGCTTCGAGCTATGGCATCACGCCTGCGCTTGTCGACAACACCATCTACGACGCGATCGGCCAGCGCCAAGTGGCGCAGTACTTCACGCAGCTCAACAGCTACAACGTGATCCTGGAGGTCACGCCAGCGTTACAGAAGGATCCTGCACTCTTTTCGAGGATTTACGTGACCTCTCCGCTTAACGGCCAGCAGATTCCGCTGTCCACCTTCGTGAAGGTCGATACCAGCAAGACCGGCTATCTGGCGGTGAATCACCAAGGTCAGTTTCCGGGCGTTACCCTTTCTTTCAACCTTGCTCCAGGTGTCGCGCTCGGACAGGCGGTAGCGGCGATTCAGAAGGCGCAGGCTGAGATGGGCGTGCCGGCTACGCTGTCGGGTACTTTCCAGGGAACAGCGCAGGCCTTCAGCGACTCGCTGCGCACCCAGCCGTACCTGATCCTGGCTGCGCTCGTTGCGGTGTACATCGTGCTGGGGCTGCTCTACGAGAGCTACATCCATCCCCTCACGATCCTCTCTACGCTGCCTTCGGCCGGCGTTGGGGCGCTCCTCATCCTGATGGCGGGTGGTTACGAGCTGACGGTGATCGCGCTCATCGGCATCATCCTGCTGATCGGCATCGTGAAGAAGAACGGCATCATGATGGTCGACTTCGCGCTGACTTCCGAGCGTGACGAAGGGCTTTCGCCCCGTGACGCCATCTACAAGGCTTGCGTGCTGCGTTTCCGGCCGATCATGATGACCACGATGTGCGCGCTGCTCGCCGGTTTGCCGCTGATGCTCGGCCACGGGGCCGGATCCGAACTGAGGCGGCCGCTCGGCTACGCGATGGTCGGCGGCCTCATCCTCTCGCAGATGCTCACGCTCTTTAGCACTCCGATCATCTATCTATATCTCGATCGCGCTCACTATTGGTATGTGCGGCGGAAAGCCAGCGGGCAGGTGGCGCGGCACGATGAGCCCTTCGTAGCCACCGGGGCGCCAGGCGAATGAAAGTCCTGATCGTCGAGGATGAGCGCAAGACAGCAGACTACCTCTCGCAGGGATTGGCGGAGCAAGGCTGTGTGGTAGATGTCGCCTATGACGGTATTGACGGCCAGCATCTGGCGCTGCACTACGACTTTGATGTGATTGTGCTCGACGTGATGCTGCCAGGCGTCGATGGTTTCGAGATCCTGCGTTCGCTGCGTACGGTAAAAAATACACCTGTCATTATGCTGACGGCACGTGATGGCGTGGAGGACCGCGTGCGGGGCTTGCGAGCCGGTGCCGATGACTATCTGGTGAAGCCGTTCTCGTTCATGGAGCTGGTTGCGCGGCTACAGGCGCTTACGAGGCGTGGCCGCTCGCAGGAACTGACGCTGTTGCGCGTGGGCAGCCTTACGGTGGATCTCATCTCGCGTCGTGCGACGCGCGAAAACCAGCGGATCGATCTCACCGCAAAGGAATTCGCGCTACTGACCGTGCTCGCGCGCCACCAAGGGGAAATCCTCTCCAAGACGCAGATTGCAGAGTTGGTCTGGGATATGAACTTCGATAGCAATACCAACGTCGTCGAGGTCGCGATCAAACGCCTGCGCACCAAGATCGATGTGCCGTTCGTGCGCCCGCTTCTGCATACGATCCGCGGCATGGGCTATGTTCTTGAAGAGCGCAGTGTGGAGGGTGGTGCGGCCTGATGCGCAAGTCGATCGCGCTGCGGCTCGCGGTGATGTTCGCACTCGCCGCAATCGGGGGCTTCGCGCTTATTGGCGTGGCACTGCACCACGTGCTTGGTGAGGAGCTTGCACGGCATCAGCGCGAGGAAGCTCAGGCCCGGCTTGAGGATGTGCGCTTCATGCTCGAGCGCAGCCGTTCCGTGGAGCTGGCTTTACGTGCGCGGCAGAAGATGAAGGCGCTCACCGATGCCGATCCGCGTACCCGCTACTGGATGTGGAGCGATGATGCGACGTACCGCTACGGCGAAGAGGCAGAACGGGTCGCCGGCCTCACGCGTGTGCAACGCGGCGTCATTGACCTCCCGCTTGGTGTGCGGGGCCGCAGGGTGGCGGTGCTCGGAGCCGATCTTCCGGCCAACGACATTCGGCCCGCGCTGCGGCTGATGGTTGGCGTGGACGGGCTTTCCTTCGAGCAGACGCTCGACAAATTCGAATCGGCGCTCGTGGTCTTTACGCTGACCGGGGCGATGATCGTTGCCGGGCTCGGCTATTGGATCGCCATGGCGGGCCTCAAGCCCGCGCTGCGGATGTCGGCTGAAGCGCAGCGCGTTGGGCCCGCCAATCCCGGGCAGCGACTGAAATTGCCCGCATTGCCGCGCGAACTGTCCGACCTTGGCTGCTCGTTCAACGCAGCGCTCGACCGGCTCGATGCCGCCTATCACCAGCTCGAAACCTTCAACGCTGATGTCGCACACGAGCTGCGCACGCCGCTGGCGAATCTGATCGGCCAGACACAGGTGGCGCTCTCGCGTGAACGTGAGGCGTTCGAGCTGCGCGAAGTGCTGCAATCGAATCTGGAGGAGCTCGAACGCTTGCGCACCATTGTCGCGGACATGCTGTTCCTCGCACGCGCCGAGCAGGGGGAACGTGCGAAGCGCCTGGTCGAGACTTCGCTTGCTGGTGAGGTCGGCAAGACGGTTGAATTCCTGGACTTGCTGCTCGACGAAGCAAGGCTTTCCGTTGGTGTAAGCGGTGATGCGGTGGCTCCGATCGAAACCTCGCTCATTAGGCGTGCGCTGACGAACCTGCTGCAAAACGCGATCCAGCATTCGCCACCGGGCTCGCATGTCGAGGTGCACATCGGAGCAGAAGGCGGGCGTGCAACGGTTGCGTTCTCCAATCCCGCTGAGCCGATTGCATCGGAGCACCTGGCGCGCCTTTTCGACCGCTTCTACCGGGGCGATGCCGCACGTCCCAATAGCGGCGAGAGTCACGGATTGGGGTTGGCGATCGTCAAGGCGATCGCCGCGATGCATGGCGGAAGCGTCTTTGCGGTTCATGACAACGGCGTTGTGACTGTCGGCTTCTCGGTTGCGCTGACGAGCTAAGGTCGACGGGGCTGGTCACCCATCTTGTGCCAATCGACCTTTCCTTGATCCATCGCGTTGCCGAATCGATCGTGCGGTCGCAGATTCGGACGAAGCACTTGGGCTGTTGGCCCAAATTCCCGATCCGCCCACGCCCATATGGCAATAGGCGCCAGACGGTATTGCCAGACTGTGCTGGTGTCTTTTCAGAAAGTGGAGGACAACCTCGCCGCACTTGGCGACCTCAAACGTGAGCGGATCGCGCAGGAGGAGGCGGTTCGTTCGGCGCGCGAATCTCAACGGGTCTTGCTCGCACAGTACCGTGCGGGGGCTACGACTTACACCTCGGTTATCGCCGCCCAGTTGCTGGCCTTGATTGCTGACCGGGCGCTTTTACAACTGCAGGGACGGCAGTTCGCCGCGAGCGTGGCGCTGGTCAAGGCGCTCTGTCGTAGCTGGCAAGCTAGCGCGGATCAAGTGGCGAGTGACGTTCCTCCATCAGACAAGTGATACAACGATGTCCCAGGATTCCTCAACATCGAAGGCGCGGGGGGCGATGCGCTGGGTGTTCATTCTTGCCGTGCTAGTCATCGTGGTCGTTACTGGCAAGCGTGTCATCTGGCCAACAAAGCCGCTCGCGACGGTACAGCGACCTGTGCCTGTACGTACTGTGAAGGTCGTGGAGCAGACCGTGCCCGTGGCGCGGACAGGGGTGGGGACCGTCATGCCCGTGATGTCGGTTACGGTGAAAGCACGCGTTGATGGCCAGCTCGAAAGCGTAGCCTTCAAGGAAGGGCAGGACGTGAAGGCTGGGCAATTGCTCGCACGGATTGATCCACGCACGTATCAGGCGCAACTCGATCAGAACATGGCGCAGAAGGCGCGCGATGAGGCGCAGCTCGCCAATGCGCGGATTGATCTGGCTCGGTACGAGGATCTGATCAAGCAAGACGCCACCACACGCCAGCAGCTCGACACGCAGCGTGCTCTGGTGCGTCAGCTTGAAGCCACGATCAGGAACGATCAGGCGCAGATCGATTTTGCACGTGTGAATCTCAGTTACACGACGATTACCGCGCCGATCTCTGGCCGTGCTGGTGCGCGGTTGGTTGATCCCGGCAATATCGTTCGCTCAGCCGATGCAAGTGGCCTCGTGGTAATCAACCAGATCGACCCGATCGCGGTGCAATTCACATTGCCCGAGGGGAGCTTCCAGGCCTTGAGCGCGGCACAGCGTGCGAGCCGGGTTGCGCTTAAGGTTGAGGCACTGGATCGCGAAACGCACGAAGTACTGGCTGAAGGCGCTCTTGCGCTCGTCGACAACCGTATCGACAGCGCGACTGGAACCATTGCGCTCAAGGCGCATTTCCCCAATCCGGCCCATCGGCTCTGGCCGGGCCAGGCGATCGATGCGCGGCTCATCCTGGGCTACCGTGAGCAGGCACTGACTGTCCCGGCACCCGTCGTGCAGCGCGGGCAGAATGGTCTCTATGCATATGTGATTGATTCCGATGACAAGGCGCGCCAGCAGCGCATCGACGTGGCTGACTCGGCGAATGGACTTGCCGTGGTGACGAAGGGGCTTACCGTTGGCGAACGGGTGGTTGTTGATGGTCACTATCGCCTCACGCCGGGCGCTGGCATCGTCGAAACGCCCACCGGTGGCGGATCGAACGCAGCGGAGCAAAAGCGGCCATGAATATCTCGGCGTTTTTCATCAAGCGGCCGATCGGCACCATGTTGCTGTCGATCGCCGTACTGCTCGCCGGCCTGGTTGCATGGCCACTGCTGCCGGTGGCGCCGTTGCCGCAGGTGGACTTCCCAACAATCCAGGTGACGGGGCGGCTGCCCGGTGCGAGCCCCGAGACGATGGCCTCGAACGTGGCGCAGCCGCTTGAACGCCAGTTCTCGCTGATTCCGGGGTTGGAGCAGATGACTTCGACCAGTTCGCTCGGGGTCACGCGCATCACGCTTCAGTTCGAGCTGGATCGTGACATCGACGGTGCTGCGCTCGATGTGCAGACAGCAATCAATGCTGCCGCGGGGCAACTGCCGAAGAACTTGCCGAGTCCGCCGAGCTTTCGCAAGATCAACCCGGCCGACGTCCCGATCCTGATCTTGGCCGTGCAATCGAAAGTGCTGCCGTTGACCGAGGTGAACGAGTTTGCCGACACGGTGCTCGCACAGCAGATTTCGCGCATCGAAGGCGTGGGCCTTGTGAATATCTACGGTTCGCAGAAGCAGGCGGTGCGCATTCAGGTGGATCCGTCGAAGCTTCGGGCAATGAACCTGTCGCTGGAAGACATCCGGGGCGTGATCGCGGAAACGACCGTGAGTTCGCCGACCGGCACGATCGACGGCGCAAAGCAGGCTTTCAATGTCTATACGAACGACCAGCTGTTCAAGGCCGAGCCGTGGAACGACATGGTGCTGGCATGGCGCAACGGTGCTCCGATCCGGGTGCGCGACGTTGGACGTGCGGTCAATGCGCCGGAAAATACCAAGGTTGCGGCCTGGGCCTTCAACGGTGCGGGTGCGCCTCAAGGCTCGCGCATTGAGGATGGTCGGTCGATGTCGCTCGCCATCACCAAGATGCCGGGTGCGAACGTCATTGAGACAGTGGATCGCATCAAGGCGGCGCTGCCGCGCTTTGAAGCGGCGATCCCGCCGAGCGTGACGGTAAGCCAGGTTGTCGACCGCACGCAGACAATCCGGGCTTCCGTCCTCGAAGTCGAGTTCACGCTGCTGCTGTCCATCGCGCTTGTCGTGGGCGTGATTTTTATCTTCCTTCGCAACGTGGTTGCGACGGTCATTCCGAGCGTTACCGTGCCGTTAGCGATCTTCGGCACTGCAGCGGTGATGTATCTGATGGGCTACAGCCTCGACAACCTCTCGTTAATGGCGCTGACGATCGCTGTCGGTTTTGTTGTGGATGATGCTGTCGTCATGCTGGAGAATATCTACCGCTACATTGAAAAAGGCGTGAAACCCTTCGAGGCGGCGCTCAAGGGGGCGAGCGAGATTGGCTTCACCATTATTTCGATTTCGGTGTCGCTAGTGGCGGTTTTCATTCCGGTGCTCCTGATGGGGGGGGTGGTGGGCCGTCTGTTCCGCGAGTTCGCGGTGACGGTCACGCTTACCATCATCGTTTCGGTGCTGCTCACGCTCTCGCTCACACCAATGCTGTGTGCGAAGTTCATCAAGCCGCATGATGAGGCGCCTCCCCACGGCAAGCTCTACGAGTTCTTCGAGCGCGGTTTCGATGCGATGCTACGGGGGTACGAGCGCGGGCTGTCGGTCGTTCTGCGGCATCAGTTCGCCACGCTCTTGAGCTTCCTCGCCACCTTGGCCGTGGCTGTTGCGCTTTTCATCGCGATGCCGAAGGGCTTTTTCCCGCAGCAGGACACAGGCTTCGTCTTCGGTTCGGCGGATGCGGCGCAGGATTCTTCGTCGGAGGTCATGCGGGAACGCATGCTGCAGCTGGCCGATATCGTCCGCCAGGATCCGGACGTTGCGACGTTCAGCATGCAGGCGGGTGCATCAACCTTCAACTCCGGCAACTTCTACATCAGCCTGCGGCCGATCGAGGCAGGACGTACACACACGGCCGACGAGATCATCGCGCGATTGCGTCCGAAACTTGCCGAGATTGGCGGGATCACGCTCTTCATGCAGGCGGGGCAGGATCTGAACGTTGGCGGAAGGCCTTCGCGCACGCAGTACCAATACACGCTGATGGATGCGAATCTCGCCGAGCTCAACGAGTGGGCGCCGCGGATGGTCCAGCGCTTCCGCCAGATTCCGCAGCTTGCCGACGTGACTTCAGATCAGCAGAACCAGGCGCCGATCGCCAATATCACCATTGATCGCGAACGCGCGTCGAGCTATGGCATTCGGCCACAACTCGTGGACAACACGATTTACAACGCAATCGGCCAGCGTCAGGTGGCGCAGTACTTCACGCAGCTCGATAGCTACAACGTGATCCTGGAAGTTCTGCCGGAGCTGCAGCGCGACCCTTCGCTGTTCGACAAGCTTTACATTACGTCGCCGCGAACTGGCGAGCAGATCCCGATGTCCACCTTTGCGAAGGTGGATACTGATAGGACCGGCTATCTGGCGGTCAATCACCAGGGGCAGTTTCCTGCGGTCACGATCTCGTTCAACCTCGCTCCGGGAGCTGCGCTCGGGCAGGCGGTGGAGGCAATCCAGAAGGCGCAGGCTGAGATGGGCGTGCCGGCCACGCTGTCGGGTACTTTCCAGGGAACAGCGCAGGCCTTCAGCGACTCGCTGCGCACCCAGCCGTACCTGATCCTGGCCGCGCTCGTTGCGGTGTACATCGTGCTGGGGCTGCTCTACGAGAGCTACATCCATCCCCTCACGATCCTCTCTACGCTGCCTTCGGCCGGCGTTGGGGCGCTCCTCATCCTGATGGCGGGTGGTTACGAGCTGACGGTCATTGCGCTTGTCGGCATCATCCTGCTGATCGGCATCGTCAAGAAAAACGGCATCATGATGGTCGATTTCGCCCTCGTTGCGGAGCGGGAGCAGGGGATGTCGCCACGGGAAGCGATCTACCAAGCCTGCCTGCTGCGCTTTCGTCCGATCATGATGACGACGATGTGCGCGTTGCTGGCGGGACTGCCGTTAATGATCGGCCACGGAACCGGATCGGAGCTGCGTCGGCCGCTTGGCTACGCGATGGTCGGAGGGCTTGCGCTATCGCAGGTGCTCACGCTGTTCTCAACACCCGTCATCTACCTTTATCTCGATCGCATGCATCACTGGTACGTGCGGCGCAGAGGTGCGCGCCGAAACACGGGATTGGCGGCAGGTGAACGTGGTGTTCAATGACAGTTTCATGCTTGTGATCCTTGAATCCGCATCCGGAAGCTGCAATTTCCAGAAAAATCGCACCTAGCTGTGCTCAAGGCTGCGTGGCTGGGGTCGGTAATTGGTGTGTTGTCAAAGAGTGCATCGAACGTCTGCCGACGGCCAACGAATAAACGATATACCGGAATCAAATCCGGCTCTCCCGAGGTTCTGCAATGGAAAACAAGTTTGTGCCACGTTTCTTGTCGCGTTTGTTCGGCGGCAACGCAGATGGGAATACCGCGCGTGCCGCGGCTGCAAAATCTTCCGGGCTTGCATCATCCGGTCTGGATCAGCCGCTGGCTTTGATCAGCTACGACGCCGAACTGATCAGCAAGCTCAAGACAGACCACGCCGAACTGTTCCGCTTGTTTGGTGAGTTGAAGTCAGCTGCTGACCGTGGCGAGTGTTCGCTTGTGCCAGACCTGCTTAGAACGTTCCGTCTTACACTGCAAACGCACCTGATGCTCGAAAATGTCAAGTTTTATGCCTATTTGAGGCAAACGATCGGCACGAATTCGCAGCAGGACAATTTCGTTGTCGACGTGAAGAAGGAGATGGATGGCATCGCGAGGGTCGTTGTTGGTTTTACCAAGACATACGGGACCGAAGCGGTGGTTGCTGAGAAACTGGAAGCCTTCAAGCATGAACTTGAAGGTATTGGCGCGGTGCTAACCAAGCGCGTGCAGCTTGAAGAGTCGAGGTTGTATACGCTGTACCTGCCGACCCGCTGATCGTAGTCCGGACTGGGCGGGAGGTCTTGGAGGACCACCGCCCTTGGCGAATGCACAAAAACAAAGGGCCGACCCAATTGGGCCGGCCCTTTGTGATTTTCTGGTGCCGCATGTCTGACTCGAACAGACGACCTACCGCTTACGAAGCGGTTGCTCTACCAACTGAGCTAAAGCGGCGAGCGATTGAATATACAGCAACCAATGCAGATTTCAAGCGGCATCTCTCTGAGATATCGAATCTGCGGCTGATTCTGCTGGAGATGCGGCATTTTCTCACGCCTCCGGCCGGCCGTTCGCTGCGAGGGCCCCTCTGTCGCCGTTGAGTCACTCTGGTTGGTGCGGCCACGGTGAGGCCAAGCAATTTGTCGAAAACCGAAATACGCCGCGATTCTCGGGAAATTGCTCCGCGACATAGGCGAGGCTATTTACCCTTCATGGCGACCCGTGAAACGCGGTATTTTCCGACTTTTCCCATGCTGCTTCGTACGGTCACGTCCCTTGTTCCCATGCGCCTCTCGGCTTGATCGGCATCGAAAACTGTATGCCGAGACAATCCGCGTGCCTTCACAACGGGGGAAAAACGAAACTTGGGAAGTGCCTGAAGGGGCTAGTGGCTTGTTCGGAGCGGGTATATGGACGCCGCCCGTCCAACAGGTTGCCACTTGCCAGTGGTCTTGGCGGGATAGATTCAGAAAGCGTAGGAGAAGCACCCATGGCACTTGTATTGAAGCCCGCAAACCGGGCTTTGTTTCAGGCGTTCGGGGCGACGGTTGCGGCAGGCTTTATTGCCAACGCGGCATCCGCCCAGGAGGTCGCCCCGGTGAAGATCGAAAAGATTGAAGTCACCGGGTCATCGATCAAGCGCAGCGTTAACTCCGAAGGTGCACTGCCAGTCGAGATCCTGAAAGTTGAATCGCTTAGGAATCAGGGCGTCACAACGGTCGAAGAAGCGATTGACCGCCTCTCGTCGAACCAGAACATGCTTGGTACGTCGCAGTCGGTCGGTGGTACCAACGGTGGCCAAGTCCAGGCAGATCTGCGCGGCATTGGCTCAAGCAAGACGCTGGTCCTCCTGAATGGCCGTCGCATAGCCAACTTTGCGCTCGATGGCAGTTCGGTCGACTTGAATGCGATTCCGCTGGCGGCGATCGAGCGCATCGAAGTGCTGAAGGACGGTGCCTCCGCCATCTACGGTACCGATGCGGTTGGTGGCGTGATCAACTTCATCACCAAGAGCCACTTCAAGGGCATTTCACTCGACGTTGGATATAACCAGCCGGAAGGGGCCAGCGGCTCGGGCCGTAACTACAACGCCACGATCAGCGGTGGTTTCGGTAGCCTCAGCGAGAATCGTTTCAACATTTTTGGTGTATTCAACTACCGCAAGCAGGACACGCTGCCCGCGGCGAATCGAGACTACGCTTCGACCGGTTTTCGTCCGGAGCTCGCTTTTAAATCGTCGGGCACGACCTTCCCGGCGAACTATTCGCAGACAGCGATTGTCGGTCCGGATGGGAAAACCGTGCTTGCGCCGGGAACCTCGGCGAATCCGACGAATCCAGGCTGCAACATGCCCAATTCTTTTCTTGATTCGACGTATCCGACTACTTGTCGGTATGACTATGCGCGTGCTGTCGATCTCTTCCCGAAAACAGAGCAGTACAACGGCATCTTGCGTGGCAGTGTACTTCTTGATGGTGGTCACATCCTGACCGGTGAATACACATACGCCGAGAACAATCTGTGGAGCCAGATGGCGCCTACGCCGCTGGCGGGTCTTTCGATGACCAACGCCAATCCGTACTTTCCCGGGAATGGTCGCTATCCGGCTGCTGCAACACTGCGCTCCAACGATCCTGTTTCGCTCGGCTGGCGTACCGAATCTGCTGGCATGCGTACTGAAGCGTCCAGCTCGATCTCACAGCGCATGCTGCTCGAATTGAAGGGCACAATCTTCGACTGGGACTACAACACGGGTTTGTCATACAACCGCAGTGAGGTGGAAACCTCGTTCGTCCGCGGCTATCTTGACTACGGCAAGATTCAGGCGGGACTGGACGGTGCGATGCTCAATGGCCAGCAGGTCTACCTGAATCCGTTTGGTGCGCCAACGGCAGCTGAGCAGGCCTACATCGACTCGGCTCAAATCACGGGTACCACAAAGACTGCGATCGGCGAAACAACCGAATGGGACTTCAAGGCTTCCCGCGACATCTACGAACTCGCCGGTGGCGCGGTCGGCCTGGCCTTCGGCGGCTCATTGCGGCATGAGAAGTACAGTACCGACGTTCATCACGACGTGACCGATCAGGCCTATGGTTCCGGTTTGTCAAACGTGATGGGGGTATCCGGCGATCGTAATGTCGAGGCGATATTTGCCGAAGTCATCGCCCCGATCACGAACAAACTCGAAGCTCGGCTTGCTGCGCGCTACGACTACTACGAAGGTGTCGGTGGTACGTTCAATCCGAAGATCGGTGTTCGCTACCAGCCGATCCGCCAGATGTTGATTCGCGGCTCGGCCAATACGGGCTTCCGCGCGCCGACGCTTTACGAAACGAACCAGCCGGGTTACCAGACGCTTTCTGGCAACACCCATGACGATCCGGTGCTCTGCCCTGGAGGCAAGCCGGTTGCCGCGGCAAACCCGAACGTTTCCTGCGGGCAGCAAGTGCTTGACCGCAACTCGGGCAGTCAAACCCTCAAGCCCGAGAAATCGAAGGCGTTCTCACTGGGTATTGTGGTCGAGCCGGTCCGGAACATGACGGCCAGCCTCGACTACTGGAATATCCGCTTGAAGGACAGGATCGGCTACTTTCCTGAAGAGGCGATCATGGACAACCCGCAAGAGTATGCGTCTCGCATTGTGCGATGCGGCCAACTTACGCCAGAACAGATTGCGGCAAGCGTTGACATGAGGGCGCAGTGCAGCGGTGCAGGCCCGGGCAACGATCCGATTGCCTACCTGGATACCGGCTACGCCAACCTGGGTGGTACCAACACACAGGGTTTTGACGTGGCGTTCAACTACCTCCTGCCTGCGGGTGATGTCGGTCGCTTCTCCTTCACGTTCGACGGCACCTATGTCGCGAAATACGAATACCAGCGTAAAGAAGGCGGCGCGTGGATCGAGAAGGTCGGTAGGTACAGCGACAATGGCCCGATCATGCGCTGGCAGCACCTTGCAGCGATCGACTGGATATACGGCGCCTTCACGACCAGCCTCGTAAATCGCTACAAGTCAGGTTATGAGGACCAGAACAGCGGATTTGCTCCGGGTAGCCAGTACTTCAATAAGGTCAAGCCCTACTCGGTGCTTGATGTCGCCCTGACCTGGATTGGCATCAAGGGCCTCACCCTGACCGGTGGTATCAAGAACATCACCAATGAGAAACCGCCGTTCTCGAACCAGAACTCGACCTTCCAGGTCGGCTACGATCCACGGATCGCTGATCCGTTCGGACGTACGTACTTCGCTCGTGCCGCGTATAAGTTCTGATCGTTGATTGGAAACTGACGACCGGGGGAGCTTTCCTCTCCCGGAGTTTTCCGAATCTAGTAGTCGTTTTTTCGATTTTTCTTGTCGTCCTCGCCGACAATACTTGGCTTTCCGGCCAATCCTTGGAATGTGTTTCCGAAATTCCGCCGGACATCGACCATCTCCAAACGGGCTTTGCGCATAAGTTTCAGAGTAGGTGCACCAATGCCTGACTGCATTTCCGAGATCTCCGCGAGATCCGAGGAGCTCTTGACATGAGTTACATCCAGCCTGCCTCTGGCGGCCGCAGGGCAGTGGGTATCGTCGTTGTTGTCGTGTTTCACGTCGCGCTGTTCTACGCGCTGGTCTCAGGCCTCGCGCGCAAGGTCGTCGAAGTGGTGAGGGCGCCGATCGAGACGAAGATCATCGCTGAAGTGAAGCCGCCCGAGGAACGGCCGCCTCCACCTCCGCCGCCAAAACTCGCCCCGCCCCCTCCGGCCTTCATTCCGCCACCGGAAGTGCGCCTGCAAAACACACCGCCGTCCTCACCTGCGGAGACGATCACAGCCACGACGACGGCTAAGCCGACGGAGCCCGTGCCGATCGCCACGCCTCAAACGGTTGAGGCGCCAGCCCCTGCGCCAGTGGCACTCCCCAGTATGTCGGCCAAGTTTGATCGCAAAAGCTGCCAGGCGCCGGATTACCCGCGTGAGTCGCTCATGCGCGAGGAGGTTGGGACAACCCAGTTGAGAGTACTGGTGGACGTCGACGGGCGACCATTGGAAATCGATGTCGCCAAGACCAGCGGTTTCAGACGACTCGATGATGCCGCGAAAAAGGCATTCTTCAGGTGTCGCTATTCTCCCGCTGTCGTGAACGGGCAGCCTTCCCAGTCGATCCAGTGGATTCAGTTTGAATTCACGCTGACGGATTGAGGCCCGCGTTCCAAGGACCGATCGCTCAAATATATTCGGAACATAAGACATGAATCTCCTCAAGACTATCCTCCGCAATACATCCGTCGTTGCTGCTGGCCTCCTCTCTTTGCTTGCCATGTCGGGCGTCGCCCTTGCCCAGGTCGATAGGGTCGTGGTCGAAAACCCGTACGGCCTTGGTGCGCTGTGGGCCCAGGGCGATATCGTTGCCCGTGGCACGCTGGTGATCCTTCTCATCATGTCGATCGGCACTTGGTACATCGCCGTGGTCAAGCTCATCGAACAGGGCAAGATCTTCCGCCAGGCCAAGGAGGCGAGTGAAAAATTCTGGGCAGCGCCGTCGGTTGAGAGCGGCATCCAGCAGCTGCATGAAGACAGTGCCTTCCGCTATATCGCCGAAGAGGGCAACAAAGCCGCCCACCATCACGGCAACCAGATGACCAAGCACGTTGACCTGAATTCGTGGGTTGGCATGTCGCTGCAGCGCGCGACCTACACCATTTCCAGGCGTCTGCAAGGGGGGCTGGCGTTCTTGGCTACGGTTGGTTCGACGGCTCCATTCGTTGGCCTCTTCGGTACGGTGTGGGGCATTCTGCACGCGCTGACCGCCATCGGCGTCGCCGGCCAGGCTTCGATCGACAAGGTTGCCGGCCCGGTTGGCGAGGCGCTGATCATGACCGCCATTGGTCTTGCGGTCGCGGTGCCCGCTGTGCTTGGCTACAACTGGCTGGTCCGCCGCAACAAGGCTGCATCCGACCATGTGCGCCAGTTCAGTGGCGAGCTGCACATGGTGCTGCTCGGCGGCAAGAAGGACTAGGAAATGGGGATGAACATGCCGTCGTCAGACGGTGACGAAGACGACGAGCTTGTATCCGCGATCAACACGACGCCGCTGGTCGACGTAATGCTGGTGCTGCTGATCATCTTCTTGATTACGATCCCGGTCGTCACCCAGTCGATCCAGGTTGATTTGCCGAAGGAAAAGAACATCCCGACGCAAACCAAGCCCGAGAACATTGTCATTTCCGTGAGCAAGGAAGGCGACGTTTACTGGAACCTGCAGCAAGTGCCGGACAACAACGATCTAGTCGAACGCCTCAAGAGGGTTTCGGTGCTCGACCCACAACCCGAAGTGCATATTCGCGGTGATGGCGGTGCGCGCTACGAATTCGTTGGGAAGGTCGTTGTCGCCTGCCAGCGTGCTGGGATCGTCAAGATCGGCTTCATCACCGAACCGCCTGCCGGTCTCGCGGCTACGCGATAAGGCGGAAGGAATCACGACATGGGAATGAATGTTGGGAACGGGAATGGAGACGAATTGGATGATCCGGACGTTGTCGTCGACATCAACACGACGCCGCTGATCGACGTGATGCTGGTGCTGTTGATCATGCTGATCATCACGATCCCAATCCAGACTCATGCGACCAAGCTGAACATGCCGGTTAACACGCCGTCGGTGCAGAACAGTGCGCCGCCGCAGATTGTCCGGATCGAAGTCGACTTCGATGGCACTGTGACCGTCAATGGTGAGGCGGTGCCTGACCAAGGCGCGCTCGAGCAGTGCTTCGAGCAGATTGCAGCCCAGCCGGACCAGCCAGAAGTGCATCTGCGGCCGCACAAACTGGTGAAATACGACAGCGTGGCCCGTGTGATGGCCTTGGCCCAGCGTCTAGGGGTGAAGAAGATCGGCCTCGTCGGGGCAGAACAATTCATGTAACTACGTGCTCGGGCGATCGTCCGTTGTGAGCCTTGAGGTGGGATGCTGCCACCATGATTTTCGGCAATGGTGCCTCACGACGGAGTCGATTGACGGTATCGATAGCGGTGGGGCGACCCACCCCGTCTCCATTCATAAGGTCTGGAATGATCAAGAAATTTCTGGCGACGGCCTTGATGATGGCCTGCTTTGGCTATGTGCAACCGGCATTTTCGGCCGAGGCAGTGCGTCCAGAAGTCGGCAAGCCGGTGCAGGCAGCGCTCGATTTGCTCAAGACCAAGAAGAGCAAGGAAGCGCTGGCCAAAGTTCGAGATGCCGAAGGCGTAGCCAACAAATCGCCCTACGAGGCTTACCTCGTTGAACGCGTGAAGGCACAGGTCTACATGACTGCGGCTGACGGTGCGAATGCAGGCCGGTCGCTTGAAGCTGCTGCGGCAATGCCTGGTGCGCCGGCTGGCGAGAAAAGCACCCTGTTGACGACAGCGGCGAGCCAGTATTACAGCGTTCGGGACTACACGAAAGCCGCGGCGATCGCTGCGAAGTTCGCGCAGGATCCGACGATGCGAACGGTATACGTCCAATCGCTCTATCTCAGTGGTGACTTTGCGGGGGCGGCCAAGGCGCTGACGATCGATGTATATGAGGCCGAACAGGCAAAGCGCAAACCGAGTGAAGCATCGTTGCAGATGCTTGCGCAGGCGTATCTGAAGCAGAAGGACCAGGCCAACTACGGCAAGGCGATCGAGAAGCTTCTAGCCAACTATCCGAAGAAAGAGTACTGGCTGTCGGTGCTCTATGACGCGAAGCAAGCGCCCGGCATGGGTGATCGCCTGGCGCTCGATCTGGTGCGCCTGCAGCGCGTGACCGGGACACTGCGCACTGCACAGGAATACGAGGATGCCGTTGCGCTTGCCATCCAGCAGGGCCACCCGCTCGAAGCAAAGAAGGTGTTCGACGAAGGCATGGCCACGAAGATCATGGGGCAGGGCGCTCAGGCTGAGCGCCACCGCCGTCTTGGCGAAATGGCGATCAAGGCGATCGCGGAGGACGAAAAGCAACTGGGCAAGGATGATGCCACTGCAGCCGCAGCGAAGGACGGTTCGCAGCAGGTCACCATCGGCTACGACTATGTCCTGAACGGCCAAGTCGAGAAGGGGCTGACGATGATGGAAGCCGGGATCAGGAAGGGTGGGATGAAGCGCCTGGACGATGCGAAGCTGCATCTGGGCTATGCGTACTACATCGCCAGCCAGAAGGCCAAGGCGCTGCAGGCATTCAAATCGGTGGGCGGAAATGATGGCGCCTCTACGCTCGCGGGTCTGTGGCTCATCGCGCTGGGCCAACCCTGAGCCAGATGGCGACGCTCTCTTAGTCAAAGATTCAAGCGGGTTGGAATTCGGGTAAGAGCGATTTTTTACGGGGTGTGGCCATCCCAACGCACAAGGGCCCGGTCTTCAGGGCCCTTGTGCGTTCTGTCGATGGTGAGATCAAAGATCCTTCATGATCTCCGCACGTTTTTGTCGGAACTCTGCCTCCGTGATCAGCCCTTGGTCGCGCAGGCGTTGTAGTGCGCGCAGGCGGCTCTCCTGCTTGCGATAGAAATTTTCCGTGTCTGGATCATTGGCCGGAGCGACGGCGGCGGGTGCGGCAGTGGTGCCGACTGTCGGTGCAACAGCGGTGGCAGGGGCTACCGCGGGGGCTGCGACGGGCGCGCCGCCAGCAGCCGGGACGACATAGGTTGCTTTGGGCTGCGCCACGGGCTGTTGTGCAATTGCCTGCGCTGGCGGCAGCGTTACAGCGATCCAGTCGTCGCGGATCAGCTTGCCGTCCCCCGATGAGACGCCAACCAGCCGGACGCCCTTGGTCTGGAGACCACGTGACCCATATTGGAAAGTCGGGTACTGACGCGACCCCTGCTGGTAATCCGAAACGAAGTTCGCATGCATCTGGCCTAGGAGTACATTGAGCCGGCCACTCTGTACGAAGATGCGACCGACATTGCCGAGCATCGGCGCCATCAGGCCGGACCATGCATGCTGGCCGGTGCTGACGAAAATGATGTCGTCATTAGGGCCGGCTTTCTGGAGCGCGCCAGCAATCGCCGGGGCCAAGCGCTTGACCTCATCCTCGGAGAAAAGCGCCCGTGTCTCCTTGTAGGGTAGGCATTGGATCGATGCCAACGCCGCAGCGACTTGCTCGGCCGAAATCTGCACGGGTTGCTGGTTTGGAGGGCCGTCCTCGCCGCCGCCACGCGCGTCGACCTTGACCCGATCCCAGTCGCCCCAGCGCATGAAGCCGGAGTCCGGATGTTCCAGCCACTTGGCCAGCCGTGTTGAATCGGAGCCGCCGAACAGCGGACTGTCGAACCAGCCAGCTTGGGCCGGTACGGTACCGCCTATGGCGGCTGCGGCAATCAATGACGCGAGGAGTCGGCGGTGGTGATGCTTCGGGTACATCTTCGGGTTTCCTCCAGTCAGGGTGCTGTATGAAAAAGGCCGGGGGGCGGGCCTCTTTCCGTGCAGGCTATCGTGCCGTGCTGGCTGCTGCGCTTTGAATATCGGCAGCTTTCGATGACCTCTGCAGCCTTGGACTCAACGCTTGAGCATAAGTCGTTCTTTTGCGAGAGCGATCAGGCGCTGTGTCGACGCGTCGTAGTCTAGCGCAGCACCCTCCCCGGTAAGGGCCTTTTCGATGCCGGATGCAAGTTGCTTTCCGAGCTCGACACCCCACTGGTCGTACGAGTTGATACCCCAGATCGCACCTTGTACGAACACCTTGTGCTCATAGAGCGCGATGAGTGCACCGAAGTGCTTCGGGTCGAGTGTGTCGAGCAGGATCATGCTGCTCGGACGGTTGCCGTCGAAGGTTTTGTGCTTGGCGAGCATCTCGGCGCGCTCACCGGTCACGCCGGATTTCTCGAGTTCTGCACGGGCTTCATCGGCCGTCTTGCCCCGCATCAGCGCGGCGGCCTGCGCGAAGCACGACGCCATCAGGATGGCATGGTGTTTCGGGTCCAGATCCTTTTGATCGAGTGCGAGGATGAAATCGAGCGGAATCAGGTGGGTGCCCTGGTGCAGCAACTGGAAGTAAGCATGCTGGCCGTTGATGCCTGGCTCGCCCCAGATGATCGGACCGGTCGCGTAGTCGACCTTTGCACCGTCCGCGCGCACGCCCTTGCCGTTTGATTCCATATCGAGCTGCTGGAGGTACGCCGGCAGCCGGTGCATGTTCTGGTTGTAGGGGGCGATGACGACCGAGCTGGAACCAAGGAAGTTCTCGTACCACAGGCCGATGATGCCCATCAGCACCGGCAGATTGTGTTCGAACGGCGCGCTATGGAAATGGTTGTCCATTGCGTGTGCGCCTTCGAGCAGTGCGGCGAAATTCTCCGACCCCAGGAACAGGATGATCGGCAGGCCGATCGCTGACCACAGCGAGTAGCGGCCGCCCACCCAATCCCAGAACTCGAACATATTGTCCGGCGCGATGCCGAACTTCGTTACCGCATCGGTATTGGTGGACAGGGCTGCGAAATGGAGGGCGATGTCCGCCTCGCTGGCGCCGGAAGCCAGGAACCAGCCACGTGCGGTATGTGCATTGGTAATGGTCTCGATCGTCGTGAAGGTCTTGGAGGCGACGAGGAACAGCGTGGTTTCGGGGTTCAGTTTGCGAAGCGTCTGGTGGATCTGCGCACCGTCGACGTTCGATACGAAGTGCATCGACAGCCGTTCATGGCCATAGGGCTTGAGCGCTTCGCAGACCATCAGCGGGCCGAGGTCCGAGCCACCGATGCCGATGTTGACGACGTCGGTGATCGGTTTGCCGGTGCGACCGACCCACGTGCCCGAGCGCACCTTGTCGGCAAATGCGTACATACGTTCGAGTACGCGCCGTACGCCGGGCATCACGTCCTGGCCGTCGACCAGAATCGGTGTGTCGCTACGGTTGCGCAGCGCCACATGCAGCACCGCGCGCTTTTCAGTGTTGTTGATCTTTTCGCCCGTGAACATTGCGTCGCGGCGGCTGCGAACACCGGTTTCCTCGGCCAGGCCGAGCAGAAGTTCGAGCGTACGGTCATTGATCCGGTGCTTCGAAAAATCGAGCTGGATGCCGCAGGCCTCGGCGACGTAGCGCTGAGCGCGGCCTGGATCGCCAGCGAAGACATCGCGCAGGTGGCGGCCCGACCAGTCCCGCGTGTGTTGCGAGAGTTCTTTCCAGGCGCTGGTAAGGGTAGGGTTCATTGATGCTTCCTTTCCTTTCTTGTGGTTCGGGGGCTCAAGCGTGCAGACGAGTCCGGCTGGTGGGACCGAAATGGGGCAGGGCAGGCAACGCGCTGATGCCCCGTCCGACCATTCCGGTAGCGGCAGGTTCACCGTCTTGCTTTATGCCTTCTGGCTCGCGGTTTGCTCAAGCGCGACCGCCGCGCCAATCAGAGCGGGGTATGGCGAATGGATGACAAAGACAGGGATGCTCTGCAGGTAAGCCTGGAAACGTCCCTTGGCTTCGAACCGCTGGCGGAATGGAGAATTCAGGAAGGTCTCGCCAAAGCGCGGTGCGATGCCGCCCCCAATGAAGATGCCACCCTTGGCTCCGAGTGTGAGCGCGAGATTCCCTGCAATTGTGCCCAGCATGCCGCAGAACATGTTGACCGAATCCCGAGCAAGCGGGTGTTCACCCGAGACCGCCCGGTCCGCGATCTTGGGTGCGGTCATTCTCTGTTGCGGCAGCCCGCGCACTGCGGCGAGTGCTTCGTGCAGGGTGACGAGCCCGGGGCCCGAGATCAGGCGTTCTGCGGATACGTGGGGAAACTCGCGGCCAACCTGGGCGATCACCGCGGCTTCTTCTGCGGTGGCGGGCGCCATGGTTACATGTCCGCCTTCGCCGGAAAGAGGGATGTAACGGTCTCCTGCCGGAATCAGGCCCGAAACGCCGAGCCCGGTACCTGGGCCGAGGACGCCGATCGCCGCGCCCTTTTCGGGTTTGCCACCACCGACCTGAACGAGTTCATCCTCGGGCAGCCTGGGTAGCGACAGCGCCAGCGCGGTGAAGTCGTTGATGAAGATGAGCGATTCCAGCCCGAGGTGCTTGCGCACGACTTCGATCGAGAACGCCCAAGTGTGGTTCGTCATCTTGATCCAATCGCCGTCGATCGGGTTGGCGATACCGATTGCTCCAACCACTGGACGCTCGCCACCGACTTCGGCGAGATAGCCCTCGATTGCTTCCGCAGGGCCGGGATAGTTGGCCCCGGGCAGGGTGCGGACATCCTCGACCGGGCCACCAGGTTTGCGGATCAATGCGAAGCGGGCGTTCGTACCACCGATATCGCCCAGCAGGCGCGGATAGGTGTTAGCGGCACCAGAAGACATGACGATCGACCTCGGCTTGATTGAACAGGATGCGGACCGGGAAGCGGAGGGGGTCGCTCCCCGAGAGGATGTCACCGAGGAGCACCCACTTCTGAGCGCCGGTGACATGAAGCGCGAGTGCTCGTGCATGGACGATGCGTGGCGCGGTAAGCGTGATCCGCCAGCGTGGTGCCTTAGTGGCGTTTTCGGTGGCGAGGCAGGCGTCATGACCTTCGGCGAGCGCTGCCACCAGTTGCGGCGAGTCCGGGAATAGCGATGCGGTATGGCCGTCCTCGCCCATGCCGAGGATTACTGCGTCGAATTCGCCGAGGGCGGCAAGTGCACCACTTGCGAGCTTCGCGCCGGCAACCGGATCGGGTGCATCGAACTTGAGCGGTATGAATCGTGCCGCGGCGGCACGACCTTGCAGCAGGTGCTCACGTAGCAAGCGCTCGTTGCTGTCCGCATGATCGCGGGTTACCCAGCGCTCATCCGCAAGCGTGATCGTCACCCGTGTCCAATCCAGATCGGCGTCACGCAGCAGCGCGAAGAAACCGGTTGGCGTGCGCCCGCCCGACACGACCAGCGAGGCAGCTCCGCGCGCCGCGAGGCCGTCCCGAAGGCGTTCGGCCGTCCAATCCGCGATCTCGCGGTCGAGCGTGGCGGAGTCCGCTTGGGAATGCAGGTAGAGCGCGGCCATTTCACATTTCCTCGTGCCACAGATGGCCGCCTCGACCGATCAATGCGCTCGATGATGCCGGCCCCCAGGTGCCCGCCGTGTAGGGCTTTGGCCGCTCGGTGCTTGCGGCCCAAGCGTCGAGGATCGGCTCGACCCAGCGCCACGCAGCTTCCTGTTCATCACGCCGGACGAACAGCGTGAGATTGCCGCGCATCGCATCCATCAGAAGGCGTTCATAGGCTTCGAGGCGGCGGCCCTTGGATGTCGTGGAAAAATCGAGATCGAGCGCCGCCGGTTCGAGGCGCATCGTGTCCCCTGGCTGCTTGGAGAGCAGGTGCAAGTGCATCGTTTCTTCTGGCTGCATCCGGATAACCAGCCGGTTCGCTGGACGGCTGATCTCGCAAGAGTCGAAGATGCAGTGTGGTACAGGGCGGAAGTTGATGACGATTTCGGCAACCTTTTCCTGCAGTCGTTTGCCTGTACGCAGGTAGAACGGCACCCCGGCCCAGCGCCAGGAGCCGATTTCCGCCTTGATCGCAACAAAGGTTTCTGTGCGGCTGTCGGGAGCGATACCCGCTTCGTCGAGATAACTTTTCACCGGCTGTCCGCCCGCCGCGCCCGCCCGGTATTGGCCGCGCACGGTGTTGGCGCCCACGCTGGATCCGGCAATTGGCGTCAACGCACGCAGGACCTTGAGCTTCTCGTCACGCACCGCGGTGGGTTCGAGCGAAGAAGGCGGTTCCATGGCAATGATGCAGAGCAGTTGCAGAAGGTGGTTCTGCACCATGTCTCGCATTGCGCCGGTCTTGTCGTAGAAATCGCCACGCGTTTCCACGCCGAGCTGCTCTGCCACGGTGATCTGCACGTCGCGCACCCACTGGCCGCGCCAGAGCGGTTCGAGCAATACGTTGCCGAACCTCAGTGCCAGCAGGTTCTGGACCGGCTCTTTCCCGAGATAGTGGTCGATGCGGAAAATCTGCTGCTCCGAGAAATGCTCGCCGAATACATCGTTGATCTGTTGATTCGAGGCCAGATCGGTGCCGAGCGGCTTTTCGAGTATCACTCGCGAACGAGGAGTGATCAGGCTCACTCCTGCCAGGCTGCTACAGGTGGTGGTGAAGAGGCCCGGCGCGGTGGACATGTAGTAGACGCGGTCGCGGTCGCTCTGGCTGAGCAGCTCGGCAAGCGCTGCAAAGGTCTCCGGTTTGGTTGCGTCGGCCGAACAGTAATTGACGCGTTCGGCGAAGTCCGACCAGGTTTTTTCGTTGAAGGCGCTGCCAATGAATTCGGGTGCATGCGAGCGGGCGCGTTCGATGTACTCCTGGCGTGAAAGCGGGCTTCGCGCTGCGCCGATGATGCGTACATCCGGCCCGAGCAGGTTGTCCTGGTGGAGGTGATAGAGCGCAGGCAGGAGCTTGCGCATGACGAGGTCGCCTGTCGCGCCGAACAGCACGACATCAAGCGCTGGAGTCTGGGGCATGGGTCGGGCTCCCTGGGGGGTGGAGGTTGTCTGGGCGTCGGTGCGCGTATGTAGAACTCGAATGCCGGGTTGATCGTAACGCTGAGTGCCGATTGGTTTGAGATCTATCCAAGATAGCAAGATAGTCCGGACCGGTTGGTAGTTCAGCGTGTCTCATGAGGCTGGAACGAAATCCATATGGCATTAGCCCGATTGTCTGACATCACCAGCATGGGCGGCCCGCCAGAATTGTCGGCAATGCGAAAATCGCATCAAAACATAAGAAATAAAACTACATTCAACAAAATTGATTCATTTGTGTACGTAGTTGAGATGCAATTGAATTGTTGAAGGAATTTGTCCACGTTGCATCATTGCAACATTATTTAATAATTTACTGCACTGCAGCAAGCATTCGGGTGAATGCACTTATACCCTGTCTATCAGGGTTTCTAGCAGTCCTAATAAAGTGCCGATGCCGTAATCCATGTGTTTCCTTGTTTTGGGTTTGTAGCATTACTACAATCCGCAGCGCCTCGTGGCTGCTCCAAGGACGTCAATCAGGCCATATTCCCCATGAAAAAACTCGAGTCTGTGACCCAGGAAATCCGTCGGCGCAGTGCGACCGGCCGGGCCCGTTACCTTGCGCGCATCCAGAGTGCCCCACAGGCGACGCACCGCTCTGAGCTGTCGTGTACGAACGTTGCGCATGGATTCGCCGCTTCGCCTGTGCGCGACAAATTCCTGCTCAAGGAAATGCGTCAGCCGAATCTTGGCATCGTCACGGCGTACAACGACATGCTCTCGGCCCATCAGCCGCTGCGTGACTATCCAGAATGGATCAAGGAGGCCGCACGGGAGGTCGGTGCTACCGCGCAGGTGGCTGGCGGCGTACCGGCGATGTGCGATGGTGTCACGCAAGGCCAGCCGGGAATGGAGCTGTCGCTCTTCTCGCGCGAAGTCATCGCTATGGCGACTGCGGTCGCGCTCTCGCACAACATGTTCGACGCTGCGCTCTACCTTGGCGTATGCGACAAGATTGTGCCGGGCTTGCTCATCGGTGCGTTGCGCTTTGGGCACTTGCCGGCAATATTTGTTCCGGGGGGGCCGATGCCTTCGGGCATCACCAATTCTGAGAAAGCGCACGTCCGCCAGCTTCATGCCGCCGGCAAGGTGGGCCAGGACGTGCTGCTAGACACGGAGGCGCGCTGCTACCACGCAGCAGGAACCTGCACCTTCTATGGCACAGCCAACAGCAACCAGATGCTGATGGAGGTGATGGGGCTGCACATTCCGGGTACTGCTTTCGTCAATCCGGGTACGCCATTGCGTTTTGCACTGACGCGCGCGGCTGCGCAATTGGCGGTGCAGAACACGGCTGAGCGTGGGAATCACAAGCCGGTTGGGGTGATGATCGATGAGCGTTCGATCGTCAACGGCATGGTCGGGCTCCTGGCGACCGGCGGATCGACCAACCACACGATGCATCTCGTGGCGATTGCAAAGGCGGCCGGCATCCAGATCACGTGGGATGACTTCGAAGCCCTGTCCAGGGTGGTGCCATTGCTGGCTCGCGTGTATCCGAACGGCGAGGCCGACGTCAACCAGTTTCATCATGCTGGCGGCATGGCCTTCCTGATCCGGGAGCTGCTTGCGGGTGGTCTCTTGCATGAAGACGTCGATACTGTGGCGGGGCTGGGGCTTTCACACTATGCCCAGGTGCCGGCGCTTGATAACAGCGGCAAGCTTGTCTGGCATGACGCCGATGCCAGCACCGGTGACGATACGATCCTGCGTCCGCTTTCCAGTCCGTTCAGCGAGGATGGCGGGCTTGCCGTGCTGCATGGAAATCTTGGCCGTGCGGTGATCAAGGTCTCGGCGGTGAAGTCGGAGCACCGGGTGGTCGAAGCGCCTGCGAGGATCTTTTCCAGTCAGGGTGACATGCTTGCCGCAGCAAAACGGGGTGAGCTCGAACGCGATGTGATCGTGGTTGTGCGTTTCCAAGGGCCGCGTGCCAATGGCATGCCCGAGCTGCATAAGCTGACGCCCACGCTTGCAAACATGCAGGACAAGGGCTTCAAGGTCGCATTGCTGACCGACGGGCGTATGTCGGGCGCATCGGGCAAGGTGCCGGCCGCGATCCATGTGACACCCGAAGCGCTCAATGGCGGCCCGATCGCGAAGCTACGTGATGGCGATGTCATCAGGCTCGATGCCGATGCATGCACGCTTGATGTGCGTGTGCCGGCTGATGAATGGGCCGCGCGCGAAGCGGTGGTTGAGGATGTGTCCGGCAACGAGGTCGGCTTTGGCCGCGAACTGTTTGGCGTATTCCGCAAGGCTGCGGCGAGCGCAGAGCAGGGCGGCAGTGTGTTCGGCTACGAAGATTGAGGTTGTCATGAACCTCAAGGACGTATTGCGGATGGGGCCGGTGATGCCGGTCATCGTGATACACGAACTGGCGCATGCGGCGCCACTTGCTCTTGCACTCGCCAGTGGGGGTATCCGGGTCCTTGAAGTGACCCTCCGCACGTCTTGCGCTCTTGATGCCGTCAGGCTCATGCGCGAGGCCGTGCCAGAGGCGATCGTGGGTGTCGGCACGGTTACCTGCCCCGCCGATATCGAGGCCGCGCTGCATGCGGGTGCCATGTTCGCGGTGACGCCGGGGCTGACAAAGGCACTCGCCGAAGCGGCCAGCGGTCCGGCATTGCCCTTGTTGCCTGGTGTGATGACGCCGGGGGAGCTCATGACGGCGCGCGACCTTGGTTTCGATGCGCTCAAGTTCTTCCCCGCCCGCGAAGCTGGCGGCGTTGGCATGTTGCGCGCGCTGGCAGGGCCGTTCCCCGACATGCTGTTCTGTCCGACGGGAGGCATCACAGAGGCGTCCGTCGCAAGTTATCTGGAATTGCCCAACGTCGCATGTGTCGGCGGTTCGTGGATTGCCCCTGCCGAACTGATGGAGCAGGGTGACTGGGAAAAAATCACCCAGCTTGCGCTGAAAGCATCGAGCCTTCGCGTGAGTTGAGCTGAGGAGTGGAAAAAGAGCTGTAGTGGCAGGAGGAGGACGCACCCCGGATCGCAATGAGGGCGCGCCAAACAAAAAGGGATGGCAATTCATCCGTTTCTATCGTCTGTGGCGGACCGCATTGGTTCGTCGGCAACAAACAAACCACAGGAGAGGTGTCATGAAATTCAAGCTCAGCGCCATCGCTGCCGCCGTCACGGCAGCCACGCTGTCGGCAGCTGCATGGGCCGATCAGCCGATCGAGTTCCATGGCTACATGCGTGCCGGGGTGGGCACGTCGGATCAGGGTGGTAAGCAAACCTGCTTCCAATTGCCTGGCGCACCCGCCAAGTATCGCCTTGGTAACGAGTGCGAGAACTACGGCGAACTGCAGCTCGACCTGAATGCCTGGAAGTCGAATACCTCCGACGCTTACGGGAAGTTCCATACGCGCCTCGCATTCTCAAATCCGCAGGCTGCAGACTATGACAACAACTTCGACACCCAGTGGGTAGAGAACTGGGTCGAGTTTGGCAACATCGGTTCAGGTGCTTTGGCCAAGGCGAAGCTATGGGCCGGCAAGCGCTTCTACAAGCGCGAAGACGTCCACATCAATGACTTCTACTTCTGGAACGATTCAGGCCCCGGCGCAGGTATCGAGGACGTGGTATTTGGCCCGACGACTTGGTCTTATGCCTATCGCCAGAATTCGCGGGATGCGGTGGACCCGTTAACCGGCGGAAAGACCGGGCTTGATCCCGTGGCCATCAGCGGGGCCTCGGAAAAGATCATCACCCATGACTTGCGTACTGATATCAATATCGGTGAGTTCGGCAAGATCGAACTTGGAGTGGCCTATCAGTATGCTGACTATACGGATGCCGCGAAGGCTGTGGCAAATGGCGCCAAGGACGACGGCTGGAATTTCACTGGTGAGCATTTCATTCCGGTGCTCGGAGGCTTTAACAAGTTTGTTATCCAATATGGTCAGGGAGTGGGCGCGAATCTCGCGCTCAATGCTCCGCAATTCGATCCGGGTAAGCGCGACGGTGGCGATTCGCAACAGGCCTGGCGAATTCTCGATACGCTTGTGTGGGAATATGGCCCGACCGATGGTCAGGCGGTGATCATCTATCAGGACAGGAAAGACGACGCAAAGTGGTTCTCCTTCGGTGTTCGGCCTGTTTATCACTTCAATGAGATGTATGGGATTACGGCGGAATATGGTTTTGACCAGATCAAACCGCATAACCCAAACATGATGGACGGCAGCAAGCAGACCATGAGCCTGAACAAGATCACGATTGCCGGACTTGTTACTGCCGGAACAGGATTCTTTACACGTCCGCAGCTTCGCTTGTTCTACACGTATGCCAAGTGGAATGATGCAGCACGCGATAACGGCTACTTTGGCACGGTCACTGGTACCTGGACGGCACAAAACGTCGGTGGCTCGGCTTACCTGACTCAGACCAGTGGCTCAACCTACGGGGCGCAAGCCGAAATCTGGTGGTAATGCTCTTTTCAAAGCCTCTAGCGGCTTGCAGAAGAAGCGTGGCAATAAAAGGAGACTCCCTCGGAAAACCGGGGGAGTTTCACAAGACAGTGCAATAGAAAAAAAGAATAAGTGCTCGGGCGTCACTCTTGATGAGTAAGGGCGCACGCGGACTGCGGTGACGTGCCGGAATCCAATCAGAGGAGACGAGCTGTCATGGCTGGGTTGGTACTCAAAGGCATTAAGAAGTCCTTTGGTGAGGTCAACATCATTCATGGCGTCGACCTGGGGATCGAAAACGGCGAATTCGTAGTCTTCGTCGGTCCTTCCGGCTGTGGCAAGTCAACGCTGTTGCGCTGCATTGCCGGCCTTGAGGACATCACTGCAGGCGATCTCTATATCGGTGACAAGCGTGTCAATGATGAGCCGCCTTCCAAACGCGGCGTCGCGATGGTTTTCCAGAGTTATGCGCTCTATCCGCACATGACGGTTGCGGAAAACATGGTCTTTGCGCTCAAGCTTGCCAATGCGAGCAAAGCCGAACAGAAAACTGCGGTGGATCGCGCCGCGAAGATCCTCCAGATCGAACCGCTGCTCGAGCGTAAGCCCAAGGCATTGTCAGGCGGGCAGCGCCAGCGTGTAGCGATCGGACGCGCAATTGTGCGCAAGCCGGAAGTGTTCCTGTTCGACGAGCCGCTCTCGAACCTCGATGCGGCGTTGCGCGTGCAGATGCGGGTGGAGTTGTCGAAGCTGCACCGCGAACTAAAGTCCACGATGATCTACGTGACGCACGACCAAGTGGAAGCGATGACGCTTGCCAGTCGCATCGTCGTGCTCTCGGCTGGCCGTATCGAGCAGGTCGGCCCTCCGCTCGACTTGTATCACCGTCCGGCCAATCTGTTTGTCGCGGGGTTTATCGGTTCGCCCAAGATGAATTTCGTTTCGGGGCAACTTGTCTCGGTCGAATACCCGCACGCCAGCATCAAACTCAAGGGTGGTGCGGTCGTGAAGGCGGCGGTGGATGCGCGCGAACGTGCGCCGGGCGCCGACGTTGTATTTGGCATCCGCCCAGAGCATGCGTCGGTCGATGTCGGGCCGGGTGATAGCACCCTTTCCGGACGTGTACAGGTGGTCGAGCATCTGGGTGATTCGACGTATTTCTACCTTGAGGTCCCCGGGTGCGATGTGCCGTTCATCGTGCGCGCGCCTGGCGACAAGACGGCCAAGGTTGGCGAGAACATCGTCGTCGGCCTGCCCGTGCAGCGCAGTTATGTATTCGAATCTTCGGGCAGCGCTTGCCCGGTGACGTGGTAGGTGGCGCCAGGCGTCAATACAACGCATGGCTGGACTGGCAACCTGTTGCTAAGGCGTGGCGTTCATGGGTGGACCACTAAGAGGAGGCGAAAGCATGCAAGTCCGCAATCAAGTGAAGCTGTTTGCCGCATCTGCAGTCGTTGCTCTCTCGGGCGTGATGAGTGTGCCGGTGCAGGCCGCCGAACAGGGCAAGCTGCTCGTCTGGATCAATGGTGACAAGTGTTATAACGCTTGGTCCAAGGTGGGTGAGGAGTTCACCAAGAAGACGGGCGTGTCCGTGTCCGTTGAACACCCGGAAGACGCGCCGGGCAAATTCCAGCAGGCAGCCGCAGCGGGGAAGGGCCCCGATATCTGGATCTGGGCGCACGATCGCATTGGTGAATGGATTGCCGGTGGTTTGCTGCAGCCGGTGACGCCGAGCAAGAAGGTTCGTGATTCGATCGAAAAGCTCGGATGGGATGCTTTCACGACCGGCGGCAAGACCTGGGGCTATCCGGTGGCCATCGAGGCCGTGCACCTCATCTATAACAAGGATCTCGTGAAGACCCCGCCGAAAAGCTTCGACGAGGTTGCAGCGCTCGACAAGAAGCTGTCGGCCGAGGGTAAGAAGGCGATCCTCTGGGACTATACGAATACGTACTTCACTTGGCCACTGCTCGCCGCCAACGGCGGCTATGCGTTCAAGCTGAACAAGGACGGTACTTATGACGCCGCCGATACTGGTGTGAACAACAAAGGTGCGCTACAGGGTGTGACGCTGCTCGATAAGATGATCAAGGATGGCGTGATGCCAAAGGGGGCGTCCTATGCCGACATGGACGCCGGTGTGAATCAGGGCAAGATCGCAATGATGATCAACGGCCCCTGGGCGTGGGACAACCTGAAGAAGTCGAAGATCAACTTCGGTACCGCCACGATTCCGAAGGTCGGGAGCAAGGCTGGGGCGCCGTTTGTCGGCGTGCAGGGGGCGATGCTAAACAAGGCAAGTCCAAATAAGGAACTTGCCGTGGAGTTCATCGAAAACTACATGCTGACGCAGCAAGGTCTCAAGACCTGCAATGCGGATGTGCCATTTGTTCCAGCCGACAAGGCTTTCTTCAAGGAACTGTCGACTGATCCGAACATCAAGGCGGTGATGGAGTCAGCGAAGAATGGCGCGCCGATGCCGAACAACCTGGAAATGGGGCGCTTCTGGTCCTCGATGGCGACTGCACTGCAGAACGTTACGCAGGGTCGACAGTCGCCGAAGGAGGGGCTCGACGCCGCCGCGGCGCGAATCCTCAACAAATAAGTTGCGCGGGCGCTTTCTTGCCAGCCAGTTCCCGTCCGGTGCAGTACTCCGGACGGGTTTCAGCCCGCTCGCAATGTCTCGATTGGACGCAGCTCTTTGTTTTCTTGTGCGTGCCTGACACGGGTCGTGTCGTGCATCCGTACGCAGGGGATGTGTCATGAACGATCGCTATACCAACTGGATTGGCCCGGGATTGCTTGCGCTTTTTGCCGTTGCGGGTCTGTATCTCGTTTCGCTCCTCTATGTGGCGGGGCAGACGATCGTTGCGGTCGTCACGCTCGCCGTGGTGGCGCTTGCGGCGTATGTATATCTGACTCCGCGTGCCCATGCATATCGCTATCTCTTTCCTGGTGTAGCCGGTGCGCTGGTGTTCGTCGTGTTTCCAATGGTCTATACGATCGCCATTGGCTTTACGAACTACAGCTCCCGCAACCTGCTCGAATTCGATCGAGCAACGCAGAACCTGCTCGATGAAACCTATGAAGGGGAGGGTGGGAAAACCTACGACTTCACGGTGCACCCGGAAGGGCAGGAGGAGTTCCGTATCCGCTTGTCCGATACCGAGCGCAACGACCAGTTCGTGACCGACGCGCTCGCACTCAAGGAAACGACCCGGATCACGGTCGATGCGCGGTCATTGAAAGGGGCAGAACTCGCTTTACGCGAGCCACTGCAGCTGAAGGACATCATCGCCATGCGTGACCGCATCAAGGCGGTGGCGATCAAGCTGCCAGATGGCAGCCAGGTGGTGATGGCGGGCCTGCGCCAGTATGCGCCGGTGCATCGGCTGTACACGAAGGGGGCGGATGGCTCGCTCACCAACGTCCAAACGAAGGAGGTGCTTCGGCCGAATTTCAGGACAGGCTTCTACGAAACCGCCGCCGGGGCGCCGATCCAGCCCGGCTTCAAAACCGGCATTGGCCTTGACAACTTTCAGCGCATCTTCGGGGATGAGAGCTTCCGCGAGCCGTTCCTGCGCATTTTCGTGTGGAACGTGATCTTCTCGTTCATGTCGGTGTTCCTCACCGCATCGCTGGGCATGCTGCTCGCCGTGCTTTTGAACTGGGAGGCCCTGCGTTTCCGTGAGCTCTATCGCACCTTGCTGTTCCTGCCGTACGCGGTGCCAGGCTTCATCTCGATCCTGGTCTTTCGTGGCCTGTTCAACCAGAACTTTGGCGAGATCAACCTCATCCTCGATTCGTTCTTCGGAGTGAAGCCGCAGTGGTTTGCGGATCCGACGCTGGCCAAGGTGATGATCCTGATCGTCAATACCTGGCTCGGCTATCCGTACATGATGGTGCTCTGCCAAGGGCTCATCAAATCGATACCGGTTGATCTGTACGAGGCTTCGTCGATCGCAGGCGCCGGGCCTCTCGATAACTTCTTTCGCATCACCATGCCGCTGATCCTCAAACCGTTGATGCCGCTTCTGATTTCGTCGTTCGCGTTCAACTTCAACAACTTTGTGCTGATCAGCCTGCTCACCGGCGGTCGACCGGACTTCCTCGACACGAAGTTGCCAGCTGGGACGACGGACATCCTTGTGTCATATACATACCGGATGGCGTTCGGCGATTCGGGTCAGCAGTTCGGGCTCGCGGCAGCGATTTCCACCGTCATATTCACTCTCGTTGCAGTCCTTTCGCTGATCAACTTGAGGTTGACGAATGTAAACCGCACCGAGGTGCGCTGAGACAAGGCCGTTGTGGGGCTGTCCCGACGGACCGCCCCCAGCGGAGCAGGTCATCGACCCCATCGAGCAGGTGAAAACATGGCAATCGTTATCGACAAGTCACATCGCTGGCGTGTGCTGCTGTCCCATGTCTTCCTGATTTGTCTGGTCCTTGTGTGCATGTTCCCGTTCGTGATGATCGTTTCGATCTCGCTGCGGCCGGGCAACTTCGCTACGCTGGGCGGCGACACGCTGTGGCAGAACATCATGCCGCAGCACATCAGCCTCGAACACTGGAAGCTCGCGCTGGGCATTCCGTACCAAGCCGACGACGGCACTCTGATTACGCCGACCTATCCGGTACTGCGCTGGCTCGGCAACTCGGTCAAGGTCGCGTTCCTGTCGGCATGTATTGCGTTGCTGCTCTCGACGACTGCAGCCTACGCGTTCGCGCGGATGAAGTTCTCGGGCAAGAAGCAGTGGATGACCGCACTCCTCCTGATGCAGATGTTCCCCAGCGTGCTGGCGCTGATCGCAATCTTCGCGATCTTCGATTACATCGGCACCTATGTGCCCTGGCTCGGCGTCGACAGCCATTGGAGCCTGGTTCTTGCTTATGCTGGTGGAATTGCTCTGCATGTGTGGACGATCAAGGGCTACTACGACACGATTCCCGGCGAAATCGAGGAGGCCGCAGTGGTCGACGGTGCCACGCATTGGCAGGCGTTCAAGTATGTGCTGTTGCCCATGGCGCTGCCCATCTTGATGGTGGTGTTCCTGCTCGCCTTCATCGGCGCAATCATCGAATATCCGGTCGCTTCAGTCCTGTTGCATAACCAGGACAGTCTGACGCTTGCCGTTGGCGCCAACCAGTTTCTGTATCCGCAGAAGTATCTGTGGGGCGACTTTGCTGCGGCGGCAATCCTTTCCGGCTTGCCGATCACGGTGGTCTTCCTGTTGAGCCAGCGCTGGATGGTGTCCGGCCTGACGGCGGGTGGTGTGAAGGGTTGAGTCGTTGCCTGCACGAGGATATACGTGGGAAGAGCGGGCGTGACCGCCTCGCACTGGCATACGCACGTCATCGAGGAGAAATGTTGGTGACCTCCCACGTCGAGCGGCTGTCGCGCGTTGCCCGAGCGTTGCGGTATCGTCTTCGTCGTCGGTCCTGCGCCGTCGCATTTCTGGTTACGTGGCTTGGCGCACGCGCCTGCGGTGTGGCTGATGCGGCGCCTTCTTTTGCCGACAACCCCATCGTCTATTTCCTTGTCACCGACCGGTTCGAAAACGGCAATCGGGACAACGATGCGAGCTATGGCCGTCAGAAGGACGGTGAGCAGGAAGTCGGCACCTTCCACGGCGGCGATCTGGCAGGTGTGACCCGAAAGCTGAGAGAAGGCTGGTTCAAGTCGCTTGGTGTCAATGCCATCTGGATCACGGCGCCGTATGAGCAGATCCACGGTTGGGTCGTGGGCGGCAACAATGCTTTCCGGCACTACGCCTATCACGGTTATTACGCACTCGACTTCACCGTGCTCGATCGGAACATGGGGACGCCGGATGAATTACGAGACATGATCGATCTGGCGCATGCTCAAGGGATACGTGTGCTGTTCGATATCGTGATGAACCACCCCGGCTATCTCGATATCAAGACCGCTCAGGATCTGAGGCTGCCTCTGCTCTGGCCCGGTGCCGAGAACGCCACGCTGAGTGACTATCACAGCTTCATCGACTACAACGCCAGCAAGACGAAATGGGCACAGTGGTGGGGTGGCCAGTGGGTGCGCTCGGGGCTGCCGGGCTACCCGCCTGAAGGTGTCTCGGACTACACCAAGCAGGTGTTCTACCTGCCGGATTTTCGTACCGAGCGTAAGGAACACGCGACCTTGCCGCCCTTTCTCCGCGCCAAGGCCGACACGCGTGCGAAGGATCTGACCGAGGCGACTGTGCGTGACTATCTCGTTACCTGGTTGACGGAATGGGTGCGCGAATATGGCGTGGATGGCTTTCGCTGCGATACGGTCAAGAATGTGGAACCCGAATCCTGGGCTGCACTCAAGAAGGCGGGGGTTGTGGCGCTTGCCGATTGGAAAGCGCGCAACCCGGAGAAGAAGATCGACGACGCGCCGTTCTGGATGGTGGGCGAATACTGGGGCGCCAGCGTTGACCGGTCGCCGTTGTATGACAACGGATTTGATGCACTGATCAACTTCGATTTTCAGGGGAGGCTGGCTTTGGTTTCGGATCTCGACTCGATCTACGAGACTTACGCTAGGCACCTCTCGGGCAAGCCCGGCTACAACGTGCTTTCATACATCTCTTCCCACGACACGCGACTCTTTTCGCGCGACAGGTTGATCGACGGTGGGACCGCGCTGCTGCTGGCACCCGGTGGGGTGCAGATCTTCTATGGCGACGAAACCGCACGGCCGCCTGGCCCGACGGTCGATTCGGATCCGCAGCAAGCCACGCGCTCGGATATGAACTGGCGTGACATCGACCAGGCTGTGCTCAAGCATTGGCAAAAGCTGGCGAGCTTTCGTGCACGCCATGTTGCGATTGCCCGCGGTGCCCACATGAAGCTGGCGGACCGACCCTATGTTTTCTCGCGTATTGATGCGGATAGCGGTGATCGCATCGTGGTGGCTGTCGACGCGCATGGCAAAGTGGAGATCCCGGTCGGGACTGCCTTTTCTGAGGGGGACCGGGTCATTGATGCTTACACGGGTCGTGAGGCGTCTGTTTCCGCTGGCAGGGTGCGGCTGGAAGCCGTGGGCGTCGTATTGCTCGAAGCTTGGCCCTGATTCGACCGTTCTTTGCGTGAGGATGACGTTTTGATCGAATTTTCGACAAGAGTATGAAGCAGAGCGGTTCCGCCTCGATCCAGACGCCGCGTACCCAATCGCAGCGCAACATCGACCAAGAAATGTACCGTGATGGCCCGCGCCTCCTTGCGGATGTTGGGGGGGCCAATGTGCGCTTCACGCTCGAAATCGCACCCGGGCGCTTCGAATCGATCGAGGAGATGCGCTGCGATGACCCTGCCGGACTGCTCGGTGCGATCCGCACTTATCTGGCGCGGGTGGGGGGCGAGCCGGTAGCACATGCCGGCATTGCGATCGCCAATCCAGTCGATGGTGATCTGGCTCGCATGCCCTATCGTGACGGTGCGCTCTCGGTTGAGCGGATGCGCCAGGAGCTCGATTTCGAGACGCTGCGGGTGGTCAACGATTTCTCTGCGCTCGGTACTGCGCTCAGGCATTTGCCCGATGACCAGCGCATGCAGGTGGGCAGCGGCACGCCGCAGGCAGACTCGGTGATCGGACTGCTCAGCCCCGGAACCAAGCTTGACGTGTCTGCGCTGATTCCGATCGAGGACCGCTGGGTCGCGGTGGGTAGCGAAGGTGGTCATGTGAGCTTTTCGCCGTGTGACGAGCGGGAGGTCACGGTGCTGCGATACTGTTGGCATGAGTACCCGCATGTTTCTGGCGAGCGGCTGCTTTCAGAGTCGGGCATCGTGCTCTGCTATCGGGCTCTTGCTGCACATTCGGGCGTGACGGCCGCGCCGCTGTCCGCGCGCGAGATCGTCGAGGCGGGGCTGGCGGGGCATGATGTGGTCTGCGCCGATACGCTCGACTGCTTTTGCGCGATGCTCGGGACGGTCTCCGCGAATCTCGCCGTGACGCTAGGTGCGTTGGGTGGGATTTATATCGGCGGCGGAATCGTGCCAGGGCTGGGCGAGTGGTTCAGGACATCCTCATTTCGTGCGCGATTTGAAAGCAAGGGGCGTTCTTCCACATATCTGGCGCAGATTCCTACCTACGTCATCACCGCGTCGCACCCTACGTTCCACGGCGTTTCGGCGATGCTTGCCGAGACGCTGTGCGATAAGGGTGGTGAGAGTCTATTGATCGATCAGGTTCGGAGCGCACGTGAAGGCCTGTCGCGTGCTGAACAGCGCGTGGCGGATCTTGTGCTTACGCGACCGCGCACGGTGCTCAATGATCCAATCATCGAGATTGCGCGCCATGCCGAGGTGAGCCAGCCGACCGTCATCCGCTTCTGCCGTTCGCTTGGCTTCCAGGGGTTGTCCGACTTCAGACTCAAGTTGGCCTCCGGTCTGACCGGTACCATGCCGGTGCGCCACAGCCAGGTGCGACATGGAGACACCGCGCCCGACATCTCCGCGAAGGTCATCGAGAACACGGCCTCCGCGCTGCTGCGCCTGCGCGACGCCATCAACGTTGATGCGCTCGGTGCGGCAACCAAGCTGCTCGGTGCGGCGCGGCGGATCGAGTTCTACGCTGGCGGAAACTCGTCGGTGGTCGCGCTCGACGGTCAGCTCAAATTCTTCCGTTTTCGCATTCCCACGGTTTCGTATTCCGACAGCCTGTTGCAGGTACGCTCGGCGGGCCTCCTTGGCAAGGGCGATGTGGTGGTGGCGATTTCGGCGTCCGGCATGTCGCCGGGGTTGTTCGCTGCGGTGGATGCGGCACGCGCCGTGGGCGCTGACGTGGTTGCGATTACCGCCGGGCAAAGCCCGCTCGCACGGCGTGCGACGGTGTGTATCGCGGTTGAGCATCAGGAGCGTGGTGGTGGATTCGTGGCGATGATTTCACGCGTGCTGCATTTGATCGTCATTGACGTGCTTGCTGTGGGCGTGGCGCTGCAGCGTGACGAGGCGCTGGCGTTGGGCGAACTTGAGGCCAGCGATGATGGGTGCGGGCCGTTGCGTTCACGGATATCGCACGTCGGGGGTGCGTAGTTGGACCGCACGCGGGCACGTAGTGGTCATTAAGGTCAGAACGTGCGAGGTGGTGTCCCGAGCTAGCGAGGCGCGCAAGGATCTTGGCGTGTCAGCGCATCACTGATGTAGATATCAAGCTGTTCGGACTCGGGAACCCATGTGATACGCGTTTCCTTTCCCTGAACAATATCCGCCACGACGCTGTCATGAATTCGACGCATGGCTTGTGAGGGAGTATTTCCGCTGAGCAGCGCCTCGGAAGTGGCCCGTTCGGCTGGTGAAGCGTCGATAGGAACGTCATCGGGCGTCGGAAATGGCTCAGCAGACCGTGCAAATCCGTTTGGCTCCTGTTCAAGTCGCCGTGCGCCGTCCGCGACGGTTTCCTGTCTTGTCGCAACGATTTCCGGTTCCGGTTTTTCTCGTGGGAACGCTGTTTGCGTGAGACTGCGAGCAGCGTCCTCCCCGATCCGGTAGCACGCAAGACGGATATCGGCGTGTCCCAATGTTTTTCGGCTCGGTACGGCAATCGCTTTGAAGTGGATCCGTGGTTGCCGAGTGTCATTCCTGCGGTCGGCGCTGATCAGTGCTACCGGGATGGTCCCTTCGAAGCGGATGAGCGCCCCGGGACCAAGATCGTAGAGCTGTGCGTCACGACGATCGATGGCGATTGTCCTGAGCTGCAACGATGTCGAGTTGGCGCCCGGTTCGAGATGCGTTAGTTGAACCTGGAGGGTCGTCCACACAGGTTCGTAGCTCTTTTGGGCCTCCAGTTCGGTTTGCTCGTCAGCGTAGGTGTACATGGGGGTGGCGTATGGATTGCCGAACTGCCCAGAAAGTTCGACGTCGCTCGGTTGTAGGCCCAGTAATGCGGGGACGTCTATTCGAAGAGCAGTCAACCTAATGTTGTCAGTGGACAGCCTGACTAGCTGGCTGCCCCCGCAACTGTTGTCGGAGCGCCGGAAGAGGGCGAGAACTGAGCCGTCCTGAAGCACGCGAACATCTGAAATACGCCAAGCGTGGGAATGGCACGGATGAGACTGCGGGAACAGGCGCTGACTAAGGACTTCTTCGTCGACAGCGAAGCCGTGGGTTCTCAGCTTGATGGATCTCGTGGGCTGGTCTCCAGACTCGCTCAAGTGGTAGCGCAGTTCGCTGATAACCGTGAGGCCACGCCCGTTGTAGACCAGATCGTCTGAGCCTCGAGAGGTACATCCGGCTAC
>JAVBUM010000107.1:0-36575 GCA_031555325.1 Niveibacterium sp. | reverse complement strand
GCGATTCGTAGTCGCCGCGCGACTCGACGACCATACGCACCGCGCGTTCGCGGACTTCCGGGGAGTACTTCTTCGGTTTCGGATTCATCATGGCTCCATCTTCTCAAGAGTCGGAGCCTCCGCGAAACCCGGGGCGATTCACCCAATACCCCGCCGGCCACGCCCCCCGGTACACCGGCGACGGCACCCAGGCTCATACCCACGCGTGCGCCGGACAGTCGCCCGGACGCGCCCAATATTCCACCTCCGACCGCGCCCACGGTGGCTCCCGTCTTCTTGCCGACGTGGCGCAGTACGATGCGCTCGGATCGGCAGGCTGGACATTTCAAATTCATCACACCCTCCCTAGATGGAACGGAATCAAAGCGATCACGGGAAGAACGCGGTGCCGTCGAAGACGGTTTCGCGCACAGCCTTCCCCGCTCAGATGGGTGATATGTGACCGAAAGAATCTGGAATCCCCGGCTTGTCGGCTCGCGAGAGATTGGCCGATTACCCATCTAGACGAGCGACTGGGTTCAGTGGGGGCGGACGGGAGGGATTGTCGCGTGTTTGCCGAGATCGGTTTGAATCACTATGATTAAAGTTGAATCAAGACGGAGGGCCGCCAACATGGCGAAACCTGAAACCCGTGTGCTGACCGCTCACATCCCGATTCCGTTAGCCGAAAGAGTCGATGACCTGGCCGATCGCCTCGACCGTTCGCGCGGTTGGATCGTCAAGCAGGCTTTGTCGGCATGGATCGCGCAGGAGGAAGAACGAGATCGCCTGACGCACGAGGCCTTGGCTGACGTTGAGGCGGGAGAGGTGGTCGACCACCAGGCAGTGCTGGCTTGGGCTGAAAGCCTGGCCACAGATGACCCGCTTCCGCTTCCTCGCCGCGGATGAACCTCAACTGGACAAGCAAGGCGATCGGTGACCTCGCACGGCTCTATGACTTCCTGGCGCCAGCGAACCAGCCAGCAGCCGCCCGCGCGGTGGCCTCGCTCACCAAGGCCGTCGAGGTGCTGATCCCGAATCCCCGGGTCGGCGAGCAACTATTCCAGTTCGAACCACGGGAAGTACGCCGTATCCTCGTTGGACGATACGAAGTGCGCTACGAAATCCGCAACAATGCCATTTACATCCTTCGGCTCTGGCATTCGCGTGAAGACCGATGACCGAAGGGGTTTGTTCTACACGTCGTAGGAAAATCGCATCCCCATTTGCATAAACTGGAGATGTCCGCACTCCACACATTGGCCAACCGATCTGCGCGGAACTAACGCGGTGAGACCGGCACACCCGCGCGCAGCTGTCGAGGGAGATCGCCCATTTGCTAGCGATAAGCGGAATGGGCTAGGAGACCGCTTTCGACATCTGTACGGTGGCCCCCACCAAGTACTGTTCGACGCGGTGATGGATCACTGTGCCGAAATCGCGTTGGCGCGCATCGCCACCGGCGAACTCTCGCTGGTGCCGAACGCCTACGCACGCGGGGCATGACGGGGGACGACGCACGTGCCAAATTCGTCACGCAGAGACGTGGATCGCTGACGCGGGCGTTTGACACGTCGAGGGTCGAATCTATCCTGATTGCAAGGCCCGGCGTGCCGGCCTTTTTGCTTTGTCTCGCGTTCGACTGCCTGGAGGCTGCCATGATCTGGATTGCCCTGCTGGAAGGTGCGGCAACCGCCGCTGCGACTGAATTTGGCAAGGAATTTGGCAGTCGAATGGGCGAAAAAATCGCCGAAGCGCTGGGCGATGGCATTGACCGCTGCTTCAACAATCTCCTCGGCGGGGATGCTAACCAGTCAGCGGAAGCGTGGGAGCAACTGGCTGGGAGACTCTCCACGCTGATCGACGTCTTGCTTCAGTTGGCGCAGGACTTGAGCACGCGTCTCCCCCAAATTGTCTATACGGCCAGCCAGCTCGCCATCTTGGAGAAAGCAAAGTTAGATTTGGCAACAAGCTGGAACAGGATTCAAGCAGGCCAAGGCGATCCGGTCGACGATCAAATTCGAGATGTCTTGAACGCGATTGACGAGGTCGAAACCATCCTTCGATACGGCTCGAAATACCATAGCTTAGGGTTGGTGACGCTGAACCTGGCCCTGGGCGTCGCCAGGCGGCTTCCCGTGGCAAACCCTGATCTTGATGGTTCGTGGAAAGAACCAAAAGGGCAATTGACTCAGAATCTGTCCGGCCGTGCGCGAGGCTGGCAGCGGATCATGGACACGTGGATGGATCCGGAAAACACCACGGAAGTGAAACGCGCCTTCGACGATCGGCTCTGGCGATGGAATCGTTGTACGGCAATCGCGAACGCATACCAGGAAGGTGTTCCTTTCTTCCTGATCAGGCTGGTCGGTCCTATTCAAACGCAGGTCGATGGCGCACCACTCCTTACCTACCACGGCGAAGTCGGCTGGCTTGAAAAAGGCCCCACCCCAGGGACGTGGGTCGGACGGGGGCCAAAGGCCCTTAAGTCGATTCAGGTGCGCGCGCAGATCCAAACGTGGGGCGAGTTCCTCAAGGACGTTGTGCCAGGTACGCCGCAACGTCCGATCCAACTCGATTGGTATCCGGCCAAAGTCAATGACACAACTGGCGTCACCACCGCGGAGTACATCAACGAGGTCGCCCTCGAACTGGGCACGATCTACAAAACGGCCCAGTCATTGCCTGCGGAGATTGGTGCGCTCACAGAAATCATCGATGGGACACAGGCGCTTCGCAAAGTGTGTGCGTCGCTACAGCCACAGAACGTTTAGCGGTTGGGTGAGTGATCGGAGGAACGCTCAATGAAGAGGGAACCGCGCAGCTACGAGGACCTCCGCGAAAAGTGGGTTCACGAAGACGACCTCTTCAACCACAGAGTCACGTGGCTACTTCTTTCGCAGACTCTCGATAGCCCAGTCGCTGGTCACTATGCCCTGGTCCAAGCGGTGATCGCCGAGACGCTCAAATCGAGCGAATTAGACGTCGAAACTTCTAGCCCACCCCGCTAGCCGTACCTAGCAAGGGACGGCGGAACGGCCCCACAGACGTTAGCCTCGGGAGCGTCCAGAGCCATCCATCTTGGGATGGTGAGTAGAAAGGTGGGTAGCCAGAAAGACAAAACCCGCAAAGCCTTACGCTGTGCGGGTTTTGAGGTATTGCTTGGCGGAGAGAGAGGGATTCGAACCCTCGATAGAGTTTTTGACCCTATGCTCCCTTAGCAGGGGAGTGCCTTCGACCTCTCGGCCATCTCTCCACTAGAGCAGAAGATTATCACATCGTGAGACCTTCGGCGTCAAGTCGATTTTTCAGGCCTGATCGAGTTCGAAGGCCTTATGCAGCACACGGACGGCGAGTTCAAGGTACTTCTCGTCAAGCACGACCGAGATTTTGATTTCAGAAGTCGAGATCATTTGGATGTTGATGCCTTCTTCGGCCAGTGTGCGGAACATCTTGCTTGCCACACCTGGATGCGAACGCATGCCAACACCGACTGCCGACACCTTGCAGGTGCTCTTGTCGCCCACCACTTCGCGCGCGCCAATGTGCTGCTTCACACCTTCGAGCACAGCCAGCGTCTTGTCATATTCGCTGCGATTGACAGTGAACGAGAAATCGGTCGTGCCATCGTGACCGACGTTCTGGATGATCATGTCCACGTCGATGTTGGCATCGGCCACCGGGCCGAGGATCTGATAGGCGATGCCCGGACGATCGGGAACGCCAAGAACAGTCAGCTTGGCTTCGTCGCGGTTGAATGCAATGCCGGAGATGATCGGTTGTTCCATGCTGCGGTCGTCCTCAACGGTGATCAGCGTGCCTTCGCCCCTATCCTCAAAGCTTGAGAGCACGCGCAGTTTTACTTTGTACTTACCAGCGAACTCGACCGACCGGATCTGCAGGACCTTCGAGCCAAGACTGGCCATTTCCAGCATTTCCTCGAACGTGATCCGGTCGAGCTTGCGTGCTTCCGACACGATGCGCGGATCGGTCGTGTAGACGCCATCGACATCTGTGTAGATCTGGCACTCGTCAGCCCGAAGCGCTGCAGCCAACGCGACGCCGGTGGTGTCAGAGCCACCGCGTCCGAGGGTGGTGATGTTTCCAGCTTCATCGACGCCCTGAAACCCTGCTACGACGACCACGCAACCATCGTTGAGATCCTTGCGAATGGCGTCTTCATCAATTTTCAGAATCCGAGCCTTGGTGAAGGAGCTGTCGGTCAGGATCCGGACTTGTGAACCCGTGTAGCTCCGCGCTTTTGCGCCGAGCTCCTTCAGAGCCATCGACAGCAAACCGATAGTGACCTGTTCACCCGTCGATACGACAACGTCAAGCTCGCGAGGATCCGGCCGGTCCTGGATTTCCTTCGCTAGTCCGATCAGCCGGTTGGTTTCGCCAGTCATCGCCGAGACCACCACTACAACCTGGTGCCCCTCAGACTGGAACCGCGCAATCCGCCGCGCAACGTTCTTGATGCGATCGGTACTCCCAACGGAAGTTCCGCCGTATTTTTGGACGATCAGTGCCATCTTCGTTTCTGAATCGTTTCTGAAACCCGGCATGATACAGCATCAGACAGGGCGCGGGCCGGCGAAAACGAAAGCCAATGCCACAGTCTTTAACAGACAGCCGTGACATCCGCCACCTGTAGTGGTCTATGGCAAGAGGATATTGATTTATAATTGAACTATCCATCAGGAATTACTGTCCACCTGGCAAGCCACTCCGGCCGACTAACAGAACACTTCAGAAGCGCGAGGTCTACCCTATGAAGAGTAATGACAAAGAAATCGATGTCCGCGAAATTCGCCGCAAGCTCGGCATGAACCAGTCCCAGTTCTGGTCCAAGATCGGCGTTACACAAAGCGGTGGCTCCCGCTACGAAAGCGGTCGCAACATTCCGCGCCCAGTGCAGGCACTGCTGAAGCTGGTCCACGTCGAACAGGTGGATATTTCCAAGATCCGCCGTGACGACGTGGATGTCATCGAGTATCTGCGCCAGAACAATCCGGATATGCTGAAGTCCCTCCGCAAGGAAGCCAAGGCAGCCCGGAAAAAAGGCTGATGCCTACCCGCCGGTGTCGCTACCGGCGCAGGTTGTCATCGCGGCGCGGCACCGTTCGAGCGGAGTCGCGCCTTTTGTTTTTTGTTCTGAAGCAAGCCGATGAAAATCACCCGAAAGATGGAGTTCGACGCCGGGCACCGGATTCCCCATCATGGCAGCCAGTGCCGAAACCTGCACGGCCATCGCTATGTGATAGAAATCACGCTCGCCGGCAAGCCAATAGCGACCGACGGCGCCGCGGACGAAGGGATGGTGCTGGATTTTTCAGAGATCAAGTCGATCCTGAAGGCCGAAATCGTCGATCCTTGGGACCATGCTTTTATCGTTTTTCGTGGGGACACTGAGGTCCGCGAGTTCCTCGAAAACTTACCGGGACACAAGACGGTCGTACTGGATCTCATACCAACGGCGGAGAACCTCGCAGCCATCGCATTCCGCCAGTTGAAGGAACGAATCAAACAGCAGTATGGTGAGCGCCTGCATCTGGAACGGGTCCGCCTGTACGAAACACCAAACTGCTGGGCGGATGCCGTCTCGGACAACTGAAACAACATATCTTTGGCGTGTCTGTCCTGACCCGCCCTGATTTCCTGCGCTACCCCATAGACATCTGTGCATTTATCCAGCACGCACACTTTGAAGCGACTGGGTACATGCTTGACCGCAAAGCGTATCGTCACTTTCCTTGGATGGGCAGAACTTGCGGTGCTGCGCCCGTCTCCCAGGAGCAGCGGTTCTTGTTGCGATCTCAAGCAAGCTGAACGCATCACCCATGCATCAAGGCTTTCTGCATAGCATATACGCATGGATTCGAAGCTCGCCGGCGAGGCTTTCATTTACGAAATCCACAAAAATCACCAAACAAATCATCAAAAGTAATAAGGCGCCTATCAAGCAGTTCGTGTGAATGATCAACAAGCCCCAACCCGAATGAAAACCATTCAGATCTCTTCGGTTGCGCGTCAGAACGAAGTAGGTTGCATCCTATAATCGCCTGACCAACACCGTCCCAGCCGAAGAGGCGTAGCCCTTATGGCACGTGAATACTCACTCCTGCCATCGCTGTCGGATATCCGCGGCGCTGCGCTCGAATGGACACGCAACGAAGGGGCAATCTGGATTTACGTCGCCCAGGTGCTCATTGCGGCACTATTGACACTCTGGCTAGCGATGCGGCTAGAGTTGCCGCAGCCGTCCACCGCCACAACGACGGTTTTCGTCGTCATGCAGCCACAGAGTGGCCAAGTCTTCGCCAAGAGCTTCTACCGCATCCTTGGCAGCATAGTTGGGCTGACCGTCGTATTGGCGCTGGTCGCGCTCTTCGGCCAAGAGCGTGTACTGTTCCTCACCAGTAGCGCGCTCTGGATCGGACTATGCACGGCAGGTGCCGCGCGCTATCGGGACTTCCGTTCGTATGCCTGCATGCTCGCTGGATACACGACCGCCCTGATCGGCCTTCCCGCCGCAGCCAATCCGGAAGGCACTTTCATGCAAGCGCTCTGGCGATTCGAGGAGATCTCTCTCGGGATTGTCTGTTCAACCCTGGCAAGCGCAGTGTTCTTTCCACAGCGCTCCATCGTCGCCCTGCGCGAAGCGGTCTACAGGCGCTACGGCGCTTTTGCCGCGTTCGCGCTTGAGCACCTATCGGGGCGCCAGCGCTCCTTGTTCGAGATGGCCGAGTTGCGCTTCGCTTTGCAGTCAGTGACGCTCGAGGCGCTGCGCAGCGCGACCAGCTTTGACGACCCGCAGGCTAGGCTTCGAAGCGGTCGGCTGGCTAGGCTGAACATCGAATTCATGCTGCTCAGCACGCGCTATCACGCCCTTCATCAGTTGCTCGAACGGCTCCGCCAGCAAGAGGCGACTGAAGCGCTCAAGGCTCTCGATCCGTGCCTTGATCAACTCCGTGAGATTCTCGAACCGTGGCGCGACAAGCGGCTGCTCCCCACCGAAGCCCACAAATTGGCAGAAGAAATCGACGCACGACGCGAGCCGCTCAAGGTAGCGATCCGCAATGCGCGCGAGCACCTTGGCGCCGAAGCGGCGCAGCTTCTCGATTTCGACACTGCAACCGAACTGCTGTACAGGTTTGTTGAAGATATTCGCGACTACGCGGAAACCCATGCATCGCTCGTGACACCTCGACACGAGCGGGAACGCTGGAAGCATGCCTTCGAGGCGAAGGCAAACCCGATTGCCGCCTTTGTTGCCGGACTACGCAGCGCTTTGATGCTGCTTGTTGCAGGGATCTTCTGGATCGAGACATCCTGGCCTTCCGGCAACCGTTTCGCGCTCATGACCGCGACCGTTGCAACAATCCTATCAACGGCTCCCAATCCGAGCCGCACCGCAGTTCAGATGGTCCAGGGCACAGCATTGGCTGCGGTTTTCGGACTCGGCATAACGTTTCTCGTAATGCCTCAGATCGAAGGATTTGCCCTGCTGTGCTTAGCCGTAGCACCTGTATTCGCTCTGGGCACCTATATGTCGGTCAAACCGAAGGTCGCCGGTATTGGTTCCGGTTTGCGGCTGTACTTCAGTGTGGGCGCCATCCCGGCAAATCATATGGCCTTTGACGCTGCAGGGATGATGAACACCTATATCGCCCTGCTCATGGCACAAGTGCTCGCTACGACGGCCACACTGGTCGTCATGCCACCGAATGCGCCATGGCTCTGGCGCCATATCGAGCACGATCTGAGAATGAGAGTGGTCAACACAATTCAGCACCGCCGGAGCGCCGGTCTCGCCTCCGCCTTCGAGAGCGCTACACGCGACTTGCTGAACCAGGGCTACAACCTTGCAGTAAGTCGACCTGAGGTTCAGAAGCGGCTACTTGCCTGGTCCTTTGTCGTACAGGAAACCGGTCATGCCGTAATCGAGTTGCGACGAGAACTTGACGCACTCCCGGCCATGCCCTGCTATTTGAAAGAAACGCCCTGGCGACAGGCTCTGGACGGGCTCTTGGACGCGATGATCCACTTTTTCTCAAAACCCGACGCATCCAAGCTCCAGCGTACGCTTGTCGCAATCAATGCTGCGATTGATGCAGCTCACGATACCCAAGAACCGCAGCCACCCCGCTTCGAGTCTTCGCCTTTACGTCGGATCCAGAGCTATCTGCACTTCATCCGCACGACCCTCATTGAAACAGGTCCGCTTGTGAAAGCGCCCACGCCCCCTTCGAATGACCCTTCCGCTTAGTTTGTGCCGATCGGCGTCGAGCGTAGGCAACCCAAAACTGCGGGTCACGTGAGAAAGGGCCGCCTCGCGGCCCTTCGGATCAGTTCACTTCGTAACCATAGGAAGTCAGGAGCTCGATCGCCTGTCGGATACGCCGATCCTCTCGCCCTTGGAAATCCTTGCTTTCGAACTCAGTTACCGCGGCCTGATTCACGCCCTCGTCAACCAGTGCCTTGAATCGGTTGCGAATCAACCGGCCAATCACAGCCATGGTCAGCCGCTCGTCCAGCGGGATCACATCACGCACATCCTCGTAGTCGAGGTTGAACTTCATCATGTTGAAGAACGCGTGTGCAAAACCTTCGACGTCTGACTGCTCCAGCCGTTCCATCACATGCTTTGCGGCAAGCTCGGGATCTGCCATTGCCGTCTGCAGGACATAGGCCTCGATCAGATCGCGAGCGACCTTTTCCGGCTCATACGAAATCTGAACTTTCAACGGAAATTTCATTTTCGCCTCCCCTGAAGAATGCTCCTTTGTATTCTGCTGCCGCGGCAAATAAAAGGAAATCCGCCACCTACACGGTGCCTTAGCCGGAAAAAGGGGGCCGGCTTGCCCAGCCCCGGCTATTGACGCTATCGATAAGACCTTCAGTCCGACTTCGAGAATACGATTCCGCCGTTACGCTCATCGACGAGAACAGTGTCCTTAGCCCCGAAGCGCCCTTCGAGGATCTGCTTCGCAAGCGGATTCTCGATGTACTCCTGGATCGCGCGCTTGAGCGGCCGCGCACCGAACACCGGGTCGAAGCCCGCCTTGGCGATCTCTTCGAGCGCCTCATCCGTGACCCGCATGCCGATCTCCAGCCGTTCGAGCCGACGCTGCAGGTAACCGAGCTGGATCTTCGCGATCGACTTCAGGTGCTTCTCGGCAAGCCCGTGGAACACCACGACCTCATCGATCCGGTTGATGAACTCGGGCCGGAAGAAACCCTTCACCTCTTCCATCACCGCCACCTTCACCGCCTCGTAGCCCTGCCCCGCCATCGACTGGATCATCGGGCTGCCGAGGTTGGACGTCATGACGATCACGGTGTTCTTGAAGTCGACCGTGCGGCCCTGCCCGTCGGTCATGCGGCCGTCGTCAAGCACCTGCAGCAGCACGTTGAACACGTCCGGATGCGCCTTCTCGACCTCGTCGAACAGGATCACCGAGTAAGGCTTGCGGCGCACCTGTTCGGTGAGATAGCCGCCCTCCTCGTAGCCGACGTATCCCGGCGGCGCGCCGATCAGGCGTGCCACCGAATGCTTCTCCATGAACTCGCTCATGTCGATGCGGATCGGGTGATCCTCAGAATCGAACAGGAAGCCCGCGAGCGCCTTGCACAGTTCCGTCTTGCCGACACCCGTCGGGCCGAGGAACAGGAAGGAGCCATAAGGCCGGTTCTCTTCCGACAGGCCCGCACGCGAGCGGCGGATCGCATCAGCCACACGTTGCACCGCCTCGTCCTGGCCGACGACGCGCTCATGCAGCTTCGCTTCCATGTGCAGCAGCTTCTCGCGCTCGCCCTGCATCATCTTCGACACAGGGATGCCGGTCGCGCGCGACACCACTTCCGCGATTTCCTCGGCGCCGACCTGCGTGCGCAGCAGCCTGTTGGGCTTCGCTTCCGTACCCGCGCCTTCGGCCGCCTTCAGTTGCGCTTCGAGCTTCGGCAGTTCGCCGTATTGAAGTTCCGACATCTTCTGCCAGTCGCCACGGCGCTTGGCCTCTTCCATCTGGACGCGCAGCTTGTCGATCGCTTCCTTGATGTGCTGGCTGCCCGCCACCTGCGCCTTCTCGGCCTTCCAGATCTCGTCGAGATCGGCGTACTCCTTCTCGAGCCGCAGGATCTCTTCCTCGATGAGGCCGAGGCGCTTGATCGAGGCTTCGTCCTTCTCCTTCTTCACCGCCTCGCGCTCGATCTTGAGCTGGATGAGCCGGCGGTCGAGCTTGTCCATTGACTCGGGCTTCGAGTCGATTTCCATCTTGATGCGGGCCGCGGCTTCGTCGATCAGGTCGATCGCCTTGTCGGGCAGGAAGCGGTCGGTGATGTAGCGATGCGAGAGCTCTGCCGCGGCGACGATCGCCGGGTCGGTGATGTCCACGCCGTGGTGCAGTTCGTACTTCTCCTGCAGGCCACGCAGGATCGCGATCGTCGACTCCACGCTCGGCTCGTCGACGAGCACCTTCTGGAAGCGGCGTTCGAGCGCGGCGTCCTTCTCGATGTACTTGCGGTATTCGTCGAGCGTGGTCGCGCCGATGCAATGCAATTCGCCACGCGCGAGCGCGGGCTTGAGCATGTTGCCGGCATCGATCGCGCCCTCGGCCTTGCCCGCACCGACCATCGTGTGCAGCTCGTCGATGAAGACGATGATCTGGCCTTCTTCCTTGGCGATGTCGCCCAGTACGGCCTTGAGGCGTTCCTCGAACTCGCCACGGTACTTCGCGCCCGCCAGCAGTGCAGCCATGTCGAGCGAGAGCACGCGCTTGCCCTTGAGGGATTCCGGCACTTCGTCATTGATGATGCGCTGCGCGAGCCCTTCCACGATGGCGGTCTTGCCGACACCCGGTTCGCCGATCAGCACCGGGTTGTTCTTCGTGCGGCGCTGCAGGATCTGGATCGCGCGGCGGATCTCGTCGTCGCGACCGATGACCGGATCGAGCTTGCCCAGGCGGGCGCGGTCGGTCAGGTCGAGGCAATACTTCTTGAGCGCCTCGCGCTGCGATTCGGCGTCGGCGCTGCCCACGGACGCGCCGCCGCGCACGGCTTCGATGGCTGCTTCTAACGCCTTGCGCTGCAGTCCATATTCCTTCGCAAGCCGACCCGCCTGACCTTTGTCCTCCGCCAGCGCAAGCAGGAACATCTCGCTCGCGATGAACTGATCGCCGCGCTTCTGCGCTTCGCGGTCGCACAAATTCAGCAGGTTGCCCAGGTCGCGACCGACCGAAACCTCGCCGCCATTACCTTCGGCGCTCGGCAATCCATCGATCGCGCTATCGAGTGCGCGCTTGAGCGGTGGCACATTGACACCCGCCTTCTGCAGCAACGAAACCGCACCGCCGTCGTCCTGATTGAGCAGCGCCAACAACAGGTGCTGGGGCTCGATATTCGGATTGTCGTGACCGACGGCAATGCTCTGAGCATCGGCAAGCGCAGCCTGAAATTTGGTTGTCAGTTTGTCGAATCGCATGTGGGAACCTCCCTTTGTCTGAAAACAACGTGGGGAAATCGGTGGGTATTTCAAGAGTCCATTTTGCCGCGCTTCAGTCCGCCTGCTATGGTCCCAATGGAAGCCGGTGCGTCCCGTGCCGCGCCATTCAGTGGGAGCAAGCATGTCCACCAAACCGGAAGCCGCCATGGCCGCAGCAAGCCAGCGCAACCTCGAAGCCGCAATGCAACTCGCCCAGCTGTCGTTTGACAACTCGCGCAAGATGATCGAATTCCAGCTCGGCATTGCACGCGAGCTGTTTGAGCAGAGCTTCCAGAACATGCAGGAAGCCGCTGCCGCGAAGGATCCGGGGGCGCTCGCCGCACTGCGCGCCAAGTTTGCGCAGGACGCAACGCAGCGCATGCTCGAAGCGACGCGCCAGATCGCCCAGATGACAACCGAATTCCAGACCGACCTTGGCAAGACCATGGCTGCACAGATCGCCAGCCATTCGCAGGCATTTGCCCAAGGTTTCACCCAGAACCTTGGCGAGGCCATGCAGCAAGGCGTGAAGGGATTGCCGACCAACCCGGCCGAAGCCTTTGCTGCAATGGAAAAAACGTTTGCCGCCAGCCGCGAAGCTTTTGAGCAGATGGCTCAACAGGCATTTTCCGGCTTCCAGGCAGCAGGCATATCCGCAAAGCCTGCGAGCCGATCGACAAAGAAATAGCCTGATGATCCACCCATCGCATTGACCGCTGCGAACGCCTGCCCAGGTCCGGGATACCGGATCTGGGAGATGCGCTGCATCGGCAAGCCCCGCCGCGCTATGGCAGATTGTGGCGCGCCCCGCTGCGCCTGGAATCGCGGGCTACTGCTTCATTGCTTTTTCCAACGTTCGACCGCGACGTCATCGGATTCGCGTGCGTCGACCCAGCGTGAGCCGCTCACACCGTCTTCACGCTTCCAGAATGGCGCCCGTGTCTTGAGGTAGTCCATGATGAATTCGCATGCGACAAATGCATCCCCGCGATGACGCGAAGCCACGACGACCAGTACGATCCGCTCGCCCGGCAGCAACTTCCCGATGCGGTGAATGATCGTTACACCAAGTAGTTCCCAGCGCTCACGCGCCTCTTGCTCAATCGAATCGAGCGCCTTTTCCGTCATCCCCGGATAGTGCTCCAGCGTCATCGCGCTGATCGCCTCGGAGCCCGTGCCGCCCCGCACCAAGCCAACAAAGCTCACTACAGCCCCGGCATCCTCAGCCAATTTCGACAGTGATTCGATCTCTGCACCCGGATCGAAATCAGCCTCGCGGACGGAAACGGTCATTTCAGCCTCCGGATGGATCGCGTTGTGGGTAGGGGTGCATGGATTTCAGCCTCCAGTCACCGGAGGGAAAAACGCAACCTCGTCACCGTCCTTGAGCACATGCTGCGCCACCACCATTTCCTGGTTGACCGCTGCACGCAGCGTACGGGCGGGCTGCAGCGCTTCCGCCCATTGAGCACCGCGCGCGCCAAGATACTCGCGCAGCGCTGCCACCGTACCAATACCGGCCGGCAGCTCAACAGTCTCGCTGCTGCATCCCAAGGCCTCGCGCAACGAGGCAAAAAACAGTACTTCGAGCTTCATGCAAAGGACTCCAGCTCCGAGAACGGCAAATAGCGAACCAGATCACCAGCGCGGATCGGCTGTCCTGGCATGTTGTCGACCAGCCCGTGCGCCCACGCGCAGGAGCTCAGCACTCCAGCCCCCTGGTTCGGATAAAGCACGGCACGGCCTGCCTCATCGAGCCGCACGCGAAGGAACTCGCGGCGCTTGTCAGGACGCAGCCAGTCAAACGCAGCGACAACTTCGCGACTACGCCAGCTCCGATTTTCGACACCCATCCGAGCAAGGAGGAACGGCCGTACCAGCGTCAGGAATGTCACGTAGGCAGAAACAGGATTGCCCGGCAGACCGACGAAGTCGGCTTCGTGCACCTGACCGAACGCAAGCGGCTTGCCGGGCTTGATGGCGATCTTCCACACATCGAGCCGGCCTTCCGCTTGTACGGCAGCCTTGACATGATCCTCCTCACCCACCGAGACACCACCGCAGGTGATGATGACATCATTGTTCCGGGCGGCGCGGCGAAGCGCGTGGACGGTTTCATCCAGATTGTCACGCACGATCCCGAGGTCTTCGACCTCACAACCCAGATCCGCAAGCAAGCTACGCAGCACGAAGCGATTCGAGTTGTAGATGGCGCCTGGGCGCAGCGGCTCGCCGGGCATCTGAAGTTCGTCGCCTGTAAAAAAGACCGCAACGCGCAACCGCCGCCGCACGGACAGCTCTGCCACTCCGACAGACGCCGCCAATCCGAGATCCGCGGCAGAAAGACGGTGGCCCGGCTCCAGGATGGCCGCGCCATTGGCAATGTCCTCGCCTCGCCGCCTGATGTTCAGCCCGACGGCGGGTGGCTCATCGATGTGAAGCAGGTCTCCTTCGACACGGCAACGCTCCTGCATCACCACTGCATCGCAGCCTGGGGGAATAGGCGCCCCAGTGAAGATTCGCGCGGCGGTACCGGGCGCAAGGAGCTCACCGATCGAACCGGCGGCAATACGCTGGGCCACCCGCAGCGGCCCTGTGCCAGAAAGATCAGCCTGGCGCACTGCGTAGCCATCCATCGCTGAGTTGTCATGTGGTGGCACGTCGAGGGCGGATGCCACCGTCTCGGCAAGCACCCGACCGCCGGCGTCGAACAGCTTGACGGTCTCGGCTGCCACAGGAGCACGCGCAGCAGCCAGAAGGCTCGCAAGCGCATCATCGAACGACAGCATTTCTGCGTTCATGCAATTTCCAGTTTTTCGAGGATGAAGGTTGCGATCGCTGCGGGGTCGTTGAGTTCCAGGCGCGGCAACGCACACACCACCGGAGCATCGGCAGCGATCGCGATCACATTGGGAAAGCGGTCGTGAAGCATCGGGTGCCCGGCAGCAGGCCGATGCACCTCGATCTTCGGGATATCCGTATTGCGAAAACCTTCGACCAGCACCAGATCCACCGACGCAAGCCGCGCCAGCTGATCCGCCAGATCGGGTTCACGCTCGTCGCGCAGCTCGTGCATCAGCGCCCAGCGCTGACCACCAGCCAAGAGCACCTCGCAGGCACCCGCTTCACGGAAACGGAAGGAGTCCTTACCCGGACGGTCGATATCGAAGCCATGGTGCGTGTGCTTGATCAGCGACACGGACAGGCCTCGGGCAGTAAACAAGGGAATCAAGCGCTCGATCAGCGTCGTCTTGCCCGATCCGGAATAACCGGCGAATCCAAAGACTTTCATGCAGCTCCACAAGTCAAAGTGTCTGGCGACGGCGCAGGGCCGCTGCCGCACGTCGAAGGGCATTTTGCGGGAGGTCGAAAGATCGCACAGGCGGGCCGCGGGCGCCAGTCGACCGCCGGTAGTAATACCTGCTCCGGCTTCCATACCCATAGTCATGCGAATATGCTGACGCTACCAAAAAATCAAAATAATCAGGCTGGCCAGCCTGCAAATTCTGCAGGCTCACGCGCCATGTTTGCTGTCGTCACTCGAGGAGGAGAACCGATGCTTGGTCACATGATGTGCGAGCCGCTGCTGATTTCTTCACTGATTCAGCATGCCGCGCGCTGGCACCCAGAAGCGGAAGTCGTTACTCGATCGGTCGAGGGGCCGATCACGCGCAGTACCTACGCAAGCATCCACGAACGCGCCCAGCGCTTGGCCAATGTGCTCGCTGCACGTGGCATCGCCCATGGCGACCGGGTCGGCACGCTGGCGTGGAATACGGATCGCCACATGGAGATCTATTTCGGTGTGTCGGGCATGGGTGCGGTCTGCCACACCATCAATCCGCGACTGTTCCCAGAACAGATTGCCTACATCATCAACCACGGCGCCGATCGTGTCCTGATGTTCGATGCAACCTTCCTGCCGTTGGTGGAACAACTGGCGCCACAACTTGCAACCGTCGAGCACTTCGTCCTCCTATCTACGCACGAACAGCTACCCGCCTCGACCAAGATTCCAGGCCTCACAACCTACGAAGACTGGCTCGCCGACGCAGCGCCCCGGTTCGACTGGCCCGCATTCGAGGAAACCGAAGCGTCATCGCTCTGCTACACATCCGGCACCACCGGCGACCCGAAAGGCGTGCTCTACACACATCGTTCGACCGTGCTGCACACCTTCGCAATCTGCCTGCCGGATGCACTAGCGCTCTCAGCCTGCGAAGTAATGATGCCGGTTGTCCCGATGTTCCACGTCAACGCCTGGGGGCTGCCCTACGGCGCGGCAATGACCGGTTGCAAACTGGTGATGCCCGGCGCCGGACTCGACGGCAAGAACCTCTATGAGCTGATCGAGGCCGAGGGTGTCACCGTCACCGCGGGTGTCCCGACAATCTGGTTCGCACTGCTTCAGTACGCCCAGCGCAATAAGCTGCGTTTCTCCAAATTGCATCGCCTGATCGTCGGAGGCTCGGCCGCACCGGAAGCGATGATCCGCACCTGGCAGGACGACTTCGGTATCGAGGTACGCCACGCATGGGGCATGACCGAAACCAGCCCGGTCGGCACCACCTGCGTCTTCAAATCCCGCCATACCACACTTGACCACGACGCGAAACTCGCACTGCAGACCAAGCAGGGGCGGCCACTCTACGGCGTCGATCTGCGTATCCTCGGCCCAAACCGCCAGCCGTTGCCGCATGACGGTATCCAGTCTGGCGACCTGCAGATCCGTGGCCACTGGATCACCAGCCAGTATTTCGGCCGCCCGAATGAGCAGTCGGTCCATGATGGATGGTTCACAACGGGCGACGTCTGCACCATCGACTCCGACGGCTTCATGCAAATCACTGACCGCTCCAAGGACGTGATCAAGTCAGGTGGCGAGTGGATCAGTTCAATCACGCTGGAAAACGTCGCCGTCGGCCACCCGTCCGTTGCTGAAGCCGCCGCGGTTGCTGTCCACCATCCCAAGTGGGACGAACGTCCGCTGCTCGTCGTCGTCAAGAAGGAAGACGCAGCACTCACGCGGGAGGAACTTCTTGCGTATTTCGAAGGCAAGGTCGCGAAATGGTGGATTCCGGACGACGTCGTGTTCGTTGACCAGCTTCCACATACCGCAACCGGCAAGCTCCTCAAGATGCAATTGCGCCAGCAGTATCACAACCACTCGCTCCCGAACGTAGAAAAGCCATGACCGACGACATCCAGATTCAGACGATCGAGCGGATCCGCGTGATCCGCTTTAACCGACCGGACAAGAGGAACGCACTGACGCATACGATGTACGAGTCGCTAGTCACGACGCTGCTCGAAGCAAACGCCGACCCAGCTGTCCGCTGCATCCTGTTCGCCGGATCCGAAACTGTTTTCACCGCAGGCAACGACATTGCAGACTTCCTGCAAAACCCGCCAACCGGTGGCGGTGCGCCGGTCATGCGCCTGCTCGCGCTGCTGACTGAGATCGAAAAGCCGATGCTGGCCGCTGTCTGCGGCCCAGCAGTCGGCATTGGCACAACGTTGCTGCTGCACTGCGACCTCGTAGCCTGCGGAGAACAAACGAGCTTCGCCATGCCCTTTGTGAATCTGGGGCTTTGTGTGGAAGGCGGTGCGAGCCTCCTGCTCGCGCAACGCGTTGGTGCAGCTCGCGCACGCGAGTGGTTGCTGCTTGGAGAACCCATCGACTCGCAGACAGCTTTTTCCGCCGGGCTTGTAAACCGCGTGCTACCGAACGATCTGGTCTTTACACAGGCATTCGAATGGGCACGAAAACTCGCGGCAAAACCGCCCACCGCGCTGCAATCTACGCGCCGCCTGATTCGTCAGGGCAGCCTGCAAGCCACGCGCGAGACCATCGCCGCAGAAGCTGCGGAGTTCCGTGACCTGCTTCAATCGGCTGAAGCCAAGGAAGCCTTTGCTGCCTTCATGGAAAAGCGTAAGCCGGATTTCTCCCGCTTTTGAGCTTTACGGGTGGGGACTCCCCCGCCCGTTCTTCTGCTTTCGTTCCTCACCGTTCGAAACCGTGCCAAATTGAGCGGCCTGTGCGCAGTGCGGTTCTGATTGATTCGTCGGTAAGCCGCCTGGACATCCCAGTGCGAGCAATTCACTGCATAGCCCCTCGCACCGGGGATAAGGCCGGCTCTGCAAAGCCATGGCCGTCCGTCGCTGTGGCACCCCTCCCATCAGCCACAAATTAGGTGAATCGGTCAGATTGCGCACATCGCTACCAAGCCATGCTAGGATTAAACCCTAAATGCGAACGATTCGCATTGATAGATTCATTAATAGCCCGCCACGTGCTAGCCAATTAAATAGAAGAACGATTCCAATGCAACAACCTTCGCTCAAGCTGTCCGTCCTGACCCTTGCTGTCCTCTCCTCCTTGCACGCTCACGCCCAGACCACACCCAATACAAAGACAAAGGGCGAAACAGAACTAGAAACCATCAAGGTCACCGCTAGCGCGGACGCGTCGGCACAAGGCCTATCGAAGCCCTACCCTGGTGGCCAGGTTGCGCGCGGCAGCCGAATCGGCGTGCTCGGGCAAGAAGACAACATGGCGACGCCATTCAATGTCACGAGCTACACACGCACGCTGATTTCCGACCAGCAGGCCGCGAGCATCGGCGACGTGCTGCAGAACGACCCTGCAGTACGTGTTGCGCGCGGCTTTGGCAACTACCAGCAGCTCTACATCGTACGCGGCCTGCCCGTGTATTCGGACGACATGTCGTACAACGGCCTGTACGGTTTGCTACCGCGCCAGTACCTGGCTACTGAGATCGTCGAACGCGTCGAGGTGCTACGCGGTGCTAACGCCTTTCTCAATGGCGCCGCCCCGGGCGGCAGCGGCCTCGGCGGCTCGGTTAACGTCGTGCCGAAGCGCGCGGGTAATGATCCGCTGACTCAGGTGAGCGCCGGCCTGCAGACCGGTGGCCAAGGCTATGTAGCGACGGATTTCAGCCGCCGTTCCGACGATGACCGCCTCGGCCTCCGTCTCAACGCGGCCTACCATGATGGCGACATGGCAGTCGACGGTGCGAAGAGCAAGCTGACGATTGCCGGGATTGGACTGGACTACCAACAAGGCTATGGCCGTATTTCGTTCGACCTCGGTTATCAGGACCAGCAACTCAAGGCTAACCAGCCAAGTTTCGATGTTGCGTCGGGCCTCGCCATTCCGGGCGCGCCTGACGCGGCAAGCGCCATCGCGCAACCCTGGACGTTCTCCAACGAGCGCGACATCTTCGGTACGATCCGCGGTGAATACGACTTTACAAAACACATCACCGGCTGGGCAGCCTTCGGCGTGCGCGAGGGCCAGGAAAGCTCAAACTTCGCCAATCCAAGAATCGTCAATGCGGCGGGCGACACGTCGACCTACAGCCTCGCCACGGTTCGTCACGATTCGATCCAGACAGGTGAGATCGGCGTACGCAGCAGCTTTGCCACCGGCAGCGTTGGCCACAAAGTAAGCCTCTCGGCCACCCAGTACGAGCTGAAGTCGAGAAATGCTTATGGGTTTTCGGACTTCGCGGGCTTTCCGGGCAACATCTACAACCCCTTTCCCGTACCCGCACCCGCGAATACCGCACTCATCGGCGGCAACATGAACGACCCAGGCCTCACCGAGAGGCTCCAAACTTGGTCGGTTGCGCTGGCCGATGCGATGTCCTTCCTCAATGACAAGCTCTTCATCACGCTCGGCGCTCGATACCAGCACTTCGATGACAAGACCTACGACTACAACACCGGTGCCGAAACGCCCGGCAGCACCAACGGCGCGGTGACGCCTGTCGGCGGCATCGTTTATCGCATCACGCCAAGGATATCGGCCTACATCAACTACATTGAGGGCATGCAGAAAGGCGACATCGCGCCCGTCACGGTCGGCAACGTCATCGTGGTGAATGCGGGTGAAGCAATGGACCCATACAAGACTGAGCAGATCGAGGCCGGCTTCAAGTTCGATGCGGGCCGGATTGGCGGCACGGTAAACATCTACCAGACACGCAAACCGGTCGCTGGCGTCAGTGACACTGGTGTGTACAGCATCGTCGGCCACCAGCGCTACCGAGGACTGGAACTGTCGACCTATGGCGAGATCATACGCAGCCTTAAGATCCTCGGCGGCCTCTCCTTCCTCGACACTGATTTGGACGGCAACTACGGCATCGGTGCGCCGAAGATCCAGGGCAATATTGGCCTCGACTGGGACGTGCCGCAGCTTCGTGGCCTCTCGGTGGATGGCCGTGTCATCTACACGGGATCGCAATATGCCGACACCGGCAACACGCAGAAGCTACCCTCGTGGACACGTCTCGACCTCGGTGCCCGTTATGTCACAGGCATCGGTGACCAAGCGCTGACGCTCCGCGCCCGCGTCGAGAACGTCACCAACAAAAACTACTGGGCCTCGGCCGGTGGCTATCCGGGCGCCGGGTACCTAACACTGGGCGCCCCGCGCACCTGGATCGTCTCGGCCACAGTCGACTTCTGATCGCGCAACATCCCGGGAAGGGCGCCAGCCCTCCATCCCGGGATAGATGCCGACACAGTTCCCCCTAAGGCCGTATCGGCGCATTGCGCGTAGGGGAATACGGAATACGCCACCCGGACAAATAACGCGATATTTTGCGTTACAACAACATTTCATCAATAACTGCCTTGACATTCAAGCGTCGACGTGCTTGACATTCTTTGCCTGCCAACTGACAGCCGCACAAAAAATACTTTTAAATCATAGACCTATGTAACAGGCACATGCTTTGCATCTGTCAGGCCGCGGAAAAAACCGCTACCCAGCAGAAGGAGTCGCCATGTTCCATAAAAAGATTTCTTCCGGCCTGATCGCTCTTGCTCTATCGGCCGGCTTTGCTTCAACTGCTTTGGCAGTTCCAATCACCTTCAACGGCAGCCTCGGCACACGATCCGCATCCGTCACGTTTGACGCTCTGGGGACGGATCTCTTGGTCAGGCTTACGAATACCAGTCTGTTCGACGCCACGGTCCCCACCGACGCCCTCACAGCCGTATTTTTCAGGGTAACAACCCCACTGACCCTTACCCGCGTCTCGGCGGTCCTGGCCCCCGGCAGTACGGTGTTTTATGACGACCAGCCTGCGGGTGGCATTGTTGGCGGCGAGTGGGCATACAACACCGGGCTTACCCTTGCCCAAGGCGTCGGCTGGAGCGGCATTTCATCCAGTGGTCTCGGGTTGTTCGGCCCACCCAATCTATTTCCAGGGCCCGACCTAGACGACCCCATCTCCCCGGACGGAGTTCAATACGGCATTACCGGTGTGGGCGATAATCCGGCAACAGGCAATGCCGGCCTCATCGGACAGGGCATCATCAACAATTCGGTCGACTTCGTCCTCAAAGGCTTGCCCGCCAACTTCGCACTGACCTCCATCAGGGAAGTCTTTTTCCAGTACGGTACCGAATTGAATGAGCCGCAGGTCCCCGGCGATGAATGTGTCGGTCTGTGTGAAGAAGAGAACGAGACCCCAGAACCGTCTTCGCTTGCGTTGCTGGCCTTGGGTCTTCTTGGTCTTGGAGCGGCTACAGGCGCACGCCGCGCGAAGTAACCCCGCTGGCCGGATAAAAGCCTGCTCGAATAAAGCACCCGAACAGCGCAAGCCCTCGGGCGCACTTCGTTACCCTGCCAGTCGGCAATCTGCACTGCGGCCAAACATCACCGCGCTCATTAAACACCTGACAACAAGAAAGGCCCGGACAGAAATCGCCCGGGCCCTTGATTTCTTCCCGCTCGACAGGTCAGATCCGGTAACGGCGAATTGCCAACTGCATGTCGGCGGCAAGTTGCTGGAGCGCTGCCGAGCACTGCGCTGTCTGGCTCGCTGCAGAGCTGTTCTCCTCTGACATCTGAGCCACGCGCTCGACGGCCTGCGCCATGCTGTTGCTGGCCACGCCCTGTTCGCGGATGGAACTGGAGATATCCGCCACGCGGGCGACGACTTCCGTAGAACCGCCTCGGATCCCCCGTATTGCCTCGCCCGCTTCGCGCGCTGCGGCCACGCTTGTCTCTACCCGCCTCACTGTCTCCTGCATCTTCGCCACGGCTTCGTCTGCACTGCCTTGGACCGCCAGAATCGTGTTTGCGATTTCATGTGTCGACACTGTAGTGCGCTCAGCGAGTTTGCGTACCTCATCGGCCACCACGGCAAAGCCACGCCCCTGCTCACCCGCGCGCGCAGCCTCGATCGCAGCATTGAGCGCCAACAGGTTTGTCTGGTCAGCGATCTCCTTGATCGTGTTCACCACCGCCCCAATGGAAGCCGTCAGTGCCTGCAACGCCGATATTTTGTCCGCCGATTCGCGCACCTCAGCTGAGACGCCGTCGATCTCGCCCACGGTACGCTCGATAACCGATCCGCCGCTGGCAGCCTGATCGCCCGATTCGCGCGACAGGCTATCGGCCTCCGAGGCACGTTCGGAGACGTGGTTGATCGATACCGTCACCTGCTCCACGGTTGCCGCCATCGCTGAGGCTGCTTCGCTTGTAACCCCTGCGGTCCTCGACAATTCATCAGCCGTTTGCGACATCTCGCCTGCAGCATCGGACACCGCCTCGATCTTCTCCCGCACTTCGAACAAGCTTGCCTGGATACGATCAAGCAGCGAGTTGAACGCCGTCATCGCACCACCGATCTCGTCATCGCCCGTCTTCACGCGTAGCGTGAGGTCCAGCGACGAGCTGATCGTGTCCATCGTTTCATGCATTTCGTGTAGCGGCCGGCGAATGCTGCGCACCAAGAAGAAGCCGCCGATCGAAAGCAGAATCAGTCCAGCGACGAGCATCAAGCTGGAGGTCTGGATGGCAACCCTCTGCATGGCCTGAATCTCATCAATTTCCGAGTTCGAAAGGCTCAGGTTGTAATCCATGAGCGTGTCCATGGCCTGCGCCGCAGCCGCGCCGACGGTATCACCCTCCGTATTCATCAGATGCCGAGCCCCAGCGATGTCGCCCTGGTGCGCCAACGCAACCACCCGAGAATGCGTAACAGCCAAGTCCTCCAGCTTGTCTTTGAGCGTCTCGTAGTTCGCCTTATCCTTGTCGTTCGCAAAGAATGCTGCGTACTGCTTGAGCTTTTCATTGATCCGCGCTCGCGTCGCCGCAATCGCCGCGACCATCTGGTTACGCTTCACCGGATCATCTTCGATCAGGTACGCAAAGGTTTCGAGCTGCTCTTCCTTAAAGTCATTCTTGAGTCGAGCCCCCTGCGCGATGTCCGAAATGACGACATCGGCCATGAATGTGACACGTGAATCGACGTGCATGGATTGGTAGACCGCGTTGCCGCCGACGATGAGCAAGGCGGCTCCAGCGCCCAGGATCAGGGCAGTAAGGCGTTGAGCAATGTTCATTGGAAATCTCGCTAGGTTCGGGAACCGCGGCTTCCACCGCAGCATGTTCCGCGCTTAACGACTGCGAGATATTTGCCCTTAGCACCGCAAAATTACGGGTTAACCTCTATCAAGTAGGGCTTTCAGTTGCATAGCCGATCGGACATCTCCGATATGCAGAGAAGGCACATTCTTCCTCCCCCGCCCGTCACGGTCACGGCCCATCGATTCGAGATAGCAAAGTCTTCCCGAACGCCTAAGCCAAGACCCTGACTTTCTTCTTGGACATTGCAAAGGCGGAGAAATAGGTCTGATTATGTGCGCGCCGCATCCTGTTCAACCGCTTGTTCGGTGGCATCGCTGGTAACCGCCCGGGAGAGAAGATACCGAGCGTAAAAGTACACTTCCCGCGCTGCAAACCTACTTTGGCTCACCAGCCCAACATACCGGCTCGTTGGGGTCGGTGACGGGTGCGCATTGATCCCTATGTCGCGAGCCTCGGACACCGCCCGCCGCATGTGCAACGGATCACTCACGATCAGCGCCCGCCCCAAGCCACGTTCATCGAGCAGCCTGCGAGCTTGCATTACGTTCTCATAGGTCGAGTGCGATTCAGTCTCGATCGCAATATCCGCTGGCGCGACTCCTCGAACGACGCAATACGCCCGTGCGACTTCGGACTCAGCCAACAAGTCGCCGGCACCAACACCCCCAGTCAGCACCAAAACTTGGACCCGCCTGGCATGGTACAGAGACACCGCATGTGCAATACGCTGTTCAAAGACGGGCGTGGGAAAGCCGTCGACAACGGCGGCTCCGAGGACAATCGCCGCATCTGCAGTACCAAGGTCAGACTCACCCGCATACCACGCAATGCTGGCTGTCAGATACAGCAGCCAGAGCAATGGGAGCGCCAGCAAGCCAATCACCAGTTTTCGCCAAGTCATTGTGTCCTACTCCCCAAACTCCTGTATGCCACCAAACTTGGCGCCAGCCAACGCAGTGCTCCTTTATGGAGCAGCATCCAGCAACCGAAGGAAGCGAGGTTGAGCGCCACGTCAGACTGGCCCTAGCGCTCAACACTTTCCACTACCAGCCGATACCCAACCCCGGTTTCGGTCCGCAGGTAAACCGGTCGCATCGGGTCGGGTTCCAGTTTTTTGCGCAGGTTAGCCACGAACACGCGCAGATAGTGGCCGTGCTCGATGTGCGTCGGCCCCCACACCTCACGCAGCAAGTGACGTTGCGTCAGCACGCGGCCTGCGTTCTGCGCAAGCAACGCCAGCAGGCGGTATTCGATCGGCGTCAGATGCACCGGCTCACCGCCGCGTGTAACTTCACGGTGGACCAGGTGGAGCACTACGTCACCGAAGCGGATCTCAGCCGAAATCTGCTCAGCCGGCCGCACCACACGTCGGCGCAAGGCGCGTATCCGCGCCAGTAGTTCGGGCACACCAAACGGTTTAGTGAGGTAGTCATCCGCGCCCGCATCCAACGCCATGACCTTATCCCTTTCGTCCGTACGTGCCGAAAGCACCAGCACGGGGGCTGCAGACCATTCGCGCAGTTCGCGGATCACCTCAATGCCGTCGCGATCCGGCAGACCAAGGTCAAGCAATAGCAGATCCGGCCGACGCGTGGCGGCATCGATGAGCCCGCGGGCCGCGGTTTCCGCCTCATGCACCGTCGCCCCCTCGGATTCAAGCGCGCTGCGCACGAAGCGGCGGATCTGCGGGTCGTCCTCGATGATTAGAATCGAGACGGGCTGCAACGATTGGGCTTCATGCATCGTGGATATCGCTCATGTCGGGCGGCGAGCCGGCCGGCAGCCGGATCACAAAACGCGCACCATGCGGCACACGGTTCTCGGCCCTTACCGTACCACCGTGTGCCTCGACGATCGCACGCACAATCGCAAGCCCCAGCCCCACGCCCGAGACCGACGACTCGTCGCTGCCACGGGTGAATTTCTCGAAGAGCCATGCTTCACGCCCTGCAGGAATTCCGGGTCCATCGTCACTGACCGTGATCTCAGCAACCCGCTTTCCGGCATCGCCCCGCATCGTCGCGCCCACGACGATCTCGCTGCCCGGCGGTGTGTACTTCGCAGCGTTCTCGAAGAGATTGGTGAACACACGCTCCATGAGCACGGCATCGAACTCGACGAAAGGAAACTCCACCGGAACATCAATACGCGCCCGATGTGCGTCAAGTTGCGCAGCACGTGAATCGAGCGCCGATGCAACCACCTCACCGATGGGTTGCCACTCTCGTTTGAGCTTCACACCGCCCGCCTGAAGTCGGGCCATATCAAGCAAGTTCTCGACCAAGGTGCTGGTACGGTGCGCCTGCTCACGGATTGCACGTGCGATCGCCTCGCCCTCATCCTTGCCAGCGCAGCCCAGCACTAGCGTGTCAGAGAGTCCGACCAGAGCAGTCAGCGGCGTGCGCAGGTCGTGCGACAGAGCCGAAAGCAGCGAATTGCGGAGCCGTTCCGATTCCATATGCAAGAGGGCCTGCTGTGCGACGTCAATGTAGTGCAGGCGTTCGAGCGCGATGGCGATGAGCGCCGCGCTGGTGACGACAAGCTGGCGCTGTTCCGGTGTTGGTTTCCAGTCCTCAGCGTTCGGCCGTACCCCCAGCACACCCCGCACGCGCATCGGCGCCCGCAACGGAACATACAACGCACGGCTGGCGGGCAGCGTGCCGGTTCCGAAACCCGCCTCTTCCCCATGATCGAATGCCCATTGCGCAACACCTGCGTCAATACCGTCCTCGGTGGGGACCACGAGCCGATCTTCAGCATCGGGCAACACAAGCACGACTCTGGCATCCATCGCACGCTCCATGTAGCGCCGTGCGATTTCGACGATCTGCTCACCTGTAAGCGCCGCCGAAAGCTCGCGTGCCATCTCGTATAGCGCACGTGATCGTGCCGCACGCTGTTCCGCCACGCGGGCCTGGAAACGCAGCCCTGCCGCAAGTTGCCCGGTGATCAGGCCCGCAGCAAGCATCACCCCGAATGTGACGATGTACTGCACATCGGTGACCCCGAACGACATGCGAGGGGCTACGAAGAAGAAATCAAAGCAGGCGACCGACAACAAAGCCGCCAGTACCGCTGGACCACGCCCAAGCTTCACGCCGGACAGCAACACCGCAAGAAGGAAGATCATCACGATGTTGGCCAGATCCAGTGCCTTGGACAGCGGTGCCGCCAGTGCGGTGACGCCAACGACAAATCCGGCGCTGATCAGATAGCGGCGGATCGGCACCGTGCCCTCGACATACCGAGAGGCGGCCCGGATGTCAGATTCGGTACGGTGTGGATCACGTGCCAGCAGCAGGAGATCGATCTCGGGTGCACGCTCGGAAAGGCGCTCGACAAAACCCGGCCGCCACTCGAAGCGGCGACGGTTTCGACGCCCTGCAACGATGCGGCCGATGTTCTCGCGCCGTGCGTATTGCTCGGCCGCATCGACCGCATCCTCACCCGACAGCACCGCCGTGCGCGCGCCAAGCGACTCGGCGTGAGCCAGCACCTTCAGGATGCGCTGCCGCGCTTCGCCTGCCAACCGCTGGAGGCGCGGCGTCTCGACGTAGATCACGTGCCATGGGGCTTCCTGCTCGCTGGCGATGCGCGCCGCCGCACGTACCAAACGGTCGCCGCCGCCATTGGCGCCGATGCACACGAGCAGCGCATCGCCCGTCTTCCAGACGCGCGAGACCGAACGCTCGCGGCGGTAATCGCGTACATCCTCGTCGACGCGATCGGCTGTGCGGCGCAGCGACAACTCACGCAGAGCAAGCAGGTTGCCCTTCCTGAAGAAGTTACGAATCGCGCGCTCGGCCTGCTGCGGCAGATAGACCTTACCCTCACGCAGGCGGGCCAGCAGCTCATCTGGCGTCAGGTCGACGAGCACGATCTCGTCCGCACTATCGAAAACCCGGTCGGGTACGGTTTCGAACACACGGATGCCGGTAATGCCTGCGACCACGTCGCTTGTGCTGTCCAGATGCTGAACATTGACAGTCGAGAACACGTCAATGCCCGCACCCAGCAGTTCCTCGACATCCTGCCACCGCTTCATGTGGCGCAAGCCGGCCAGGTTCGTATGTGCAAGCTCATCGACCAACACGAGATCCGGCTTGCGCGCCAAGGCTGCATCCAGGTCGAACTCCTGCAGTGCATGGCCACGGTAGTCGACCATTTTTCGCGGAAGCACTTCCAGCCCTTGCATGAGTTTGGCGGTCTCTTCACGGCCGTGCGTCTCGACGATACCCACAACCACATCAACACCCTGCGCCTGCAACTGGCGCGCCGCAGAAAGCATGGCGTAGGTCTTGCCAACACCGGGGCTCGCGCCGAAGAAGATGCGCAGTCTGCCGCGCCGTGCGCGTGCATTCTCGGCCTCGATCCTTGCCAGTAGCACATCAGGATCGGGGCGACTCTCGGAATCAAGGTGAGACGACGACGTCATGCGTCAAGGTTCGGAATTCATGCAGGCGCTGAAGCTCGTCATCGCGACAGCGAGTCCAGCGCAAGGTTCAGTTCGAGCACATTCACGCGCGGCTCACCGAGCACCCCGAGGGTCCGGGTCTCGACATACCCAGTAACGAGCGCCTCGACCTTCTCCTGCGAGAGTCCCCGCACTCGCGCCACACGCGATACCTGCCAGTATGCGGCAGCCGGACTGATGTGCGGGTCAAGACCGCTCGCCGAAGCCGTAACGAGGTCAACCGGGATCGGGGCCGTTTGATCAGGGTCCGCCGCACGTAGTGCACCGATGCGGGTCTTCACAGCATCGGCGAGCGTGGGACTCATCGGTCCCTGGTTGCTGCCAGAACCTCCCAACGCGTTGTATGGCATTGGCGTCGTTGCGGACGGGCGACCCCAGAAATACTTCGGCGATGAAAACCCCTGCCCAATCAGCGTCGAGCCAATCGGCCTTCCATCGCGAACGATGAGCGAGCCCTTTGCTTGCCCGGGGAACACAACCGAGGCAAACCCCGTTACGAGTAATGGATATGCAAAGCCGGTAATCAGGGTGAATGCCAGCAACAGAACCAGAGCAGGACGGAAATCGCTTTTCATGATTCATTGACTCCATCAGACAGCCGGATCCGGCTCGATTCACGGCAACAAGGTTCCAGGAACGCATGGACGGCGTGGATTTGCCCTTGGCACTTCCAACGTGGTCATCCCGTAGAGGCGGAAATCCACGCCGAAGGTGATTGAGCACATCTGTCATGCCTCCCCTCAAACCACCCCCAGCCCCACGAGCACCATATCAACGAACTTGATCCCAACAAACGGCACGATCAGCCCGCCAATTCCGTAGATGGCCAGATTCCGCCGCAACAACGCAGCAGCCCCTAGCGAGCGGTACGGTACTCCCTTCAATGCCAGCGGAATCAGCGCAACGATGATCAGCGCATTGAAGATCACGGCTGAAAGGATCGCCGAAGACGGTGTCGCCAGTCGCATGACATTGAGCGCCCCCAGTTGCGGATAGGTCGCCATGAACATCGCGGGAATGATCGCAAAGTACTTGGCAACATCATTGGCGATCGAGAACGTCGTAAGCGAGCCCCGCGTCATCAACATCTGCTTTCCGGTTTCGACGATCTCGATGAGCTTGGTAGGGTTCGAGTCGAGGTCGACCATATTCCCCGCCTCCTTCGCCGCCTGTGTGCCGCTGTTCATCGCTACTGCCACATCAGCCTGGGCTAGTGCTGGCGCATCATTGGTACCGTCGCCGGTCATGGCGACGAGCCTGCCCTCCTTCTGGTACTCACGAATCAGTGCAAGCTTGGCTTCCGGCGTGGCCTCAGCAAGAAAGTCGTCAACGCCCGCCTCCGCTGCAATTGCTGCCGCAGTCAGGCGATTGTCGCCAGTGATCATGACGGTCTTGATCCCCATCTGGCGCAATTCGGCAAAGCGCTCGCGAATGCCGCCCTTCACCACGTCCTTCAGCTCGATCGCACCAAGGACGAGCCCGCCGTCGGCAACCACGAGCGGCGTCGAACCACGCCGCGCGATCTCCTCCACCGCTTTGCTCATTTCATGCGACATCTCGCCGCCCTGCATTTCGACGTGCTTCCTTACCGCCTCCGTCGCGCCCTTGCGGATCGCGCGGCCGTGCCAGTCGATCCCACTCATACGCGTCTGCGCAGTGAAGTGGATGAAACTCGCGCCTTCGGCCGATATGTCGCGCCCACGCATGCCAAGCGCTTCCTTGGCACGAGCCACAATCGAACGTCCCTCGGGCGTTTCGTCAGCCAGCGAGCTCATCAATGCCGCTTCAGCCAGTTGTTTCTCCGATACGCCCGGCGAAGGAACGAAGGCATGCGCCTGACGATTGCCGAGCGTGATGGTTCCGGTCTTGTCGAGCAGCAATACATCGACATCCCCCGCCGCCTCCACCGCGCGCCCCGAGGTCGCGATAACCTTCTTCGCCAGCATGCGCCCCATGCCCGCCACGCCGATCGCGGACAGCAGCCCGCCGATCGTGGTCGGAATCAGGCACACGAGGAGCGCAGTCAGTGCCGTGACCGTCACGATCGTGCCGTTCCCAGTCGCCTCGACCGAGAACACCGAGAAGGGCAGCAGTGTGGCCACGGCGAGTAGAAAAATCAGCGTGAACGCCACGAGCAGGATCGTCAGGGCAATCTCGTTCGGTGTCTTCTTGCGCTGCGCACCTTCAACCATTCCGATCATGCGGTCGAGAAAGGTTTCGCCAGGATTCACCTCAATGCGGATCACGAGCCAGTCAGAAAGAACGCGTGTGCCGCCGGTCACCGCCGAGAAATCGCCGCCTGCCTCGCGGATGACCGGTGCGGATTCACCCGTGATCGCGGATTCGTCCACCGAAGCCACCCCTTCGGTGACCATGCCGTCACCCGGGATCATCTCGCCCGCGACCACCAGCACCACGTCACCACGGCGCAGGTCTTCCGACGGGCAGACCTTCGAGGCCGCACCATACCTGGGCTCGGCAAGCTTCTTGGCCCACACGGTCTTGCGGAGTCCGCGCAGCGAGGCCGCCTGCGCCTTGCCGCGGCTTTCGGCAATCGCCTCTGCGAAGTTGGCAAAGAGCACGGTAAACCACAGCCAGAGCGTGACGGCAAAGATGAAGCCTGTAGGCGCCTCACCGTATCCAATCAACGCCTGGACGAAAAGGACTGTCGTCAGCACGCTGCCAAGCCACACAACAAACATGACGGGGTTGCGCAACTGTTGCCGAGGCGAAAGACGGCGCAGCGCTTCGACGGCAGCCTCACCCACCAGTTTTCGGTTGAACATCGAAAGGTATTCGTGCGCGACACCACGTTCCGCCAGATCGATACGAGCACCAGGCGTTGCCGGCTCACCCGGAAGTAATGACTTCCGAATACGGAGAGGAATTTTCATCTCAGTGCGCCATCATCTGGAGATGTTCGGCGATTGGGCCAAGAGCCAGCGCAGGCAGGAACGCCAGCGCACCCACAACGACAACCGTCGTCACGAGCAATCCGATAAACATGAGCCCGTGTGTCGGTAGCGTGCCGGCCGATTCGGGCACGCGCTTCTTGGCTGCAAGCGCCCCGGCAATCGCCAGCACCGGCACGATCACCCAGTAGCGCCCGATGAGCATCGCGATCCCGAGCGCCACGTTGTAGAAGAAATTGTTGGTGGCAAGCCCCGCGAACGCGCTGCCGTTATTGTTCGCGGCCGACGAAAACGCATAGAGAATCTCGGAGAAACCATGCGTACCTACATTGCCGACCGCCCCCTTACCAGGATCGACAAGTACCGCTATTGCCGTGCCGACTAACGCCGCCGTAGCGGGTGCGAGCAGCACCACGGCCGCCATCTTGATCTCGAAAGCTTCAATTTTCTTGCCCAGGTATTCCGGCGTGCGGCCGATCATCAGCCCGGCCACGAACACTGCAAGCAGCGCGAAGACAATCATCCCGCACAGCCCCGAACCGGCACCCCCAAAGATCACCTCGCCCAACTGCATCAGCCAGATCGGCACAAGTCCGCCAAGCGGTGTGAAGGAATCGTGCATCGCATTGACCGAGCCATTGGAGGCCGCCGTGGTCACCGTGGCCCAGATCGCGGAATCCACGATACCGAAGCGCGCTTCCTTGCCTTCCATATTGCCGCCAGCCTGTATATCGAAAGCTGCGGTGGCAAGTCCCGCGCGGTCAAACAACGGATTGCCCGTTTGCTCAGCACCAATGCAGATGACCATGAGCGCAATCAGCACGACGGTCATCGCACCAAGGATCGCAATCCCTTGCCGATCGTCACGCACCATGCGCCCGAAGGTAATGCACAGCCCAGCCGGGATCAGCAGGATCGCAAGCATTTCGAGGAAGTTCGACAGCGGAGTGGGATTCTCGAACGGATGCGCAGAATTGGCACCGAAGAAGCCACCACCGTTGGTGCCAAGCTGCTTGATCGCAATCTGCGAGGCAGCCGGGCCCAACGGTAGCGTCTGCGTCTTCGTTTCAGCCACGCGGGTTTCCTCTTTGCCGCCGGCATCCAGCTTCGGGAGACCTTGCGGATCGAGCACGGGCTCGTCGTAATGCATCACCTCAAGCGTCGCGACGTCCCTGTAAGGCGAGAACGTCTGTACCACCCCCTGCCCCACCAGCACCACCGCGAGCACGAAAGACAGTGGCAGCAGCACGTAAAGCGTCGCGCGCGTCATGTCGATCCAGAAATTGCCAAGCCCCGTAGCCTCGCGCCGCGTGAAGCCGCGAATCAAGGCAAGCAATACCGCCATGCCGCTTGCGGCTGAAACGAAGTTCTGCACTGTGAACCCGAACATCTGGGTGAGCCATGACATCGTCTGCTCACCGCCATAGCTCTGCCAATTGGTGTTGGTGGCAAAGCTCACCGCACTGTTGAACGCAAGATCAGCGCCGACGTTGCCGAAATTCTGCGGATTGCCCGGAAGCCAGCGCTGGAGGCGCTGCAACGCATATACAACGGCAAGCCCGGCAGCATTGAAGAGCAGCAGTGCAAAGGCGTACCGACGCCATCCCATCTCGTCTTCTTCCACACCCGCGACGCGATAGAGCGTGCGCTCGAAAGGCGCAAGCCAGCGGACGAAGATCGGCAGGCGACCTTCAAACACGTCTGCCATATAGAGGCCGAGCGGCCATGCGAGTGCGAACAGCACGGCGAGGTACAGCCCCAACTGCGCCCAAGCATTCCCGGTCACGAAAAGTCCTCCGGATCGAACAGCACGCACAACAGGTAGCCGACAAGCCCGAGAACAAGAACGAGCCCGATGAGATGCAGCCCACTCATTTGCGGCCCCTGACGCGCTCGAAGATCACGCAGAGCACACCCGAGGCGAAAAAGAACGCCACCGCCACCAGCAGGAACAGAAGATCCATCGCATCCTCCAGCGCGAGCGTGAAATCCCGTCAAGTCCCGCTACAAACCACCAGAGGACTTCGCGGCAAGACAGGCACACGACCCAACTCTAGGCAGACGGACGCAAAGACGTCACCAAGATCGCCCAAGGGGATGTCAAGAACACGTAAAGAGATCAGCAAGAAAGGCAGGCGACGGCAGGTGCTACTGCGTCACCATCATTCAGGAAGGGAATCTCACGATCCCATGATTGAAATGCCAGAGTGAATGGATTCCCACCCACGTAGGAACGCCAGCACGATCGCTGTGCCAGCCCCATGACTCATCGCTCCCGTTCTCGGTGGGAGCGAGGTACTCATACTCAGTTTGCCTTGTTCTCTTCGTCGTCGCGCACGGTGCCAAGCGTGATACCCATCCGGCGCACCGAAGCGGCTGTCTCTGCGGCGATCCTGCCAGCAGCAGCCGCAAATTCACGTTCGGCCTCACCGCCATTTACGGCTTCGAGCATTGCGTTGAGTGCGAGCAGATGCATCTGCTCGGCGACCTGACTAACGGTTTCCACGATGGTTTCCACACTCGCCGTATCCATTTGCAGTCCAACGACGCGCGACACCGATTCGCGCATTTCCTCAGCGATCCGTTCGATGCGCTCGATCGATTGCTGATTCATATCCGATACGTCGATATCCGGCGGCACCCTCACATCAAGGCCGATTTCCCGCTTCGCCAGTCCCACCGGTTCTGGTGAACCCAGGAAAGCGGAACCATGCAGCAGGAGGCCGTCACGCATGCTGCAGTCAACACCCGTTATTGGGCGCATCGGCGTCGCGGCTGGCGCCAAGCCCTGTCGAATCTCGTTGAGTGGGCGACGGATGTAGCGAAGCAGAAAATAGCCAGAGAAGACAATCCAGAAGAGCGTCACCAACGAAACCAGGATATGGCCGCTCCAGCATGCGAGGAAACCGCGAAGAGACGTATCCGCCGCATCTGCACGCATTTTCGTCACCACTTGCGTGACCGCTCCTGTCCCCTGTCCCGCAATTGCGAGACGCATCCTGCTGTCAGGCCGGACGGACGATTCGTCCTTTTCGACGACATTCTCGACCCGTTCCACCACTGTACTGACCTCCCAGGCATGTGCCGCAACCAAAGCGACGGCAGTAACCAGTACGACGGCAATCCAGGGCTGCACCTTCTTCACCATCCGTATCCCCACGTCGCCCCAACACGGCGCCTGGTTGGCAATTTGCCCGCCTCACACAGCGGACCTCCCCGCCACTAAGAGAAGGGCGATACCCGCTTAACGGAAATGGCAGATTTAGCTTTATTGGGGTTTTTACGAAAACGCCGTGACATTTGATCGTCGTCACACGCCAAACTCGTCACGGTTGCGCGCTTTCGGATTCTTCTTACACCAAGAAAAGCCTGATAGCAGACCTCCGATCGAGCGTATGGGCGTCGGGAAAAATGGGCGAACAGTGACGCCGAGTGTCAGGCGGAAGGGTGGAGATTGCAGATCCGGCGTCCCTACAGACCCGCAGCCCGATTACGGGCAATGGTCTGGAGCTGCGCGGAAAAAGACATGTCACCTGATGCATGAATCCGACGACATGCAAATCAATCGCATTGTTGATTCCATGAGAATCGCGCCCGTTTGTCACAAATTTTGACAATCTCAGCGGTTTAAAAACTACTGTCATAAAATAATTACTTCCAAACAAATAATTACGAATATGGCCCAAATTTTGCATTGTCAGGGATCGCATATTTTGTAAAAGGGGATGGATATCTAATATGTTTGGAAAATTCAGGAGATCGACTTTGGCGGTCGCCCTTGCTGCTGGCCTTGCAGCAGGCACCGCCTATGCGGAACCCGTCACCTTTTCCGGTTCGCAAGGAAATCTCGGGGCGTCCGTCACGTTTGACTATTCCGGCACCAAACTCCTCATCCATCTCGAAAATACCGGCCTTGGCGATCCGCGTGCCCCAAGCGATATCCTCACTGGTGTGTTTTTCGACATCGCAGGGGGCTCGTTGCTGAACGCGATATCAGCAACTCTCGCACCGGGCAGCACGGTTCTGCGCGGTTCTGCTGAAGCGAACGGATCGGTCGGTGGTGAGTGGGCCTACACCAACGTGCATTCGGGCGCCTATTCTGGGAAGCAGGCAATCTATTCGTCAGGCTACTTCGACGGAAAGGCCAACTTCCCTGGCGACAACCTGGGCGGTCCGCCTTCTGGTAGCGTCGGCGGTATCGACTTTGGTCTCACGACGCGCTACGACACAGCAGCGAACGACAACGGTGGCCTGAAGAAAGACGCTGTCATCAGCAACGCGATCGATTTCGTACTGACCGGCCTGAACTCAACCTTCGATCTCTCGTTGATCTCTGGCGTAACGTTCCAGTACGGCGGCTCGCTGAGCGATCCACATTTCGCTGGAATCTGCGAGGGATGCGGCTATATCGCTTTTGGTCCCATTGGGATCAATTCCGTGCCGGAGCCTTCGTCACCGCTGCTCCTAGCCGCCGGACTGCTGGGCTTCGGGTTGCTCACCCGCGCCAATCGCGGCAAGGTGCGCGACTGACGGAATCCATCACTCAGAAAAAAACCACGCCTTGCAGACCGGGTGAAAACCCTGTGAAACGACCTTAAAGAAAAAATGCCCTGATCGCATCGGGGCATTTTTCATTGGCTCGACGCAACAAGCCGGTCACGCCATCAAGGCGATCAGTGAGGCCGCGCCAAGCACTCGAATGGCGAATGGCGCGCTTGAGGTTATAGGCCTGCACGGCCAGCGCCATTTCGGTGCGCACGCCGCTGAGGTGGCGCAGGAGAAAGCGGGTGTTTCCAAACACCCACTGCTTGAGATTGCCGAAGGGGTGCTCCACGATCGTTCGCCATGCTCGGCCAGGCGCTGTGTCATGCGCTCGAAGGCTGCCTCATGCGGATGGCGCATCAGGTGGCGGCGTTCGGCCTGTGTGCAGCGAGGCTTGAGCGGACAAGCACCGCTCACACTGGCCGGTGCCGCGAGATGCGCGTCCCGCGATTGCATTGTTTGAGCGTGAGGAGCTGTCCGGCCGGGCAGCAATACCGATCGGTCTCGAAGGTGAAGGCGCTGCAATCGAACAACGCCCCTTCGCCCTGGTTGTTGGTGCAGCGATTGGGCGGCACGTAAGCGGTGATGCCCGCCGCCTCGCACGCCTCGAACTAAGCCCCATTCGAGTAGCCCGCGTCGGTCACGATATTCAAGGTCGGCGGTTCGAGCACGCCTTGCGCGGCCTTGGCCATCGATTCGAGTTGCTAGTGATCTGTAACGATTAAACAGGAAGTATCATTGCGTCATTGGAGGGCGCAATGAAACTGACTGAAGCGGAAGTGGTCGAGTTGCAGCGGCGGGCCAATGCGAGGACAGGCCGAGCCGATTCGGCGCGACATGCGCGACTGATCCTGTTGCTTGCAGACGGACTGACTTGGGCCGAAATCCGCGCGAAGCTCGATTGCAGCGACAGCTATATCGCGCGCTGGAGCAAGCGCTTCGCCACTGACCGTCTGGCCGGGTTGTTTGCGCGACATGCAGGACGCGAGCGCTACAAGGTGACCGATCGGCTGGAGGCTCGCGTGCTGGCGCATACGACCAAGCGCAAACCTGCCGATGGCTCGACGCATTGGTCGACGCGCAAACTCGCGGCCGAACTGGGCGGCGACATTTCGCACATGACGGTGGCGCGCATCTGGGCCAAGCACGGCATCAAGCCGCATCGGCTCGAAGGCTATCTGGCGTCCAACGATCCAGACTTCGAAACCAAGGCGGCGGACGTGATCGGCCTTTACCTGAATCCGCCGCAGCATGCAGCCGTATTCAGCGTCGACGAGAAGACCGCCATCCAGGCGTTGGATCGCAAGGATCCCGTTTTGCCGCTGTCGCCCGGACGTGCTGAGCGCCACGGGTTCGAATACTTCAGACACGGCACGTTGTCGCTGTATGCCGCCTTCAACACCAAGACCGGCGAGGTGCTCGGCAAGACCGCGGCCCGGCATACCTCGGCGGAGTTTGTCGCCTTTCTCAATGACATCGTGGCGAATCAGCCACGTGGCAAAGAGATCCACGTCATCGCCGACAACCTGTCGGCGCACAAGACCAAACTGGTCGACGCGTTCCTCGCCGAGCATCCGCAGGTGCATATGCACTTCACCCCGACCTACTCTTCCTGGCTCAACCAGGTCGAATTGTGGTTCGCCAAGATCGAGCGCGACGTGATCGCACGCGGCGTGTTCACCTCAGTGGCCGATCTGAAGCGAAAGCTCATGCGCTACATCCGCAAATACAACGAGCAGCCCAAACCCGTGAAATGGAAGTACTTCGATCCAA
>JAVBUM010000035.1:0-70401 GCA_031555325.1 Niveibacterium sp. | reverse complement strand
ATTGTCGAGCTGGTCGACCACCAGATAGGCACGCGGACCACGGAAGCGGTCAGCCTCGGGACCAAAATCGATCGGCAGGCCAACGGTCGTCTCGCCGGTCAGCCGGTAATCAACCCACGACAGCCGCGCTTCGCCCAGCGCCCCCAGCGACCAGCCGCCGCCAAGCTCCCAGCCATACTGGTCGACCGTGATCTGCGCAATCTTCGAGTCCTCGCCAGCAAAAAGGCCAAGTTCGCGCCGGCCATAGGTCGCACCAGCCGTGACGAATAGCCCGCTCCAACTGATCGGCTGGTACCACTCGGTGCTGATTTCGGAGTCCTGGCCCAGCCGGAATTTGTTACGCCATTGCCCAGCCCAGCTGTTCATCCAGTTCATCTGCACGTTGCCGAGAAAGGCGACGTTCGACGTACCGTACGAATCCAGCTTGAAATCGAGCCCCGCCCGAAGGAAGTTCGGTCCAACGGTACGTTCGAGCGGCATCACCTCAGCAACCCGCCTGCCGTTTCCATCCGTGCGCAATGCGTAGTTAACGCGATCGAAATCACCCGTGGCATAGAGCCGCTCAAGCCGTTTGAGCAGTTCAGGCTGGTCGAGCACTTCATCGGGCTTGGGCCCCCGGAGGAAGCTTTCGATCCGGTCCTTTGGCACGTAACGGGTATCCGCCACGTCGATTTCGGAGTACGCGCCTTCCTTGCCGGGCGTACGGCTTGCGACATATTGCTTCCACCGCAAGTAATCGGCTTCACGCACAGAAAACGCCGCCAGCCGCTCCTGCAGCGGTGCCACGGCTTCCCGCCCGCGTTCGATGATCGATTTAGCTTCGGAAAAGCTCGACGAGCTAAAACCAGTGAGGTCTGGTTGGATCAGCACATCACGGTTCATATCGAGCAGCGCGAGTTGATCATCGACGTTGCGGCGCACGAGGATGTTTGACTGCTGCTCGGCCACATCGATCAGCGAGCGGATCTCGGCGCGCTTGAGCAACGGAGTGCCGACATCCACCACGATGACTGTATCGGCACACCGACCCTTGACGTTCTGCACTGGGACGTTACGCACGAGCATCCCGTCGACCATGAGCCGCCCGTTAGCATCGACGAGATCGAACACACCGGGCACCGCCATCGAGGACCGCAGCGCGATCGCGAGATCTCCCTCTGCGAACTCGACCGCGTTACCCGTCAAGAGATCGGTCGCCACCGCCTGGAACGGAATCGGCAATTGGCGAAAGTCATCCAGATCGATATCGCGCGTGAGCTGGCGCAGGAACACATCGATCTCGTGGCTGCCGACCAGGGCACGCGGAACCAGAACACCATGCGAGGAAATCCCGAGGGTGACATCCATCAGGTTGTCGAAATCATCGCGCTTACGCGAATACGGCAACGCCTGCCGGTTCGGCACCCCTGTCAGCAGGCGATTCCAGTCCGCCTCCACGACTCGCTTTTCCAGCTCTCCGATCGGCATCCCAGAGGCATACACCCCGCCCACGAGGGCTCCCGCGCTGGTTCCCGCGATGCAGGTAATCGGGATGTGCATCTTTTCGAGTTCCTGGAGCACACCAATGTGCGCCAAGCCACGCGCACCGCCACCGCCGAGTACGAGACCAACCCCCTTCACGGGCGGCGGCGTTTCGGCCTTGGCTACAGAAGACGGCTCGCTCGCTTGGGCGAGACCGCAACAAAGTAGAAGAACAGTGAGGATTTTTTTTTGCATGGGAGGGAGAGGCGACTCGGCTTCTCGGCGGTGTATAGCACAGCCTTCCGACAGGCGCTCAAGTCACAGGCCCCCTTTGCCGGCCAGAAATCGGGCAAAAGGTTATACCGGCACCCCTTGAGGATGCTGTGGAGATAGCTTCGGTCGCCTTACCTTCGATGAGCCAGGATCCCGCAGTTCGGGGGGCCTTATCGGACAGCGGGACCTGCGATCGGTACCAAATCCGCAAGCCTCTTGTGTTAGCGGCTGACGAGCTCGAAGGTCTCCTTCAAGCTGGCTTCGGCTTTCTCGATGTCTTTGTTCTTTGCGCCATGGAACTGCATTTTCATCAGCACGACCAGCCGTTTCAGCTTGCTGGCAACGTCTGTCAGCAGGTTCTTATCGACAACACTCATACCATCGGAACTGCTCTTATCGAGCCCCTTCGCGGCGAAAATATCACCGCCAGATGGCATGTCTTCCTGCGCCCTGCCAGATGCCTGTGATTGCAGGGCAGCACCCGCGTCCTCCAACCTGCCGTCTCGGTGCTCCGCCGTATCAACAACATCCCCAACGCCCACACTACCGGCTTCATCCGCCGCCACCACGGCTTTGTCGGCAGCAGCATCGGCGCCAGCTGCTGCCGCGCTAGTTTCACCCGTCTCATCAGCCGCACCGACCGAGGCATCGCGAGCGCCCTCGACCGCGTTCGGTGCAGCCTGGGGCGATTCGATGCTCAGAGGAATCACGGTACTCACGCCGGTATCACCGCCGTCGCTACGCGACAGTTCGGAAGCCACCAATTTGAGTTCTGCGGCCAATGTTTTGAGCAGTACCGCCATCGCTTTACTTCCATTGGGCCCGGAGGTGGCAAAAAGCCGCTGCAGCGCTTCGATCTGGGTCTTTAGTTGGGCAAGGCGCCCGCGGGCCGCATTCTTACGTGAAGCACGGATATCGGGCAGCGCTTTTCCCAGTTCGGACGAGCCTGAATTCTGAGACGACGACTTGGGAGATGGATAGGTGAGGGCCTGTTGCAGCGATGCCTGCGAAAGGAAGATCCGGATCGAGGAGGTTTGCGCGGCCTCCGCTTTTGAAGGTCTGCTCGAATTATCCGCAGCGTTGGTCTGTGGTTTGGTCGTATTGGACGCCGTATTACCGGGTCGCGACCAAAGCAAGGCGGTACGGAGAAATTGACCGATGCTGCTCGACGAAGCCATGACGGATTACTTTCGAACGTTTGTAGTTTGTATCGGCACACGCCCGTCGGACTTGAATCGAATTGCAGGAGGAGATCTCGCCCCTCCATGCCAGGCTCAGGCTTTCAAGTATTCGCCGCGTCCGCCGTACCAACGTTCGAGTATTGCCTGCGCCGCCTGTGGGTGGCGCGCAAGCAATTCCTCGGCGGCCTGCCGCGCGGCCTCCACGAGATCGGCATCACCATCGAGATCCGCGTAGCGAAGGAGTGGCACACCGCTCTGTCGCGCACCAACCATCTCACCGGGACCACGCAGGAGCAGATCCTCACGCGCGATCACAAAGCCGTCCGTATTCTCGTAGATCACGCGCAGACGCTGACGGCCGGTCTGCGAAAGCGGCTGGCTGTAGAGCAGGATGCAGGCTGAGGCTGCAGCCCCACGCCCGACGCGGCCCCGCAACTGGTGGAGCTGTGCGAGCCCAAAACGCTCGGCATGCTCGATGATCATGAGACTCGCATTCGGCACGTCGACGCCGACCTCGATGACCGTCGTCGCCACGAGCACTTGCACATCATTGCGGATAAAGCCGTCCATGACGGCCGCCTTTTCTGCCGGCTTGAGCTTGCCGTGCACGAGGCCGATGGAGAGTTCGGACAACTCGGCGACAAGTCGTTCGTAGGTCTCCACCGCCGTCTTGAGCTGCAGCGTCTCACGAACCCGATCGCTAGACCGGACCAGGATCGACGCGCTCCCTTGAGAGGCAGCGCCTCCATGCGGGCTCGCGGGAGTCGTCACCTCCTCGATCAGGGGACAGACCCAGTACACCTGCCGCCCCTCCGAACAGGCATCACGCACGCGCGCCACCACCTCGTCACGCCTTGCATCGGATACAAGCTTGGTGACAATCGGCGTGCGACCTGGCGGCAGTTCATCAAGCACCGAGACGTCCAGGTCGGCGTAGAAACTCATCGCCAGCGTGCGGGGTATCGGTGTGGCGCTCATCATCAGCATGTGCGGTAGTGGCGCATCGGCACCTTCATGCTTCTCACGCAGCGCAAGCCTTTGGCGCACGCCGAAACGATGCTGTTCATCGACGACCGCGAGGCCGAGCTTCGGAAAGGCGACTGGGTCTTCGATCAGTGCGTGGGTACCGACGGCCAGCATCGCCTCACCTGAAGCGAGCATCGCGATGGCCGCCTCACGCTGTTTCTTTTTTTGACTGCCTGCAAGCCATGCAACCTTGATACCAAGCGGCCCAAGCCACGCTTCGAGCTTGCGGAAATGCTGCTCGGCAAGAATCTCGGTGGGTGCCATCAACGCCGCCTGCCAACCTGCTTCGGCGGCCTGCAGCATGGCAAACGCCGCGACGATGGTCTTGCCCGACCCGACATCACCCTGTAGCAGGCGTTGCATTGGATGCGGCAGGACGAGGTCGCGTGCAATTTCGTCAACCGCACGACGCTGGGCGCCGGTCAGTGCGAACGGCAGGCACCCCAGCAGCGGGCCTGACAGCCTGCCGTCACCCTGCAGCGCTGGCGCACGCCGCATACGGCGTTGCGCATAGGCACGCCGCAATGAGATCTGCTGCGCGAGCAGCTCCTCGAACTTGATCCGCCGCCACGCCGGGTGGCTACGATCCTCAAGCGCATCGATCGACATACCGTGCTCCGGATGATGCAGCGCACGGAGCGAGCGTACGAGCCCCGGCAACCGCAAAGTCTTGCGCAGCGTCTCCGGTAAGGCCTCTACAAGCTCCACGCGATTAAAGGCGCGGTCGATCAGCTTGCGCAGCGCGCTCTGGACAAGCCCCGCCGTAGCTGGATAAACGGGGGTGAGCACCTGCGGCAAGGCCTCGCCTTCGCGCACTGACCTCACACGCGGATGGACCATTTCGGCACCGAAGAAACCATTGCGGATCTCACCGAAAACGCGTACCCGCGCACCCGCCGACAGCTGCTTCTGGAGGCTCGGGTAAAAGTTGAGGAAGCGCAGCGAGAGCTCGCCACTATCGTCCCGAATGCGTGCGACGAGCTGGCGCCTCGGACGAAGGGCTACATCGCAATCGAGCACCTCACCTTCGACCTGCACGCTCTCTCCTGCTGGCGCGCGGGCGATGGGATGCAGTTGCGTCTCGTCCTCGTAGCGCAATGGCAGGTGTAGCAAGAGATCCTCCTCACGGAAGATCCCGAGCTTGGCCAGGCGACCAGCAAGTGCCTTCGGCAGGGTCTTCCAGGCAGGGGCGTCGATGAGCAGGGAGGTTTCAGGCATGGCCCGATTCTAGGGCCTGATCGGAACGCCCTGCGCGCCACCGCTGCCGCGCTCGGCTGTCAGTCACGTGTTCCGTGATCCGGAGGCAGCTCGGTGGCCATCAGCGTCGCCAGCCTGTGGCAGGCCAGTCCGATCACAACGGACAACACGGCCACCGTGTATGCGAGCCGTGTGCCATGCCAGAGACTTTCAACCCAGGCATTGAAACGGACGATCAGCAATCCTGCGCTGCCGCCCAGGCGCCGTACCTGAAAATCATACTGTCGTGCATCGACGAATCGGGATGCACCATCGGCGCCAGTGCTGTCGCCAGCAAGCAGATAGATCGCCGCGGCACTGAAAAGGCCTGCGATCAGGATGATCGTCCCCACCTGTCGTATGCGGGCATGCCACGGTGTCACTGGCACGGGCGTTTCATTAGGCTTCATGCTGGAAGCGTATGCATCAATGCGCGGCGTGCTGCTCTTGCCTCAGGTTTGCTGCCATGAAAACGATGATCGCAAGGTTTGTGAGTACCACCCCTCCATGCAACATCGAAGGTCTTTCCCAGAGTTCGTACAATTCGACCGGCAGATAGATACCTCCGGAGACAAGCGCCAGCCATTCGGCCCACGCGCGCTGCCACCACAGGCCCCAGGCTTCGGCAAACCGCAGGGCCGAGTAACCCGCCGCCAGCGCAGTCAGCAACCAGAGTCGGGCATCGGTAAGCTTCGAGGCCGCAGCGATGAATACCTGCGCGAAATGCGAGCCGGGCCGAAGATGCAGATGGCTCACAAGCTTCACAGCCATCGCTGCTGCATCATGATGCAGCAGCGCGTGCAAACCAAACGCGACGAGCAGCACAAGCGCACCCTTGGCAGCCTCGAATAGGGCGACAAGGCGGATCGCCTCGCGCCTGCCGGGCGCCTGGATGGTTGCGCTCATACCCACATCGCGTGTCGGTACGTCAGAGTGAAGCAGCCTTGAAACTGTCGCAGGCGTTGATGTCACCTGATTCCAGTCCGCGCGAGAACCAGCGCACGCGCTGCTCGGAAGAGCCATGCGTGAAACTGTCCGGCACCACACGACCTTGCGCCTGCTTCTGCAAGGTGTCGTCACCAATCGCAGTCGCTGCTGTGATCGCGGATTCGACGTCACCTTTCTCAAGCGTCAGCGATCCAGCCCGCACCGCCGAATGCGCCCAAAGTCCGGCAAGGCAGTCGGCCTGAAGTTCGAGCCGCACCGACAACGCATTGCGCTGCGCACTGTTGCCCGAACGCTGCTGCGCAGCGTGAACCTTGCCGGATACACCCAACAGATTCTGCACATGGTGGCCGACCTCGTGGGCAAGCACGTAGGCCTGCGCAAACTGGCCCGGCGCCTGGAAGCGACGCTCAAGTTCGTCGTAGAAGCCGAGGTCGATGTAGATCTTCTGATCGCCCGGACAGTAGAACGGCCCCATCGCCGCTTCGCCTGTACCGCATGCGGTGTTGGTCGCACCGCGGAACAGCACGAGCTTCGGCGCCGCATACTGCTTGCTGTGATCCGAGAAGATGCGATCCCAGGTCTTTTCAGTGTCGTTGAGCACAACACCCACCAGATGTCGCGCACGCGCCTCGCTGGTCGATTCCTTCACCGGCCCCGGCGTCCCCTGCTGCTGTTGCTGCGGCGCGAGCTGCTGGCCGGCGTTCATCACGATCCGCGGATCGACGCCGAAGTACCAGGCGACAAGCGCGAGGACGACGGTACCGATCCCGATCGTCCCGCGGCCTCCCGGCACGCCACCTCCGAATCCGCGCCGATCCTCAATATTCCTGCTTTCCCTATCATCCTCGAAGCGCATGACCTATCTCCTGCTGCGGCTGCCTGGCGCCCGCCGTCAATCGCACACCAGCACTGCATCGGCCTCGACAAGTGCGCCGCGCGGCAGCTCCTTCACGCCCACGGCCGCCCGGGCCGGATAGGGTTCGCTGAAATAACGAGCCATGATCTCGTTGACCTTGGCGAAATTGGCCAGATCGGTGAGATAGATCGTCAGCTTCACCGCATCACCGAGCGAAGCTCCAGCCGCCTCCGCAACCGCCTTGAGGTTTTCGAAGACGCGCACCGTCTGCGCCTCGAACCCTTCGACGAGTTGCATCGTGGCTGGATCAAGGCCGATCTGGCCCGAGCAATACACCGTGCCGCCGGCCTTTACTGCCTGGACGTAGGTACCGATTGCCGCGGGCGCCTTGTCGGTAGCGATGATCTGTCTGGACATCCGTTGCCTCTCCTGTTTACCGATGAATGATTCGCCATTCTCGCGCATGGCTGCACATTCATGCGTGGCAAACGCCGCCGTGCTGACACGGCGGCCGCAAAGTTAAGCCTTGAGCGTGATGTCGCACCCCACGTTCGCCATGGTCTTTTGCAGGCCCAGACGCGTGTCGAGGTTAATGATCAGCGGCGCAGTAAGCACCGCGCGGATCGGCGCTTCCGCATTTCCGGATGCATCCTGGCGCAGGATCACCATGACTGCCGCATTTTCCGCACCGGCCAAACCGATCAGCTTGAGCTCATCATCGGACAGTGCAAATTCGTAGTGCAGCCCGAACTGGTCAGGACTTGCAATCGAGAATGCCACTTCAGGCTGTTCAGCGCTCTGAAGATAGAAAATGCGCGGTTGACTCTCATCGGGATGCAACAACGCGAAGAGCTTGCAGTTTTCGAACCCAGGCAGGCCAAGCGGAAAACGGACCAGTTTTTCTTCGGGCACTTCGATTGCGCCGAAGCGCGGACTGTCGATCCTCATAACGAACTCCTTTTGGTATTGACCGTTCGAATGACGCAGGGCCACTGCCCAGACGTCAGGGTTTGACGAGCATCAGCCGGCCACGTTCAAACCCGAGCGTCTGCAGCCTCGCCTGCGCGGCGAGCGCTTCCTCACGCGTACTGAACGGTCCGACCTGAACCCTCGATTCGACTTGCACCACGATGCCCGCCAGCGTCAACTTCGCCCGAAGACTCTCCGCATTGGCAGCGCTGGTAAAGACACCGAGCTGCAATGCAAATGATCGCCCGGGCGACGGACGCTCGCCCGGCGGCACAGCTTCGGCCGGTACGGGTAAGGGTTTCTCGCGCACGGAAGTCTCGCCAGCAATCCTGGGGAGCCGAGCAGGCTCCACAGGCGATGGCATAGCCCTATTAACGGCAGCGGGCGACGACTCCATAGCTTCGATCTCAACCGATTTAATCGCCGGTTCGTGTCCTTCCCTCGGAGCCAACGCCTCAATGACAGACGATTCGGCGACAGGTCTGGAGGCGCCACCGATCGCTCGAATGGTGGCGTCCGCGACTGTCGGTGCTTCGCGTTCCGGCTGCTTGTCTACGTTATGCGTGCTGCGCTCCCAGAGCGAAAGCCCAATCAGCATTGCAGCAACGACAGCCACAGCAATGGCAGCGCGAACGATGAGTCAACGGCGAGCATCCACGGGACACGCCATCCGGCCGGGATTCCGCCGTGGTCAATGCCCGGCGCCGCGCGTCAGTGCCGCAACCAGTTCGGCCTCCGAAACGGAAATCCCGCAGCGCTCAGCAATCGCACTGGAATCAAGTCCGCGCTGGGCCAGCGCAACGGCTTCGCCGTAATGGGGCGCGATGTTGCGTTCGTTCCGCAAAGCTTCGAGCTGGCCGCTCAGCGTATCGACCTCCTTTCGGAGCGCAACGTGAGAGGCTTCGAGCGCCTCGATCTGGAACCGCAAACGCGCAATTTCGACAAGCCCATCGAAGGGGTCACGCAAACGCACGCCCTCGGTCTCCTCCGGCGCGGACGCCTCTTGAGGCAACCGCGGAGCCTCGACCTGCAAGGCACCTTCTATCGCGGTCTGCTGCACACGCCCCGCGGCACGCTCTGCGCGCGCCCGACGCGAAAGCAGCGCAACACGGATTCCTACGTAGATAATGTAGATGACGATCAGCGCCACAACGGCGCCGACGATTTCACGCAAGCCCAATGCCGACCTCCCCAGCCGACCGTGCGGCCCGAAATGCCTGAAGCAGGCGGAAGCCCCGCCCGGCGCGGATAATAGCCGGACCCTGAACTGCTCACCACCCACATGGATCTTCTGTTCCTCGCCAAGAAGTTTGTCAGCATCCTCTGCATGCCACCCTTGATGCCGGTCTTACTGACTGCAATTGGGCTGGCGGTACTACCATTCAGGCGCCGTGCAGGCCTTGCCCTGGCCTGGGGTGGCGTAATCGCAGGTCTCGCGCTGATGCTGCCAACAACCGTGGCACCCATGGTCCACGCCCTCGAAGATGCACCCGTCGTATCTCCCGTGCAGCTGCGCGAGGCCCAGGCGATCGTGATCCTCGCCGGTGGTCGCCGCGACTACGCTCCCGAGTTCGGCGGCGAGACAATCAACCGGCTGACCGTCGAACGCGTACGCTATGGCGTCAGGCTTGCCCGCCAGACCGAGCTGCCAGTACTCGTTACCGGTGGCGCGCCGACAGGTGGCACGCCAGAAGGCCTATTGATGCGCCGCGCCATGGTCGAGGACTACGGCATAGCCCCGAAATGGGTCGAGTGGCGCTCGCGCGATACGGAGGAGAACGCGCGCAACTCAGCGCCAATGCTACGCGCCAGTGGCATCCAGCGGATCGTCCTGGTCACCCATGCCACGCACATGAAGCGAGCCGAGGCGGAATTCGTCCGCCAAGGCTTCACGGTATTCCCTGCGCCAACAGCCTTTCTCACTGGTACAGGTGGTAGCGAGGAAGTATTTTCGCTCGCGCCAAGCATCGGAGCCGCCTACTCAGCGTGGTACGGCCTCCACGAGTGGTGCGGAATCCTGTGGCAGAAATTACGGCGGAACTGAGCACACTACCTATCAGCTACCTCAACGCAACATAAGGCGAAGAATGCGGCGGGCAAGCTGGCCACCGTAGGGTGGCTGCAGCAGCGGAAAGGTGTTGATGCGACGCTGACGGAACACCCCCCGCTGCTGCGAGAAGGTGAGAAACCCATCACGACCGTGATAGCGACCCATGCCAGACGAACCGACACCACCAAACGGCAGGTCGTCCTGTGCAATATGCAGCAGGCAGTCGTTGATCGTCACACCTCCAGAGGCCGTTCGGTCGAGCAGCAGCTCGCTGCGGTGCGTGTCGTCATCGAAGATATAGAGCGCGAGTGGCCGATCCTGCGAGTTCACCCGGGCAATCGCATCGTCGAGTGTGTCATACGGCAAGATCGGCAAAATCGGCCCGAAGATTTCTTCCTGCATGATTCGCATTGATGCAGTCGCGCCAAGGACTGCCACCGGCGTCATCGTGCGACCGCCTGCCTCACCGGTTCGCAGCAGCGGCTCGACCGTCGCACCCTTCGAACGTGCGTCCGCCAAGAGTGCTTGCAGACGAACGAAATGGCGCTCGTGCGCAACACTCGCGTAGTCCGGCGAAGCGGCGTCACCATACATCCGCTCGGCATGGGTGCGCGCCGCCGCGATGAAGCTTGCCTCCGCTCCGCGGGGCAGCAGGACGTAGTCGGGCGCAATGCAGGTCTGGCCCGAATTGGCGAGCTTGCCGAAGACAATGCGCCGCGCTGCAGTGTCGATATCAAAGTCGGGCGCGATGATCGCTGGTGATTTGCCACCAAGCTCCAGTGTTACGGGCGTCAAGTGCTGGGCAGCGGCGGCCATGACCACACGACCGATTGGCGTCGATCCAGTGAAAAGCAGATGATCGAAAGGTAGGTGTCCGAACGCCGAGGCGATCTGGACATCGCCATTGACCACGCACACCAGATCGGGTGGAAAGGTTGCTGCGATGAGCCGCTCGAACAAGGCACCGAATTCAGGTGTGAATTCGGACATCTTGAGCATCGCGCGATTGCCCGCCGCGAGCGCAGCGACCAACGGCCCCACCGCCAGCAGCAACGGATAGTTCCATGGCACGATGATTCCCACCACACCGAGGGGCTGGTAGCGGACGCTGGCCCGGCCAGGCTGGAACCAGACCGAAACCCGCCGGCGCTCCGGCCGCATCCAGCGGGCAACCCCTGCTCGGGCATGACGAATCGCTTCAAGTGCGGGGAATAGTTCAAGCGTGCGCGTTTCGTCGACCGGCCGGCATCCAAAATCAGCCGCAATGGCGCTGGCGATCTCGGCTGCATTTGTCCGCACCATGTCAGCAAGGACTCCCAGACGCTCACGCCGCGCCGCGGCGGACGGTAGCGGCTCAGCAGAAAACGCGAGCCGCTGCGCGCGAAACAGGGCCTCGAGTTCGTGCTGCGCCGGAATATCCTTTGGATTCATGCATATTCTCCTGGATCCGGTGCCTATTCCCATCCCCGCTGGATCGCATCGCCTTCTTATCAGCCCGGTCTCGGGGCCAATAAGTGCCCCCTCCTGAGGTACGAGAGGAGATGGCCCCAAAATGGTGCTGTCCTTCGAGGTTCCGCACATCCTTTGGGAAACATAGCAGATCGTGGCAAGCGCTTGTCCGGACCGTACTTTGAGTCGGTCGCCGGCAAAGGTTAAACTCGCGCGACTTGTCGGTGAGCAGCGCACTGCGCCACACACTGTAAACAAGGTGCAGCGCAGCGTTTGTGCACCCACCCCGCCAGCATGGCTGCTGCTTGGTTCCCAGTTTTTGAGAGGATTTTCCCTGTGATGTTCAACAGCATGCGTGCCTTCGTGCTCGCCTTGGTCGTCCTACTCACCGCCTGCGGGGAGAAATCGGGTCCCGCCGAGGCGCCAAAGGACTTTTCGGTGACTCCAGGTGACGGCCAAGTCACCATCAACTTCACGCAACAAGCGGGATTGGATTACTGGCTGTTTTTCGCCCAGGGCGGTAACGGAATCAATCGCGGGAACTATCTGAGCGCGCCGGGCGCACAAGTCCTTCTTCATGTCAGCAACGGTCAGATCGTGAACGGCCTTGTCAATGGCGTGACGTACTCGTTCTTCATGAATGCCACTGAAGGCAATGGGCCAGCGGGGCCGGAGACACCAACCGCCGTTGCCACGCCACGATTGGCTGGCAACACGTGGGTCGCCAACAGCCCTATCGGTTCCGGTGCCGATACCCGCGGCATTGCCTACGGCCTGTCGAAGTTCCTCATCGTGTCGCAGGACGGAAACGCCTATGCGAGCACCGACGCGAAAACTTGGTCACCGACCACCAGCACACCGGGCGTCGGTCCGCTCAACGGTGTGGCGTTCAACTCCACCAACACCCTCTTCCTCGTCGTCGGGGACAACGGCGCCATCGCCACCAGCACCGATGCTGCAAGCTGGACCCCGCGTACGAGCAATACCGCGGCCAGTCTGAACGATGTGGCCACGGTCGGCGGTTCGTACGTCGCAGTCGGCGACAGCGGGACGATCCTTGGCTCGACAGACGCCGCAACCTGGACCGTGCGCACGAGCAACATCACATCCAACCTGCGCCGCGTCGAGTACCTGAACAGCACTGCCTATGTGGCGGTGGGCGATGGCGGCGCAATCGTCACGAGTCCTAACGGCACCGACTGGACAATCCGCCAGTCCGGCACAACAGCTGACCTCCACGACGTGACGTATGGCAACGGAATGTACATGGCCGTAGGTGCGAACGGTACAATCCTGACCAGCTCCGACCTCTCAACCTGGACGCAGCAACCAGCGCAAACAGGCGACACGCTCTACGGCGTGATCTATGGCAGCCAGTTCGTAGTCGTCGGACAGGGCGGCCGGGTGCTGTATGGTGCAGATGGCACGACCTGGAGCGCAGCACCTACCCCTCTCACCAATGACCTCTATCGGGTGGTCTATGCACTCGGTGCCTACCTCACGATCGGCAAGGGCGGCGCCAACGTGTATTCGAACTGATCCGCATTGCGGGTTCGGCAGCAAAAAGAAGGGCACGCAGCAATGCGTGCCCTTTTTTGTTTTCGCGGCCACATCGCAATGGCCAGCGCGGCATCAGACGGCTTCAAACAGCCCTGCCGCGCCCATGCCGGTGCCGATGCACATCGTCACCATGCCGAGCTTCGCGTCGCCTCGCTTCATCGCCGACATCAGCGTCGCCACACGAATCGCGCCAGTCGCGCCGAGCGGGTGGCCGAGCGCGATCGCGCCGCCGAGCGGGTTGACCTTCGCCGGGTCGAGCTTCAGGTCGCGCATCACGGCCAGCGCCTGGGCGGCGAAGGCTTCGTTCAGCTCGAACCAGTCGACGTCGGCCTGATTCACGCCGGCGCTCTTGAGCACTTTCGGAATCGCGGCGATCGGGCCGATGCCCATGATCTCCGGCGGCACACCAGCCACCGAGAAGCCACGGAAACGCGCGATCGGCTTCGCGCCGGTGCGCTTCACGGCCGCCTCGCTCATCAGCAGCACCGCACCGGCGCCGTCCGACATCTGCGAGCTGTTGCCGGCAGTGACGCTGCCGCGGGCCGCAAACACCGGACGCAGCTTGGCCAGGCCTTCCATCGACGAATCCGCGCGCGGACCTTCGTCGTTCTCGAACAGGCGCTCGACGATCTTCACCGCGCCGGTCTTGAAGTCCGGCAGATGATCGCGCACGAGGTAAGGCGTGATCTCGTCGCGGAACTTGCCCGCGGAGATCGCTGCGGTCGCCTTCTGGTTCGAGGCGACGGCGAACGCATCCTGATCCTCGCGCGAGACGCCGTACTTCTGCGCGACCTTCTCGGCGGTGAGACCCATGCCGTAGGCGATCGCGATGTTCTCGTTCTTCTCGAACACGGCCGGGTTCAGCGAGATCTTGTTGCCCATCATCTGGGGCATGATCGTCATCGACTCAGTGCCGGCGCCGATCGCGATGTCGCATTCGCCGATCATGATCTTCATGGCCGCGTCGGCCACTGCATTCACGCCGGACGAGCAGAAGCGGTTGATCGTGATCGCCGGAACGCCGTTCGGGAAACCGGCGAGCAGCGTACCGATGCGGGCGACGTTCATGCCCTGCTCGGCTTCCGGCATTGCGCATCCGACGACGACGTCGCCGATCTCGTTGAGGTCGAATGCCGGCACCTGCGTGACGACGTTCGACAGCACGTGAGCGAGCATGTCGTCCGGGCGCACGTTCTTGAAGGCGCCGCGGCGCTTGGCCACCGGAGTGCGCGTGGCGGCGACGATGTATACGTCTTGAACTTGACGGGTCATTTCTGAAATCTCCTTCGCGCTCAGTTGCGGAGCGGCTTGCCGGTTTCGAGCATGTGCGCGATGCGCTGCTGCGTCTCGGTGGTCTTGAGCAGGTCGACGAACTGGGCGCGCTCGACGTCGAGCAGCCACTTCTCGGAAACCAGCGAACCGGACTCGATCTCGCCGCCGCACAGCGCAACCGCCGCGGCACGCGCAACCCTGTAGTCGTGCTTCGAGATCATTCCGCCTTCGAGCATGTTCACCAGCATCATCTCCAGCGTGGCGATGCCGTTGCGGCCCGCGACCGGGATGCCGGCCGGCGACAGCGCCGGGCGGTATGCCGACTCGTGCATCGACAGCGCATTCTTGCGCGCGATGTAGAGCACTTCGGCCGGGTTGAGCACGACGATGTCGTCGGCCTTGAGCAGCCCCATTTCCTTCGCGTTCTTGGCGCTCTTCGAAACGTTGGCCATCGCGATCATCTGGAACCAGGCCTGCAGCCAGTTCATCGGATCGTTCGTCGCGGTGCGCGATGCGGCCTGCGCGGCGCGGATCGCGAATTCCTTGCAACCGCCGCCGGCCGGAATCACGCCCACGCCGGCTTCGACGAGGCCGACATAGCTCTCGAGCGCCAGCACCGCGCGCGGCGAGTGCATGACGAACTCGCAGCCGCCACCCAGCGCCATGCCCGCGACCGCCGTGACCACCGGCACCTTGGCGTACTTGATCGCCATCGAGGTGGCCTGGAAGTTGGCGATGACCTTCTCGAGCGTGGCGAAATCGCCCGCTTCGATCGCCGGCTGAAGCTGCTTGAGGTTCGCGCCGACCGAGAACGGGGGCTTGGGCTGCCAGATCACGAGGCCGTCGTAGTCGCGCTCGGCGCGCTTGATCGCTTCCTGAACGCCGTCGAGCACCTCGGCGCCGACCGCGCACATCTTGCTCGTGAAGGACAGGACGGGGACGCGCTTGCCGTCCTCGTCGCCGGTCGTCCACATGCGCACGCCTTCGTTTTCCCAGATCGTCGTGCCGCGCTCTTCCACTTCACCGAAGACGCGCTCCGGGAAGAGCTGGCGCTGATAGACGGAAAGCTGCGAACGGCCCTGGATCGCGTTCTTCGACGCGGAATACGAGCCGGCGGCTTCATGCACGCCATCGCGCTCGAAGACCCAGGCGGGCAGCGGCGTCGAGGCCATGGACTTGCCGTCGGCGATGTCGGCGGCCACTGCATCGGCGATCGCCTTCCAGCCTGCAGCCTGCCAGGTTTCGAACGGGCCCTGCGACCAGCCGAAGCCCCAGCGCATCGCGAAGTCGACATCACGCGCGTTACCGGCGATGTCGCCCAGATGGTGGGCGACGTAGTGGAACACGTCGCGGAAGATCGCCCACAGGAACTGCGCCTGCGGATGGTTCGAGGCGCGCAGCTGCGCGAACTTCTCGGCCGGGTTCCGGTTCTTGAGGATCGCGACGACCTCGTCGGCCGCCTTGCCGGTCGATTCGCGGTAGTCCTGCGAGGCCAGATCCAGCACCTTGATGGCCTTGCCATCCTTCTTGAAGATCCCGGCGCGCGTCTTCTGGCCGAGCGCACCCTTCGCGATCAGCGCGGTGAGCCATGCCGGCGTGGCGTAGTACTGCGCCCACGGATCGTCCGGCAGGTTGTCGGTCATCGTCTTGATGACGTGCGACATCGTGTCGAGACCGACGACGTCGGCCGTGCGGTAGGTCGCCGACTTCGGGCGGCCGATCAGCGGGCCGGTCAGCGCATCGACCTCGTCGAAGCCCAGGCCCATGCGCTGCGTGTGATGCACGACCGCGAGGATCGAGAACACGCCGACGCGGTTGGCGACGAAGTTCGGCGTGTCGAGCGCGCGCACCACGCCCTTGCCGAGCGTGGTCGTGAGGAAAGCTTCGAGGTTGTCGAGCAGCGCCGCGTCGGTGCCCTTGCACGGGATCAGCTCGACCAGCGTCATGTAGCGCGGCGGGTTGAAGAAGTGCACGCCGCAGAAGCGCGGACGCAGCGAATCCGGGCAGCCCTCCGCGAGCTTGTTGATCGACAGGCCCGAGGTGTTGGTGGCGAAGATCGCGTCTGGACGGATGTACGGCGCGACCTTGGCGTAGAGGTCCAGCTTCCACTCCATCTTCTCGGCGATGGCCTCGATGATGAGGTCGCATTCGGCAAGCTTGGCGATGTGCTGTTCGTAGTTGGCCGCTTCGATGTACTGAACGCGGTCGGCTGTTGCCAGCGGGCTCGGTTCGAGCTTTTTCAGCCCGTCGAGCGCGCGCTTGACGATACCGTTCGGATCGCCTTCCTTCGCTGGCAGGTCGAACAGGACGACCGGCACTTCAGCGTTCGCACAGTGCGCCGCGATCTGCGCCCCCATGACCCCCGCGCCGAGCACCGCAACCTTGCGGATGATGAAGTTACTCACGCTTTGACTCCTTCGATTGGTTGCCGAATCGGCCCCCTACCGGCAGCCGCCAAGCGCATCTTTTCCCATACCAAAGCGTATGGGCAAGACGCACCTTCAAACTGTGCCAAGTCCTGTCGGCAAGATAACAGCCATGTTCAAACGGCTGTAATGAAGGCTCTCGCCGACAGCAGAGGTGCGGATGATGCTGGTGCCACCCACAACACTGTACTTCCCGGCAGAGCCGGGAGGAGAGCCGGGCCTTAGGGCCCGGCATTCCGTTCGATCTAAAAAACGTAGCGCATCTGCACGCCGATGGTATCGACCGATCCCTCGTATTCGCCGACAAGCGTGCCTGTTTGTGGCGGAGTCAGCGGAGGCGCGGCCGTCTCAACCGCATTGACCTTGGACATGAAGATGTGGGTATAGCCCGCGTCCAGCAAGATCGCGGGCGTCGCCTGCCAGCTCGCGCCCAGTGACACCCACTTGCGGTTACTGTCGGGCAGGCGAGCATGACGCAGGTCGTCACTCGGCACCGGCGATTCGTCGTATGCCAAGCCTCCACGCAACTTCCACTTGTCGTTAAGCTGGTATGAACCACCCAGCGCAACCCGCCAAGTGTCCCGCCATTGATAGGGCGTGCTCGACAAAAGTTGGCCATTGGTGCGGTAGATATCCAGGGACTGCAACGAGGACCAGCGCGTCCACGAGATATCGCCGGACAGGGTCCAGCGGTCGTCGAGCTGCTGGAAGGTCGAAATGATCACGGTATCCGGCAGCTTGACATCGGCCTGGATGGGCCCCGGCGGCAGCGCTGCGCGGATGAGTTGGTTGAGCCCGTTCTGCGGCTGGCCGGCCACGGTAATGTTCGGATACGAGACCGCCAGATCGCCGGTCAGGTGATGCTTGATCGCCGAACGGTAGCTCACCCCGACACGCGTCGTCTCCGACGGCTGCATGGCGATACCGATGTTCCAGCCCCATGCATCCGACGACCCCTTGACCGACGAAAAACCGTCATTGTTTGCCAAGAGACAACCCGGGCGACCTCCGCATAGCACCTCACCAAAGTTGATCGCCTGCGTAAATTCAGCATCGAAAGTCTGGTAGCTCACACCCGCGCCGACTGCGATCTTCTCGGTCACGCGCCACGCAATCGACGGATTGAAATTCTTCGCCTTCAAGTCTGATTTGATGCCGAGGAAGCGGCCACGCCAGTCGCCGTCATACTCCGTACGCAGACCGAATGGGCCGCCTGCAGAAAAGCCCAGCGAGATCGTGTCGGTCGCGCCCCAGGTGCCATGCACGTTCGGCACGCCAGCCCAAGGACCCGCATCGCCGCCGTCGCCACCCGTGGTGGTATCAGCGGCCGGAATGCTGCCTCTGTCGTGGAACTCGATCGTTGGTTTGATCAGCACAACACCTGCAGAAATCTGGTTGCGCTTGCCCATGAAAATCATGGCTGCGGGGTTGAAGTACGCGGTACTCGCATCCTCCGCATTGGCACCCGACCCTGCGAAGGCTTCCCCGACACCGGTTCCGGTCTGTTCCAGCAACTGGAAGCCTGACGCGAAGGCCGACCCAGTCGCAGCGGCCACGATTCCAGCCACAAGACGGGCGATCTGTTTTTGTTTCATGTGATGTTTCTCCGTCTCTCTCCGCTCCGTATTGCGGCGCGGGTTGCTACGACTGCAATCAGAAGGACGCCGGGAGCAGCCGGCGTCCTTCCTGCCCCGCTCGCGTGGGATGCCCCACAGCCCAGGGGCTACCGAAGATTCAGGATCAATCCTCCTCCGGAGGAATCTCGCGCTTGTTGCCTTCCGCATCGATTGCCACATACGTCAGTTGCGCCTCGGTGACCTTCACCACCCGCGGACTCGACGGATTCCGCTCGGCATAGACGTGCACATCAACGGTGATCGACGTGCGCCCGACGTGCACGACGTCGGCGTAGAAGCTGAGTAAATCGCCCAAGCTGACAGGCTGCTTGAAGAGGAAGGAGTTCACCGCCACGGTAACGATGCGTCCGCGTGCGCGGCGTACTGCTGGTACCGAGCCTGCAAGGTCGACATTAGCCATGATGAAGCCGCCGAAGACATCACCTGCAGGATTAAGGTCCTTCGGCATCGGGATCATGCGCAGAGCCGGTTGTTTTTCGGAGTGATCCGGTTGCATGTCATAGCTCATTGCGTACCCCTTTCGTTCCTTCATGCATTTCGTTCATTCAGGTAGTTCATAGGGCCACCCGTAAAGGGTGCGAAGCCGGTTCCGAATATCACACCCGCGTCGGCAAGCTCGGCATCGCCGATCACGCCCTGCTCGACGCAGCGTCTCGTCGCATCGAGCAGCGGCTCGATCAGACGAGCCTGCAGCCCCGCAGGGGGTTGCCCGCCAGAAACGCGTTGCGGCTTGCCTTCCACCCAGTTGTAGAACCCTTTGCCCGATTTCTTTCCAAGGTGGCCTGCCTGGATCAGCGTCGCCAGTTTCCTTGGCGGCTCGGCTGCGCCCGTCAGCCCCTTACCGGCAGCCATTGCGATGTCGAGGCCAACCGTGTCGGCCAGCTCGATCGGCCCCATTGGCATACCGAAAGCCACGGCGGCTGCATCAATGACTTCAGGCGCGACACCTTCGTCAACGCAACGCATTGCTTCGAGCAGATACGGACCGAGCACAGCATTGACCAGGAAACCGGGCGCACTTTTCACCGGTAGTGGCAGTTTGTCGATCCTGCGCACGAATGCTGCAGCGCAGCGAGCGGCTTCCGGCTCCGTGTTGGCAGCAGACACCACTTCCACAAGCGGCATCATCGGTACTGGATTGAAGAAGTGGATTCCAACGAGCCGGGCGGGATTGTGCAGCACAGTGCCGATATCTTCCAGCTTCAGGGAGGACGTGTTGGTAGCGATGACAGCATCGGGCTTCGCACGGGCCTCGATATCCCGGAACAGAGCCTGCTTGGCCTCAAGGTTCTCAAAGATTGCCTCGATGATCACATCGGCCTGCGCCACACCGGTGCCCTGTGGGTCGGCGATCAGCCTGTCGAGCGCAAACCTGACCTGCTTTGCATCGTTGCGATAGCGTCGCTTGTACAGGCCAGCGGCACGCTTGATCGCCGGAGCAATACGCTCGACCGTCTGATCCTGCAGTGTCACCGTCATACCGCGCATCGCACAGACCGCTGCGATATCGCCGCCCATCACCCCAGCGCCGACAACGTGTACATGCGCTGGCGCGAAATCGCTGTCCTTGCCGAAGCTCTTGAGCCGGTCCTGGAGAAAGAACACGCGCACGAGGTTCTTTGTCGTCGGCGAAGCGAAGATGGTTTCAAGCGAGGCAGGGTCGCCCGCCGGCACGGCAAGCGCATTCCCTCCGTATTTCTGCCACGTTTCAACGATCGCATAAGGTGCCGGATAGTGCTCGCGACGCGCGCGCCTGGCGACCTGTTTTTTTGCGCTACTGGCAACAATACCCTTCAGAGGGCCGAGCATCAGCTTCTGCATGAATGGGAGTTCACGCCTCGACCGACCGGAAAGCACCACCGTGCGCGCAGTGTTGTCCATGACCCGCGCCGGCACACATTCGTCGGCAAGACCCATTTTTTTTGCGCGCCGCGCGTCGATATTCTTACCCGTGAGCATCATGTCGAACGCCGCCGCCGGCCCCACGACCTGGGGCAAGCGCAACATGCCGCCCCACCCTGGCACGATTCCGAGCATGACTTCGGGAAGTGCGAGCTTGGTTCCAGGTTCGTCGACCACCACACGGTAGCGGCAGGCGAGCGACAGTTCGAGTCCGCCACCCATGCAATGGCCACGGATCAATGCAAGCGTCGGGTACTTTACGGCCGCCAGCCGGTTGTAGAGATCCCAGCCCCGCCGCACCATGACCTTTGCATCCTCCGCACTGGAGATCCGGGTGAATTCCTCGATATTCGCTCCGGCGATGAACCCTGCGCTCTTGCCCGATCGGATCACCGCGCCCTTTGGCGGATCACGGTCGAGGGCGTCAAGCACTGTAGCGAACTCTTCGAGCACCTCGCACCCGAGCGTGTTAGCAGAAGACTCTGCGACGTCGAGCGTGACCCATGCCAGCCCATCCGTGCCGCGCTTGATTTGCCAGTGCCTGAAACCCTGCATGATTCCTCGAACTCCTTCAGATTCCCTCTTCGAACTCTTGCCCGCCGGGCACGGGCGCCATCACGCGGCCCGGCCCGGTGCAGACGCCACCGCAGCGAAAGCACGACGACAGCCTTCATGCCTTTGTCATTTACCCTCCTCGAATACATGCCTGTCGGAAACAAATCCGATCGAGAGGCAGCCAGGACCGATGTTGATGCTGCCAGCAATGCTGGCTGGCGCCCGATGGACGGTTACGCCTGCCGCCTGTGCCACCTGCACAAGACGTGCGTAACCTGACAGCTGATTCAATCGCGCCGGGTCGCCACCGTATGAGATGCAGACCACTGGCGCCAGAAGCCCTGCCTCGATGGCACGAGTGGCATTCGCAAACACGATTGCAGCGGCCTGATCGAAACGGCGCACTTTGGCGACCGTATCGATCCTGTCTGCGCAACAACGGATGATCGGCTTGATATCGAGCATCGAACCGAGCTTGTAGCCGGCCCAGTTGAAGGTCGAGTCGCCCCGCCTGGAAGCACGTTTGTACAGGTGGAACAAGTCGTCGGGCACCACATAGGTGCAGGTGTGCGGTACAAAATCGCGGATCCGCTGGTCGATGACGGAGGGCGACCCGCCTTTCTGGATCAGACTGATGAGGGCCGCGGCAAGCACTCCCTCACCTGACAAGACGTTACGGCTATTGATCGCTGCCAGCGAAAAACGCGGCTCCAGGCCAGCCTCCTTGCGGATCGGCTTGTACTTGCTGACAACGCCAAATGACGCCTTGATTACATTGCCATAAAGCGGGCTTCGGGTTGCGGTCGGCGCCAAGCAGAAGACATGCTCGAATTCCAGCACCAATCCTTGAAGGAACAGTTGCTCGATTCGCTCAGCCGAGCAGGGAATGCTCTCCGCATAATCCTCGCCGCGCCGATCCTCGCTGCGCCTATAGAACGCCAAAGCCATCGCCTCGTCGCGATCGTCTTCGAGAAGACTGCCACCAACTCGCATTTCGATCGGCATCACCCGGATGCCATGTTCATCAATGAATCGCTTTGGCAAATCGCAACTCGATCCAACCACCAATCCAATCCTCATTGAGTTCACTCCGTTGGGTTTCTTGGGTCTCTTAAGCCTCTTGTCGGGCCTTGGACCATCTCCGCGCCAGTGTGTGCGGGCGATGACCCCTGCCCTGGCTTTTCCGGACCTTGCTACGTTGTCAGGAGCGCGCAGGTTACACAGTCTCGACCAGCATCGCACCGCCCTGGCCGCCACCGATGCAAATCGTCGCGATCCCGCGCTTACCGCCGCTGCGTCGCAACACGTGCAACAGATGCAGCACGATCCGCGCACCTGAGGCGCCCACCGGGTGACCAAGCGCTATCGCCCCACCGTCGATATTGAGCTTCGACGCATCCAGAACGCCCTGCGCATGGGGCAACCCGAGTTCGGTCCGGCAATAGCTGTCATCCTTCCAGGCTTCGATACAGGCGAGCACCTGTGCCGCGAAGGCTTCGTTGAGTTCCCAGGCGTCGATGTCGTCGAGTGTCAGATTGTTGCGCTGCAAGATTGGCGTCGTCGCATGTACCGGGCCCAGGCCCATCTGCTCCGGCGCGAGCCCTGCCCATTGGGAATCGACAATCCTGCCAATCGGTGTCAGCCCTTGTTTCCGCACCGCCTCTTCGGAGGCAAGCACCAGCCAGGCCGCGCCATCGGTGATCTGCGAACTGTTGCCAGCCGTGACATTGCCGTACTTCTTGTCGAAGAAAGGCCTGAGCCTGCCTAGTGCGTCGGCCGTGGAGTCATGACGCACGCCATCATCCTCGGCATAGACATTCCCGTGTTCGTCGATCAGCGGAACGATTTCAGCGGCGAAATGACCCGCCTTCTGCGCCGCGGACACGCGCTGGTGGCTGCTCGCTGCGAATTCATCCATCTGGCGGCGAGTTAGCCGGAAGCGGAAGGCAATGTTCTCGGCGGTCTGGCCCATGAGCTGGCCGACAACCGGATCGGTCAGCCCTTTCATCAAGCCGATTACCGGTGCGAGGTAGCCAAGTTTGAATTGCCCCAGCGCAGCAAGTTTCTGGCCCACCGACTTCGTTGCGTACCAGCCTGAAAGCCAACGCACCATCGCATCCGAGAGCAGAAGCGGCGCGCGTGACAGTGCATCCACCCCACCCGCCAGGATGAGATTCGAGCGGCTGGCGAGAATGTTGGAGATCCCCGAATCGATCGCTTGCATGCCAGACGCGCAGTTGCGCATCACGGTCCAGCCCGGCACCTCCAGCCCGCACCCCATGCGCAGCGCTGCCACGCGACCGATGTTGACCTCATCGGCCGATGGAGAGGCACAACCGAGGATGACCTCGTCGAGCTGCGCGGGCGCAAACGGCTGGCGCGCGAGCAGGGCGCGCCCTGCTGCTGTTGCAAGGTCGGCCGCGGAGAACGGCCCTGGCGTATTGCGTGATTTCAGGAACGGCGTGCGTGCGCCGTCGATGATGTAGATCGGCTGTTTCATGGGACTCCCTGTTTGTTCCGCAGCATCCTGCCGGATACGTGCTACCGCATCCCTCCACCCTCGATCTCCCCCTCTGGCACGGGAGAAGCGCTTCCCGATTTACCGCAATAACAGCAGGAGAGGTCCATTCCCGCGCACGGAAGTGTTGGCGAAGCGCACCCGGACAAATGACGTAAGGACGCATCACCCTCCGCGCCGCGAACAGCCACGATTTGCGCCATCCCAGCTCGCAGAAGCGAGCTGGGATGGGTGCAGGCCGGCAGTACCAACATCCGCCCTGCCCCTTGATGACGCTCAGGCAGCAGCTGTTTCCGCTCGCGGCACGTCCACATCCGCCGGCCGCACATGCGCATCTGGATCGCCTATGCCAAAGTCCTGAGGAAAGTCGTCGACGCGAATCACCTTAGCCCGCAGCACATCGCGGCGCTCAAGCAGTTCCGCCTCTTCACGCAAAATTACCCCGGCAGCCAAACCCTGCTCGACAAGCGCCTCGGACACTCGACCGGCGAGTCTTCCGGCCTTTTGCGCGGCACGCAGCTTGGCCTCGATCGGCTCACACTTCATGGTGGCCTCAAGCGCAAGCTCAAGCGCCCCGACCGGGTCTTCCTCATTACCGCGATCGACGAAACTGTTGCGCACCAAGCGGTCGCGCGTCTCGCTCGGGGCGATCAGCAGCGCCGCCACCTTGTGACCAAGCTTGTCCGACGGAACCACATACGGGCGCCCGAGCGGGAAGATCATGCGGCGTAACACACTCGCAATAACGCGGTTCGGGAAATTGGAAATCACACCTTCGAACGCATTCTGGGCCCGAAACATCGCATCCCAGATCGCCCAATGCATGAGCGGCGCATCATCGGTCGGACGACCGTCCTCCTCATAGCGCTTGAGGGTAGCGGAGCACAGATACATCTGCGAAAGGATGTCGCCCAAGCGTGCGGAGAGCTTTTCCTTGCGTTTGAGGTCGCCGCCCATCGTCAACATCGACACATCGGCAAGGAAGGCAAACGCTGTGGAGAAGCGCGTGAGCTGCTGATAGTAGCGGCGCGTTTCCTTCGCCACGTCGGGCACGCTCACCCAGTGCGACCCGGTCAGCCCATGCACCAGCGCGCGCGCGGCATTGCTGGCAGTAAAGCCGATGTGGCTGAAGAGCGCACCATCGAAGGCTTTCAGTCCTTCCGAGCGGTCGGCATCCTGGGCCGCCTGCATTTCGCGCAGTACATAGGGATGGCAGCGGATCGCACCCTGCCCAAAGATAATCAGGCTGCGAGTAAGGATATTCGCACCTTCGACGGTGATGCCGATCGGGATCTGCTGGTAGGCACGACCGAGGAAGTTCTGCGGGCCAAGGCAGATCCCCTTGCCACCGAGGATGTCCATGCCGTCATTGACGGACTGCCGCGCACGCTCCGTGACGTGGTACTTCACAATTGCCGAAACCACCGAAGGCTTCTCACCCAGATCGATCGCGCCGGAAGTGAACTGGCGCGCCGCATCGCACATGTAGAGGTTGCCCCCGATGCGGGCGAGCGGCTCCTCGACACCCTCAAACTTGCCGACGGCCGTCTTGAATTGCACGCGGACGCGCGAATAGGCACCGACAGCGCGAGCGGTGAGCTTCATCATTCCGGTGTTTGAACCGGGCAACGAGATCGAACGCCCTGCCGCAAGGCATTCCATCAGCATGCGCCAGCCCTGCCCCGCCATCTGTGGGCCGCCAATGATGAATTCCAGCGGCATGAAAACATCCTTGCCCCAGTTTGGACCGTTCTGGAACACGGCATTGAGCGGAAAATGACGGCGACCAATGTTCACGCCCGGATGGTCGTGCGGCACCAGCGCACACGTGATACCGAGATCATCAACATTGCCGATCAGGTGATCCGGGTCGTAGAGACGGAAAGCGAGGCCAAGCACCGTGCAGATCGGGCCTAGCGTGATGTAGCGCTTGTCCCAGGTCACTCGCATGCCCAGCACTTCACGGCCCTCGTACATGCCCTTGCAGACGATGCCTCGGTCGGGGATCGACGCGGCATCGGAACCGGCGACCGGGCTCGTCAAACCAAAGGCCGGAATTTCGATGCCCTTGGCCAAACGCGGCAGATAGCGACGCTTCTGCTCATCGGTACCGTAATGCAGCAGCAGCTCTGCCGGGCCGAGGGAGTTCGGCACCATGACGGAAACCGCGCACGCAGAAGAACGCGTGGCCAGCTTGGTGACGACCTCGGAATGGGCGAAGGCAGAAAAACCCTTTCCGCCGTATTCCTTCGGAATGATCATGCCGAGGAAACCCTTGTCCTTGACGTACTGCCAGACTTCGGGAGGCATGTCGTTATGCAAATGCGTGGTCTCCCAGTCGCTTACCATGCGACAGAGTTCTTCGGTCTCGTTGTCGAGAAACCCCTGCTCCTCCGGCGTCAGCGTGGGCCGGGGAAGGTCTAGCAGCCGCTTCCAGTTCGGCCGGCCCGCAAAGAGTTCGCCCTCCCACCACACCGTGCCCGCCTCGAGCGCCGTTTTTTCAGTGTCCGACATCGGTGGCAGGATCTTCCGGTATACGTTGAAGATCGGTCGCGTGATGAGCGCACGACGCAGCGGCGGGAGGAGGAAGAAACTCAGCACCACGACATACACGCCAACGGCGATCGAAGTCGCCATCTGCGACCACCCACCCACCCACGAAGCACCGGCGAGCCATGCTACGCCAGCGAGCAGCCAGACCAGCAACGGTGCGCGCCAGAAAGCGAGCGCCAGCGCCAGTAATGGCAGCAGACAGATCAAGACCCAGAACATTCGCTGTACTCCTTGTCCCTTATGCGTTGAGGTGCACGGCATTGCTGCCGTCTTCGCCAGCCACATTCGCAATCGCTGGCGTTTGCAGGCGGAGCGACTCTGCAAGGGGCGCCCGCAAGCCACCTAGCAGGAATGCCATGAGGCGCGGACCAAGCTTGGTCGGATCGTCGTCCAGCTCCGGCACCGCTTGCTTGAGGGCGTCAATGCCCGATATCGCGTAGGAGACTGCCCCCATCATGAAGTGCAGGCGCCACAGGATCTCGGCAACTGGCACTCCCGGCAGCGCCTTGTAGAGCGCATCTGCATACCGATTCATTACATCCGCATATTCCTCTGCCATAAATCGGCGGACGAACTGCGTCGGTTCTGTGTAGGTGCGGCCAAGGAGTCGCATGAAGGTGTGCCCCCCATGCTTCGTATCCGCCGCCATGGCCAGTGCCGGGCCAAAGAAACCATCGAGAATCCGGCTCGGCTTGAGCGGACCACCCTGCGCCTCCGCCTCCATAACCGCCAGCGCCTTCACCCGCGCCACATTGAGCTCATCGATCCGGCGCTGGAAAACCGCCTGGAACAGCGCCTCCTTGGTGCCAAAGTGATAGTTCACAGCCGCCAAGTTGACGCCCGCCTGTCCGGTGATCATCCGCATCGACGTGCCGTCGAAGCCATGTTCGGTAAACAGCACTTCGGACACATCAAGAATCCGCTCACGCGTATCCCGCGTATCCGTTTCGGTCTGTCGCATCTGAGTATCCACAAGCCCCATCGCCCAATTCAAACGATCGTTTTAATCATACGTTGGATTGAATCTGTGTCAAGAAATTCCCTTGTGGAAGCACATATTTCGACTTTTCGCATTGCACTCAAGCAGCAAGATCGAGCGAGGTCGGACGCTTAGAATGGGCGAATGAGACACGCACCCACCCTGCCGCAACCGGCCCCCGAGAGCGGCGAGCGCCGTGACTGGCAAACCATCCGCAACCTGTTTCCGTATCTATGGCGCTATCCGAAACGCGTGATCTTCGCGCTCGCTTGCCTCGTCGGCGCCAAGCTTGCCAACGTCACCGTTCCGCTGGTGTTCAAGCAACTAATCGACGGCCTCACGATTACCCGTGAACAGGCTTTCGTCGTGGTTCCGGCCGCGCTACTGCTGGCTTACGGGGCCTTGCGTTTTTCTACTTCTCTTTTTACAGAACTACGCGAAATCGCCTTCGCACGGGTAACGCAGGAGGCGGTGCGCAACATTTCGCTGGAAGTGTTCCGGCACCTCCACGCACTCTCACTGCGCTTCCACCTTGAACGGCAGACGGGCGGACTCACGCGCGACATCGAACGCGGCACACGCTCGATCGGTTCGCTGATCAGCTACACGCTTTACAGCATCCTGCCGACATTCGTCGAGATCGCGCTCGTCATTGGCATCCTGCTCAACCGCTACGAGCCGAGCTTCGCGCTGATCACAATCGGCACGCTGGTGGTCTACGTGGTCTTCACCGTGCGGATGACCAACTGGCGCACGGCATTGCGCCGCCACGCCAACGAACTTGACACCGCTGCCAACGCCCGCGCTATCGACAGCCTGATCAACTACGAGACTGTGAAGTATTTCAACAACGAAGACTTCGAGGCGCACCGCTATGACAATCAGCTCAAGCGCTTCATCTCGGCGCAGGTGCGCAACCAATATTCGCTCTCGGCACTGAATACCGGACAGGCGCTGATCATCGCCATCGGCGTCACACTGATGATGTGGCGCGCCACGGCAGGCGTGGTATCGGGACGGATGAGCCTAGGGGACATCGTGCTGGTCAACGCCTTCCTGATCCAACTCTATATCCCGCTCAACTTCCTCGGCGTGCTGTATCGCGAGATCCGACAAGCGCTGACTGACATCGAGCGTATGTTCGGCCTGCTCGATACAAACCGTGAAGTGCGCGATGCACCCGATGCGCGCGAGTTACCGCACGGCCCCGCTAGCGTGCGGTTCGAGCACGTAGGCTTCGCGTATGAAGCGAAGCGGCAGATACTGTTCGACGTGGATTTCGATGTGCCTGCAGGCCACACGATTGCCGTCGTCGGCCATTCCGGCTCGGGCAAGTCGACGCTCGCACGACTGCTGTACCGGTTTTATGACGTCACAGGGGGCACCATCCGCGTCAGCGGCGAGGACATCCGCACGCTCACGCAAGCGAGTGTGCGGCGCGCAATCGGTATCGTTCCGCAGGACACGGTGCTGTTCAACGACACGATCCGCTACAACATCCGATACGGCCGCCCCGACGCGAGCGAGGAGGAAGTGATGGCCGCCGCGCGCGCTGCGCAAATGCACGACTTCATCTCCACGCTACCCGACGGGTATGAAACACGTGTCGGCGAACGTGGGCTGAAGCTGTCAGGTGGAGAGAAGCAGCGCGTTGCCATCGCACGGGCGCTACTGAAAGATCCGGCGATCCTGATTTTCGATGAAGCTACCTCGGCGCTCGACTCAAAGACGGAGAAGGCGATCCAGGCGCAGCTAGAAGCCGCCGCGCGCGGACGCACGGCAATCGTGATCGCGCACCGGCTCTCGACAGTAATGAAAGCGGACGAGATCCTGGTGCTGGAGAGCGGCCAGGTGATCGAACGCGGCGCCCACGCCGACCTGCTTGCGCGCGGAGGCGCGTATGCACAAATGTGGGCGCTGCAGCAGCAGGAAGAGGCGATCTCTGCAGAAAACGAAACGCTGGCCTGAGGTCAGCCAGCGCACACACGTTCCACAACAAGGACACAAACCTCCGCAAGCAGTAAACAGTCCGGCCAACTGTGATCGCGCTGACATCCATCACACGCGCAAGCGATCAAGAAACACTGCAGCCGTTCTGCCCAACTACACTCCAACACTCTCCAGCAAATGATCCGCGCTGGGGTGACTCACATCCTCTTTTTCTGGCATCCCTCATGAGAAGCAAATCCCTGCTATTCAACCTCCTGCTCGCGATTGTGATCACCCTTCAGTCATCCTGTGCTGTCAAGGCGCTCAACAGAAAAACGTACTCGATCACTCACGAGCAGATCAGTGGTTTCTATATTGCGTCTGACGGCAGCAGCGTGGCGATCACTGGAAAGGAATATCACTATCTCTTCCCGCTCGATACCCATCTGAAACAGGCGCTCACCTGGAGCGAGCGATCCCGTATTCAAGCGAGCTTCACGGCCTTCAATCTGTTGCCGGACGCCAAAGTCGAGGGTTGGTACACCCTGAAAGTGTCTGCGGCATCCCTTGATGAGGAAGCGAAGGCTCAACTCCTGGGCATGGGCTTCAGACTGGACGATGGCGTCTTCACCCTGTACAAACACTTGGCTGGCAGTTATTACCAGCCAAAATCTGACGGCGAAAGCCACGCTGCAGCCTTCAGCAAGCAATATGACGTCACGCTGAAGAAGGACGCCTCGTTACCGGCAGTGGTGAAGATTCCGCTCACACCTTTTGCCTACGCCGCAGACGGAGTCATGGTCGCTGGCGCGATCGTCTTCTTCACGCTCTATTGCACCGCAGAAGAGGTTGTCGGAAACAACTGCCTCAAACTGCTCCGATTCTGAGAGTCGAGTTTGCTGCCCATATCTTTCGCGAGCCACCCCGACTCGCGAAAGATGAAAACGCTTCGATATCAGGTGTTCTGGACAACGATGTTCGGGAACTTGAACCGCATGTCACGGGCCTTTTCCGCAATCGCGATTGCGACCTGCCGCGCGATGGCACGATAGGCCTCAGCCAATTGCCCCGCTGGATCAGCCGCAACCGTCGGCATGCCCGAATCAGTCTGTTCCCGGATCCGGATGTCGAGCGGCAATGCGCCCAGGAAAGGCACGTCATAGTCGGCACACATCTTCTCGCCGCCACCGGCACCGAAGATATGCTCGGCATGGCCGCAATTCGAGCAAATGTGGATGCTCATGTTCTCGACAATACCGAGAATTGGAATGCCAACCTTCTCGAACATCTTCAGCCCCTTGCGTGCATCGAGCAGCGCAATATCCTGCGGCGTGGTGACAATGACCGCACCGGTTACCGGCACACCCTGCGCTAGCGTGAGCTGGATATCGCCGGTCCCCGGCGGCATATCGATGATCAGGTAATCGAGGTCGTCCCAGCGTGTCTCACCAAGCAGTTGCCGCAGCGCTTGCGTAGCCATGGGCCCGCGCCAGACCATCGGCTGCTCGGCATCCACCAGAAAGCCGATCGAGTTGGCCTGCAGGCCGTGAGCCATGAGCGGAATCATGGTCTTGCCATCGTCCGACTCGGGCCGCTCACCGACCAGCCCCAGCATCTGTGGTTGACTCGGGCCATAGATATCGGCGTCCAGGATCCCTACACGCGCGCCCTCCTGCGATAGCGCGAGCGCGAGGTTTACCGCCGTGGTGCTCTTGCCGACGCCACCCTTGCCCGACGATACGGCGACGATATTCTTCACACCCGGTAGCAATTTCACATTGCCCTGCACAGTGTGCGGGACAACCTTCGAGCAAACCGCAACGGACACTTTCGCGATGCCCTTTTCGCGCAGCGCCGCCTCAACCTGGGCAGCGATCGGTCCAAATTGGCTAGCCGCCGGGTAACCAAGTTCGATCACGATCTCGGCGGTCTCGCCCAAAAGCTTCACCACCTTGACTGCCTTTTCCGCTGCGTAGGGTTTGCGTGTGTTGGGGTCGATCAGTGCGCCAACCCATTCCGAGATCTGCTGCTCCGTGAAGCTCATCGTGTCGTATCTCCCAGAAAACACATCGGTCGGCGCGACGGCATCCTCGCCCTGCACGCAAGACCGACCATTTATCCGACTAAATTAGTCAAGTTTAACATGGCGCCGCATGTGTAAGCTGCCTAGCGTACGCAGCTTGCTAGAATCGGTTTTTTTGGCCGCATCGCAGAACAACATGTCTACGCGCAAGCTCTTCGTCACTACCGCCCTGCCCTACGCCAACGCCTCCTTCCACGTCGGTCACATCATGGAATACACCCAGGCCGACATCTGGGTTCGCTACCAGCGCATGTGCGGCCACGAAGTGCATTTCGTTGGCGCAGACGACGCACACGGCGCGCCGATCATGCTCAAGGCGGAAGCCGAAGGCATTTCGCCGCAGCAGTTGGTGGCCCGCGTCGCCGCCGAGCGTCCAGCCTACCTCGACGGCTTCCATGTCCACTTCGACAACTGGCACTCGACCGACTCGGTCGAGAACACCGAGCTGTCGCAGGACATTTACCGCAAGCTGCGCGATGCGGGCTTCATCGATCGCCGCACGATCGAGCAGTTCTTCGATCCGGTAAAGCAGATGTTCCTGCCGGACCGTTACATCAAGGGCGAGTGTCCAAAATGTGGTGCGAAAGATCAGTACGGCGACAACTGTGAAGTATGCAGCGCCGTATATTCGCCGACCGAACTAAAGAACCCGTACTCGGCACTCTCCGGCGCCACGCCAGTGATGCGCGAGTCGGAGCACTATTTCTTCCGCCTGTCCGACCCGCGCTGCGTCGAATTCCTGCGCAACTGGACGCAAAACGGCCGCCTGCAGCCGCAGATCGCCAACAAGGCGAATGAATGGCTGGAAGGTGGTGAGGGTTTGGCTGACTGGGATATCTCACGCGATGCACCCTACTTCGGCATCCCGATCCCGGATGCGCCAGGCAAGTATTTCTATGTGTGGCTGGACGCACCGATCGGATACTTGGCGAGCCTGAAGAACCATTTCACCAAGATCGGCGGCGATATGAACGCCTTCCTCGCCGATCCGAAAACCGAGCAGATCCACTTCATCGGCAAGGACATCGTCTATTTCCATTGCCTGTTCTGGCCGGCGATGCTGCACTTCGCAGGCACGCCTTACCATACGCCGGACAACATCTACGTACACGGCTTCCTGACGGTTTCGGGCGAGAAAATGTCAAAGTCGCGCGGCACTGGCATCAACCCGCTGCGTTACCTGGAAATCGGCATGAATCCGGAATGGCTGCGCTATGACATGGCAGCCAAGCTCAACGCAAACGTCGAGGATGTCGACTTCACTGCCGAAGACTTCATGGCCCGGGTCAACGCAGACCTTATTGGCAAGTACGTGAACATCGCGAGCCGCTGCGCAGGCTTCATCACCAAGCGCTTCGAGGGCAAACTCGTACGCAACTTCGGTGACGATGGCACGCAATTGCTGTCGGATCTCGCCAGCGCACGCAATATCGTTGGCAAGTACTTCAATGACCGCGAATACTCCAAAGCAATCCGCGAGATCATGGCACTCGCCGACCGCACCAACGAGTATGTCAACGCGAACGCGCCGTGGGAGCTTGCCAAGCTTGAAGGTCGCGAGGCCGACCTACATCGGGTGTGCTCGGTTGCACTTAACGCTTTTGCGCGCCTGACACGCATGCTCGCCCCGGTGATGCCCGCGACAGCGGCAAAAGTCGCAACACTGTTGAACCACAGCTTCTGGCACTGGGACGATATCAGCCTGATCGACGCCATCAACCCGTACCAGCACCTGATGACTCGCGTCGATCCGAAGCTGCTTGATGCACTGTTCGACAAACCCCAAGAACCTACTCCAGCAACGAAGGCTGCAAAACCCACCAAGGCCGCGGAACCGGCCGCAAAACGCGCCACTCCGGCAGCCTCCGAAGGGAGCGAAGCTGCACACATCACCATCGATGATTTCAGCAAGGTCGACCTGCGGATCGCGAAAATCGTTGCGGCTGAACACGTAGAAGGCGCAGCCAAGCTGCTGCGACTGCAACTTGATATTGGCGAGGAAAAACCACGTCAGGTCTTTGCTGGCATCAAATCGGCTTACGACCCGGCCACGCTGGTAGGCCGCTTCACGGTAATGGTCGCAAACCTCGCGCCGCGCAAAATGAAATTCGGCATGAGCGAAGGCATGGTCTTGGCCGCTTCGGACGAAACCGGCGAAGTGCCGGGCCTTTTCATTCTCTCGCCCGATTCCGGCGCCACGCCGGGAATGCGCGTCAAGTGAGGAAGGCGCCGCGTTCAATAGTCCGCGTCACTCCCACCATCCTCGGCTGGGCGGTCGCGGACGTCATCGGCGTGCTGATGCTTGCCGCTGGCGCGGCCTATCTTGTACACGGGCCCGGCTTTTTTGGTCTCGGCTTCCCCACTTCGACCATGGAAGCTGCAGTCACCGCAATCCTGGGCCTCGGTCTCGTGTTCGTCGCTGCAGTCAAGATGTTGGCCGAAGTGCTCAGCCAACTGCCGCGCGAAAGCGCTAAACCGAACCGCGACTGAGTCTTGACGGGGCGATGCCGCTGACCCGGACCAAACGCTGGATCGTCCAGCATCAGGCCAGCCCGGGCCACCGTCGTCTCCATCGTTCTTTCTTCCCCCGGAAAACAGACATGGAGATTCGACAATGCTGTCCTTTCAGTTTCGCCCCAAGCTGATAGAAGTCCTTGCAGCCGGCTATGAGCGTAGCCAGTTCGCCCGCGACGCTGCCGCCGGACTTACGGTCGGTGTACTTGCCCTCCCGCTGGCGATGGCGTTTTCCATTGCCTCCGGCATGTCCCCCACCGCGGGCATCTGGACCGGCATCGTCGCCGGCCTTCTGATTGCGCTCTTGGGTGGATCACGTGTGCAGATCGGCGGCCCGACTGGGGCATTCATCCCGATCGTCTACGGTATCGTCGCCGCACACGGCGCATCGAACCTGCTTGTCGCGACCATGCTCGCTGGCGCGATTCTGCTTGGCATGGGATTGGCACGGCTGGGCAGTTTGATCCGCTTTATCCCACGCACCGTAGTCATCGGTTTCACCAATGGCATCGCAGTGGTGATCTTTCTCTCGCAGATCAAGGATTTTCTCGGTCTGCCGATCCAAGACCTGCCAGCCGAGTTTTTCGCAAAGATCCGTACACTGTGGCGGGCACTGCCGCATGCAGATCTGCCCACCGTAGCGCTATCGATTGCCTCACTGGCAGTACTGTTGACCTGGAACCGGTTCGCAGCGCGCTGGAGCTGGCTTGCGCGCATACCGGGCCCGCTCGGCGTACTGGTCATCGCGACTGCAGCCAACGCACTCTTTCATTTCCCGATCGAGACCATCGGAACCCGCTTCGGCGGCATTCCGCAAGGCATCGCACCATTTGGCCTGCCCGATTTCGACATCACGCAGCTGCGCAACCTGATTTCGCCCGCTATCACGATTGCACTACTCGGCGCAATCGAGTCGCTACTCTCAGCCCGCGTCACGGACGGCCTGATCGACGACCGACATGATCCGAACCAGGAGCTACTCGCACAAGGCGCCGCGAATCTGGTCTCACCGCTGTTTGGAGGCTTCGCGGCCACCGGAGCCATTGCCCGCTCAGCCACCAACGTAAAATCCGGCGGACGCACGCCGATCGCCGGAATCATCCATTCACTAACGCTGTTACTGGTTGTGCTCATCGCAGCCCCCGCGGCAAGCTTCGTTCCGCTCGCTACGCTGTCGGCAATAGTCGTCGTGGTATCGGTAAACATGGGCGAATGGCACGAATTCCGCGAGCTGCGCCGCTATTCGCTGAACTATCGCGCCATCCTGCTGGCGACGTTCTTCATCACAGTCGTATTCGATCTCACGCTAGCCGTCGAAATCGGCATGGTGCTGGCAAGCCTATTCTTCATCTATCGCGTGCAAGCACTGACGGGTGCCACGCAGATCATGCTGGACCAGACGGAGTTGGCTGAGGACGATGCTCGCGGCGTGGTCGCCTTCAAGGTTTTCGGTTCGCTCTTCTTCGGCGCTGTCGGCAAGCTTGAGGACCAGCTCGATCCGGAAAAGCTCAACGCACGCGTACTCGTGCTCGATCTGCACAAGGTCATCAACCTCGATACCACCGGGCTGGAAATGCTCGAAAACCTCATGCGCGCCTTGAAGAAACGCGGTGCCGACCTAGTGCTATGCGGACTCAACGAGCAACCAGCCTCGATCCTCAGGCGGTCAGGTCTGGCTGATCGGATTGGGGAGTCAAACATCCACGAACAGTTCGACGCAGCGTTGCGGCATGCACGCAAGATTGCAAGAGAGGAATCATGAGCATCCAAAGTGTGAAACTGCTGCGGATTAGCGGCATTGTCCAGGGTGTCGGTTTCCGCTGGAGTCTGTCGAGTCAAGCACGCCGCCTTGGCCTTACTGGGTGGGTGCGCAACCGGCTCGACGGTTCGGTGGAGGCACTTGTCGCGGGACCGGCAGAGCGCGTATCGGAACTCTTCCGATGGGCCCACCGTGGCCCGCCGTCGGCCAGCGTCGATCACGTGGAGGAAATGCCGCTCAACCCGGACGAGCCGATTCCGACGGATTTCACGGAACGCTCCACGCGGTAGTCGGGTACGTTACCCAACATCCCGACAAACTCGCGTTCAATTCGAAAAAGATGTCATGCTGCCGATAGAGGCGCATGACATCCGAGTAAGAAATTACAGGAAGATCGGACAGCCCCGTGGGTCAGCGCATCATTCCGGGCATCATGCCCTTCATGGAACGCATCAGCTTGGCCATGCCGCCCTTGGATAGCTGCTTCATGACCTTCTGTGTCTGCTCGAACTGGTTCAGCAGCCGATTGACTTCCTGAACCTGTACCCCAGCGCCCATGGCAATGCGGCGCTTACGGCTAGCCTTGATGAGTTCTGGCTTGGCTCGCTCGGCCGGCGTCATCGAGTTGATGATGCCCTCGATGCGGCGGACCGCCTTTTCCTCCACGCCACCCTGAAGCTGCGACGCGGCCTGCGCAAACTGTGCCGGCATCTTGTCCATTAGCGAGGACAAGCCGCCCATTTTGCGCATCTGGCCGATCTGTTCCTTGAAGTCATTCAGGTCGAAGCCCTTGCCGCTCTTGAGCTTCTGCGCAAACTCCTTGGCCTTTTCCTCATCGACCGCCTGACGCGCTTCCTCGACCAGCGACAGGATATCGCCCATGCCGAGAATCCGGCTCGCCATACGCTCCGGGTAGAACTCGTCGAGCCCGGTAAGCTTTTCGCCAACGCCGGTGAACTTGATCGGCTTGCCGGTGACATGGCGGACCGACAGCGCCGCACCCCCGCGCGCATCGCCATCGAGCTTGGTCAGTACGACGCCCGTCAGCGGAAGTGCTTCGTTGAAGGCGCGTGCAGTATTGACCGCGTCCTGACCGAGCATCGCGTCGACCACGAACAGGGTCTCGATGGGCTTGACGGCAGCATGAAGCGCCTTGATCTCATACATCATCGCCTCGTCAATCGCGAGGCGGCCCGCAGTATCGACAATCAGCACGTCAGCATAGTGACGGCGCGCGTAATCGATCGCTGCATTGGCAATGTCGACCGGCCTCTGATCGACGGTCGACGGGAAGAAATCGATGCCCGCCTGCTCCGAAACACTGCGCAGCTGTTCGATCGCCGCTGGGCGATAAACGTCGCATGAGACGGCAAGAACTTTCTTCTTTTGTTTTTCGCGCAGGAATTTGCCGAGCTTGCCCACTGTGGTGGTCTTGCCGGCACCCTGCAGACCAGCCATCAGGATGATCGCGGGCGGCGTAGTAGCAAGATTCAGCCCCGCCTGTGCTCCGCCCATCAGGTCGGTCAATTCCTGATGCACGACGCCAACAAGAGCCTGGCCCGGAGTCAGCGAGCCAACCACCTCTTGGCCGACCGCCTTTTCGCGAACCTTGGCGACGAAATCCTTGATAACGGGGAGCGCAACGTCGGCTTCGAGCAGCGCCAGGCGAACCTCGCGCAGCATCTCGGCAATGTTGTCCTCGGTCAGGCGGGCTTGGCCCCGCATCGTCTTAACGACACGTGCAAGCCTTTGAGTCAGGTTATCGAGCATGATCAGGGGGCGATCGACCGCTGAGCGCAGCCGTCGGGTAAACTGGGAAAATGCCGCCAATTCTACTGCATCTGCTCCCCGCTTCGATCTATCTCGGCCTTGCCGCCGCATGGCGGCTCACGGGAGGCCAAACGAACCGGCTTCAGCGCAATCTTGCCCAGTGGGGCCTCCTGCTGGCCGTCGTGATGCATGGCTTCACGCTGGTCGGGGATCTCGATGGCACCGGCGAACCGCGATTTGGCTTCTCTGTCGCACTGTCGATGACGCTATGGCTTGCGATGGCGTTCTACTGGCTCGAATCATTCTTCACACCGATTCAGGGCCTGCAGGCATTGGCAATGCCCGTCGCGGCGGTTGCCGCATTGCTACCGCTACTGTTTCCTGGCCATCATGAACTGCCTGATCTCGGATCGATGGCGTTTCGCATTCATTTCATCGTCGCAATGTTGGCCTACAGCCTGCTAACGCTGGCTGCGCTTCATGCACTCATGATGGTGGCAGCCGAGCGCCAGCTTCACAGTGCGCGCCTGACACGAGCATTGGCAGCACTGCCGCCGCTTCTGGTGCTCGAAAACCTGCTGTTCCGCCTCGTTGGCTGCGGCTTCGTCTTGCTGACCCTGACCGTCGGCTCCGGCGTGTTTTTCTCCGAAGCGCTATTCGGCAAGCCGATGCCCTTGAACCACAAGACCGTCTTTGCAATTGCCGCCTGGATCGTCTTCGGCACCCTGCTGCTCGGCCGCGTTGTGTGGGGTTGGCGCGGCAAGCGTGCGCTACGGCTCACGCTCGTCGGATTCGTCTGCCTCCTGTTCGCCTACGTCGGCACCCGTTTTGTCCTCGAGGTGCTCCTCGGCCGGCCCGGCTGATCTCTTGCGGTAAACCTGTACCTCTGCAGCTTGACACCCGTTGAGACCGATCGGGATACTGGCTCTTTCTCCTTTTTTCCGCCTACCGACTTGACCGATATTCCGCTCGGCCTGCAGCTGGGGCTGCTGGCCGCTTTGCTTGTATTGTCCGGTTTCTTCTCGATGGCCGAGACGGCAATGATGGCGGCCAACCGCTATCGCCTGAAGTCGTCGGCTGCGCGGGACCGTGGAGCAAGGCTCGCGCTTGATCTGCTTGGCAAGACCGACCGCCTACTCGGCGTGCTGCTACTGTTCAACAATTTGATCAACGCAGCGGCCGCGACGCTGGTCTCGCTCATCACAATCGGCCTCTTTGGTCACGACGAATGGGCGCTCGGCGCCGGTACGCTAGTTGTAACATTCCTGATCCTTGTCTTTGCCGAGATCACCCCGAAGGTGATTGGCGCAAACCATGCCGACCGCATCGCACCGGCGATTTCGTACGTACTCGCCCCGCTGCTTCGCGCCCTGCATTTCGTCATTGCCTTCATCAACCTATTTGTCTCCGGCCTGCTCGTGCTCATGCGCCTCAAGCCTGGTAGCGATGGACCCGCTCACAGGCTGACACCGGAGGAATTGCGGACGCTGGTGCTGGAATCTGGCCACTTCATCCCGCCCAAGCACCGTTCCATCCTGCTTAACCTGTTCGAACTAGAGGCGATCACGGTCGAAGACGTGATGACGCCACGCGGCAAGATGGAGGCGGTGGATATCGCGGACGCACCGGAAGAAATACTCTCCCAACTCACAACGGCCTACCACACGCGAGTGCCGATTTTCGAAGACGATCCCAACAATATCACCGGCATTCTCCACTTGAGACGCATCGTGAGTGCGCTGGTCGACGGCGAACTCGACCGCGACCAGTTGCGGGAATTGCTCGCCAAGCCGTATTTCATCCCGGCCAACACGCCCGTCTATTCGCAGCTCCAGTTCTTTCAGGAGAATCACCAACGGCTTGGTCTGGTGGTTGACGAATACGGCGAGGTTCTTGGCCTCGTCACTGTCGAGGACATCATTGAGGAACTGATCGGCAAGTTCACAACCAGTTCCCCAAACAGCCGTACCGATCTCAGTTGGGAGAAGGATGGATCGGTACTTGTGGATGGCGCGGCGAGCCTGCGCGAACTCAACCGCTGGCTCGGCCTTCAGTTACCGGTGGACGGGCCGAAAACATTAAATGGGTTGCTACTGGAATACCTTGAGGACATTCCGGACTCCGGACTCTCGGTCAAGATTGCCGGTGTTCCAATTGAAGTCATCCAGGCCCAGGATCGGCGCGTGCGCACCGCCAGACTCTTCCGCCCGCAGAGAGATGCGATCGGACATGGCGACCCGGTGTGAAGCGCGAATGCACCGACGCGCCCTGACCGGCTCGGAAGCCAGAATCGGCACCGCTTCGGAACAATCGGCATGTTTACAACGCAGGCACCGCCAGCGCATGATCCGGCGCCGGCATTAGTGCCTTGATCGATCGGGATTTACATGGCTGGAAATCCACAGCAGATGCCACTCAGCGGGCTCGCTCGCACCCTGATCCAGCAACGTCGCATCACCGAGGCCCAGGCAACCGAGGTCACCGAAAAGTCAAAGGCATCCGGAGTTTTGTTCGCGGCCGAGGTTGTCGCTGCAGGACTGATCAGCGGGCGCGATCTGGCGCGGCTGGGCGCAGAAACCTTCGGTTTCCCAATGCTGGACCTGGCCGCTTTCGACGAATCGCAGATTCCCAAAGATGCAATCGATCGCAAGCTGGTCGAAGCACACACGATCATCCCGATCGCCAAGAAAAACAACAAGATCACGATCGGTATCGCCGACCCAACCAATTTGCGGGCGCTTGACGAAGTCCGCTTCCAGACGGGCATGGCCGTCGACCCAATCATCGTCGAGGCCGACAAGCTTGTTTCGCTGTCAAAACGGCTTAGTGAGAGTGCTGCAACAACGCTCAGCAATCTCACAGCAAACATCGACGAAGAACTGGGCGAGATCGCCGAGGGCGACAATACCGGCAGCGATGAGGGCGTCAGCATCGAAGTGGATGATGCTCCCGTCGTCAAATTCATCCAGAAGGTCTTGGTCGATGCGATCAACGAAGGCGCTTCCGACATCCACTTCGAGCCGTACGAAAAGTACTACCGGATTCGCTATCGAACGGATGGCATCCTGCGGGAGATCTCCCAGCCACCATTGGCGTTGCGCGAGAAGATCGCGGCGCGGATCAAGGTGATCTCGCGCCTGGATATCTCGGAAAAGCGCGTGCCGCAAGATGGACGCATGAAGCTGAAGCTGTCGTCGACCAAGGCAATCGACTTCCGCGTCAGCACCCTGCCGTGCCTGCACGGCGAGAAGATTGTCATGCGGATTCTCGACCCCAGCTCGGCAATGCTGGGCGTCGACGCCCTCGGCTATGAGCCCGAACAGAAGAAAGCACTGCTTGATGCAGTCGAGCGCCCATACGGCATGGTGCTGGTGACGGGTCCGACCGGCTCGGGAAAGACGGTCTCTCTCTATACCTGCCTGAATCTGCTCAACAAACCCGGAGTGAACATCTCCACGGCCGAGGACCCCGCGGAAATCAACCTGCCCGGCATCAATCAGGTCAACGTTAACGACAAGGCCGGGCTGACCTTCTCCGCTGCTCTCAAGTCCTTCCTGCGCCAGGATCCAGACGTCATCATGGTCGGCGAAATCCGCGACCTCGAAACCGCCGAGATTTCGATCAAGGCCGCCCAAACCGGCCACATGGTTCTATCAACACTTCACACAAACGACGCCCCAGGGACGCTCGAACGCCTCAAGAATATGGGGATCGCGCCGTTCAATATTGCATCCTCGGTCATTCTCATCACGGCGCAACGTCTGGCCCGCAGATTATGCAACTGCAAACGACCTGTCGAGATTCCGATCGAGGCGCTATTGCAAGCCGGTTACTCCGAAGAGGACCTTGATGGCTCCTGGGAGCCCTATGGGCCTGTCGGCTGCGATCGTTGCAAGGGGACCGGCTACAAGGGACGGGTCGGCATCTATCAGGTAATGCCCGTGGGCGACGAGATCGCGCATATAATTATGACAAATGGAAACTCCTTGGATGTGGCAGCAGAGGCGCAACACCAAGGGATCAGCGATCTCAGGCAGTCAGGGTTGCTCAAGGCAAGACAAGGCGTAACCTCTCTTGCCGAAGTGCTCGCCTCGACCAATGAGTGACCACGCATTGCAGAGTACGGCCCGGCCATGAGGCTGGGGCTACATAAAAAGGACAGAGCAGATGGTTGCAAGCGCCAAGGCGATGAAGAAACCCGCCGCAAGCGAAGAAAGCGTCTTCATCTGGGAGGGAAAGGACAAGCAGGGCAAGATCGTCCGCGGCGAAATCCGGGCCGGAAGCGCCTCCATTGTCCAGGCCAACCTGCGGCGACAGGGGGTCAACAACATCAAGGTGAAAAAGCGCAGCTTCTCGCGCGGGGGCAAGATCACCGACAAGGACATCGCGATCTTCACCCGTCAGCTCGCCACGATGCTGCGTTCCGGCGTGCCGCTTCTCCAAGCTTTCGACATCGCGATCAAGGGCTCCGATAGCCCGGCACTGGCGCGCATGCTCAACCAGATTCGCTCCGACGTAGAAGCCGGCGCCAGTCTCTCACAGGCCTTCCGCAAGCACCCGGTCTATTTCGACTCGCTCTACTCGAACCTCGTGGGAGCAGGCGAGCAATCCGGCGCACTTGATGCCCTGCTTGAGCGGCTCGCCGTGTATCGCGAAAAAATGCTGGCGATCAAGTCGAAGATCAAAGGCGCGCTCTTCTATCCGGTAGCCGTCGTCACGGTTGCCCTCGGCGTCGTCGCGGTCATGATGCTGTTCGTGATCCCGCAGTTCAAATCGGTCTTCTCAAGCTTCGGAGCGGAGCTTCCAGCCCCGACACTCTTCGTGATGGCGCTCTCCGACGCATTTCTGGCCTACTGGTATTACATCTTTGGTGGTCTCGCGGCAGCGGTCGTCGGGCTTTCGATGGCGTACAAGCGATCTCCGCAAATGCAGTTCACCATGGACCGCCTGATCCTGAAGTTCCCCGTGATCGGCGATATCATGCGCAAGTCTGCGGTTGCCCGCTGGACACGTACACTTTCAACCATGTTCGCTGCAGGCGTGCCTCTGGTCGAGGCCTTGGACTCGGTTGGCGGCGCTGCAGGCAACCGGGTCTATCACCTTGCGACCAAACAGATCCAGAACGAGGTAAGCACCGGCGTGAGCCTTACGGTTTCGATGCAGAATTCAAATGTATTCCCAGTCATGGTGCTTCAGATGGTGTCGATCGGCGAAGAGTCCGGCCAGCTCGATTCGATGCTCGGCAAAGTGGCGGATTTCTTCGAGCGTGAAGTCGATGATGCAGTCGATGCGCTCTCGCAACTGCTCGAACCGTTGATCATCGTCTTCCTCGGGACCGTCGTCGGCGGACTCGTCGTCGCAATGTACCTGCCGATCTTTAAGCTCGGCCAGGTCGTCTAGAGACAAACCTCATCGAAACAGGCGGGCGTCACGGCGCCCGTTTTTCATTTTCCATGAACGCATTCGACCTCCCCTTGCCCCTCTTTATCGCTGCTGCAACTATTGCAGGGCTGTGCATCGGCAGCTTCCTCAACGTTGTGATCCACCGACTGCCCAAAATGATGGAGCAGGAGTGGCAGCGTGAAGCGGCCGAGTTGCGCGGCGAGCCGGAACCGGAACTCGAAGCGATCACCCTCTCCAAGCCCTCATCGCGTTGTCCGCATTGCGGCACGAAGATCGCAGCCTGGCAGAACGTGCCACTGCTGTCATACATGATCCTCGGCGGACGCTGCAGGCACTGCAAGGCCCCGATCGGCCTGCGCTACCCGATCGTCGAACTGATTGGCGGATTGCTCGCGGGTTTCACGGCTTGGCATTTCGGCCCGAACTGGACCGCTGTCGCCGCAATGGTGTTCTGCTGGGCCCTGCTTGCGCTCACCTTCATCGACCTCGACACCCAACTGCTGCCGGATGCAATCACGCTGCCATTGCTGTGGCTCGGTCTCCTGATCAACCTTGGCGCACTCTTCGCCGACCTGCCATCCTCGGTCATCGGCGCCGCGGTCGGCTACCTGTCACTCTGGAGCGTGTATTGGGTCTTCAAGCTGCTGACCGGAAAAGAAGGCATGGGCTATGGCGATTTCAAGCTGCTCGCCGCAATCGGCGCGTTCCTCGGCTGGAAGATGCTGCCGTTCGTGATACTCGCATCGTCCGCGATCGGCGCCTTGGTGGGCATCGCACTCATGGTGTTTTCACGGCATGGCCGCAACACACCAATTCCCTTCGGCCCCTACCTCGCAGGCGCAGGTATCGTCGCCCTCTTTTGGGGGCAGTCGCTTACAGAAGCGTATCTCTCCCGCTTCTAAGCGCTTGATTTTTTGGCCTTCAGCGCAATATGGGCCTCGCCCCTTTTGTGGGCTTTCGTGTTGCGATGCGATAAACTCGCGCGCTTATTCCGCCGGAATCAAACCATGCCAATCTACGAATATCGCTGCTCTGAATGCGGACACCAGAAGGATGTGCTCCAGAAAGTGTCCGACGCACCGCTTACCATTTGCCCTTCGTGCGAGAAGGAGAGCTTCTCGAAGGCACTGACCGCTGCAGGCTTCCAGCTCAAGGGCAGCGGCTGGTATGCGACCGACTTTAAGGGGGGCAGCAGCGGTACAGCCAAACCCGACTCGGGCACTGAATCGACGGCCGAAGCGGCAAAACCGGCTGGTTGTGGCGGTGCCTGCGCCTGCCACTAATCAATGCCCATCAAGAAATACTTCATCACCGGGCTCCTCGTCTGGGTCCCACTGACGATCACCCTTTGGGTATTGCACCTGATTGTCGGCACGCTCGACCAGTCGGTGCTACTTCTGCCTGCCCAATGGCGACCGAAGTCGTTGATCGGTGTCGACATTCCGGGTTTCGGCGCACTGATGACGCTGCTCGCGATCTTCTTGACTGGCGTCATCGCCGCAAACTACTTCGGTCAGAAGCTCGTCGTCTTCTGGGAGGCGCTGCTCGGCCGGATTCCGTTCGTCAAATCGATCTACTCGAGCGTCAAGCAAGTTTCGGACACCCTGTTTGCACCCAATGGGCAGGCCTTCCGCAAAGCGCTGCTCGTTGAATATCCGCGCCAGGGCAGCTGGACGATCGCCTTCCAGACCGGGGCCCCTGGCACGGGTATCGCCGAACATCTCGATGGCGACTTTGTGAGCATCTATGTCCCGACCACACCGAACCCAACCTCGGGCTTTTTCCTGATGATGCAGCGTGAATCGGTCGTCGAACTCGAGATGAGTGTTGACGAAGCACTCAAGTACATTATCTCGATGGGTGTCGTCGCCCCCACCTCCAATGGTGCCTCCAAACGTTGACCGCCCATTGACTGTTTTCGGACAATCTCGGCCCATGCCAGCAAGAACCCGTCCTTTCGCCTGCCCGACGCCACCTCGCGCCTCCGTACTAGCAGCGGGAAGGCGCACGCGCCTTCCGGACCGAAACCGCAGGGGTTGAACGCCTGGCAGCCGTTCAGCCCTGAGCGCCTACCACGGCGCCACCGCGCCGGCCGTACCAACAAATTCCGTCGCGATCTCGAACGCGGCGGAAACAAGAAAGAAACAAGATTCCGCTTCCTCACCGACAGTGCAAATCGTGCTGCAGAGCCACGCCGATCGGGTTGGTAAGGAAGTAGAAAATCCGGAGTTATCGATGCGTACCTGTTACAGCGGGCAAGTCAGCACCGCCCATCTTGACCAGACCGTCACCCTGACAGGCTGGTGCCACCGCCGTCGCGACCACGGCGGCGTGATTTTCATCGACCTGCGTGACCGCGAAGGCCTCGTCCAGGTTGTCTGCGACCCCGATCGCGCCGACACCTTCAAGATCGCCGAATCGGTCCGTAACGAGTTCTGCCTCAAGATCGTCGGCAAAGTCCGCCGTCGCCCGGAAGGCACCACGAACCCCAACCTCGTCTCCGGGGAAGTCGAGGTGCTCTGCCATGAACTGGAGGTACTCAATGCCTCGGTTACGCCACCGTTCCAGCTCGACGACGAAAACCTGTCGGAAACCGTGCGCCTGACGCACCGCGTGATGGACCTGCGCCGCCCCTACATGCAGAACATCATGAAGCTGCGCTACCGCACCGCGCGTGCGTTCCGCCGTTTCCTCGACGACGCCGGCTTCATCGACATCGAAACACCGATGCTCACCAAGAGCACGCCGGAAGGCGCGCGCGACTACCTGGTACCGAGCCGCGTGCATGACGGCCACTTCTTCGCACTGCCGCAGTCGCCGCAGCTCTTCAAGCAGATGTTGATGGTCGCGGGCTTTGATCGCTACTACCAGCTGACCAAGTGCTTCCGCGACGAAGACCTGCGCGCCGAGCGCCAGCCGGAGTTCACCCAGGTCGATATCGAGACCTCGTTCCTCACGGAAACCGAGATCACCGCGATTATGGAAGACATGTTCCGGACGGTGTTCAAGGAAGCCGCAGACATCGACCTGCCCAACCCCTTCCCACGCATGAGCTACGCGGAAGCGATGGCCCGCTTCGGCTCCGACAAACCGGACCTGCGTGTCACGCTCGAGTTCACCGAACTTACCGATGTGATGAAGACGGTGGACTTCAAGGTCTTCGCCAACGCCGCAAACCTATCGGATGGCCGCGTCGCGGGCCTCCTGATCCCTGGCGGTAATGCACTGTCGCGTGGAGAGATCGACGCCTATACGCAGTTCGTCGGCATCTATGCCGCTCGCGGGCTGGCGTACATCAAGTTCAATGAGATCGCCAAGGGGCGCGACGGCATGCAGTCGCCGATCGTCAAGAACCTTTCGGACGACGTGCTTAAGGCAATCGTCGAACGTTCAGGCGCAAAGGATGGCGATCTGATCTTCTTCGGCGCGGATCGCGCCAAGGTGGTCAACGATGCGCTCGGGGCACTGCGTCAAAAGATCGGCCACGAGAAGAGCCTCCTCTCCGGTGCGGCCTGGGCGCCAGTGTGGATCGTCGACTTCCCGATGTTCGAGTACGACGAGGATGAAAAGCGCTGGAACGCCTGCCACCATCCCTTCACGTCACCCAAGGACGAGCACGTCGAATTCCTCTCGTCCGACCCGGCAAAGTGCCTTGCCAAGGCCTACGACCTAGCGCTCAATGGCTACGAGGTTGGAGGCGGCTCCGTGCGTATCCACCGCGAAGACGTGCAATCAAAGGTGTTCGAAGCAATCGGCATCAACGAGGCTGAGGCCCGTGCCAAGTTCGGCTTCCTGCTCGATGCGTTGAAGTACGGCGCGCCGCCGCATGGCGGTCTCGCCTTTGGCCTGGACCGTATCGTGATGCTGCTGGCGGGTACCGAGTCGATCCGCGACGTGATCGCCTTCCCCAAGACCCAACGTGCCCAGTGCCTGCTGACCCAGGCGCCAAGCCCGGTGGACGAACGCCAGTTGCGCGAATTGCACATTCGCCTGCGCAATCTGCAACCGGCAACCGAGTAACACCCTGCCCGGCTCCGAGCATTCGCCGGGGCCGGACTCAATACGACGGCATATGCGCATGGCACAGCCAGAATCATCCGCATCCCAAAGCAAGACCGAAGCACTCACGGTTCTCACCGTCGAACCGCAGAGCAGCATGCAGACACAGCTGCGAGCGATGCTTGGGAAATGCGGCATTACTCGTGTAGTCGCGGCGCCATCCGCCACTCAGGCCGCTCGCAAGCTGCGTGAATCACGGTTCGACATCATCCTTTGCGAAGCCAATCTCGGTGATCAGCAGGACGGTCAGCGCTTCCTTGAGGACATCCGGCAACACCATCTGATTCCACTATCGACGCTGTTCATCATGGTCACCGCCGAGCGCGGCCATGATCGCGTCGTAAGCACCGCCGAGCTTGCGCCCAACGACTACATCCTCAAGCCATTTACCCTCGAAACACTCCAGGAAAGACTCGAACGCTCGCTCAACAAGCGCGAAGCATTCGTCGAATCATGGCGGCTCGCCGAGGCAGGTAAGACGCTCGACGCCATCGCCGCCTGCGAGAAGGGCGAGCGTAAGTATCCCCAGTACGAAACGGACTTCCTGCGCCTCCGCGCGGAAATGCTGTCCAACATCGGACAGGCCGACGAGGCACAAGCGCTGTACCGGCGCGTGCTGGAAACGCGATCCATCCCCTGGGCACGCCTTGGTCTTGCGCGCATGCATTTCAGGCTGCGCCGCTACGAGGAAGCGCTACGAGAGTTCAAGGCGCTGATCGACGAGACCCCGCTCTTCCTCGATGCCTACGACTGGCTCGCCCGCACATACGAAGCAATGGGCCAGCTCGAGGCCGCCCGTGACACGCTCGAACGCGCGGCCCGCCTGTCGCCGATGGTCACGCGACGCTTAAGGCGAATCGGTGAGGTGTCACTCGAATTGGGCGATGGCGTTGCTGCCGAAAAAGTGCTGTCGGAAGTCGTCCGCCAAACGCGCTTCTCCGACTTCCGGGACCCGGAAGACCATATGCAGCTCGTACGCGCCCAACTCGAAAGCGGCGCCACGGATCGCGCCGAAGCCACGCTGCGCGAACTCAAGCGAAACCTGCAGGGCATGCCCAAGACTGAACTCTGCACTGCGCTTTCAAGTGCAATGGTTCTTAGCCGCAAGGGCGACGCAAGAGCAAGTGAAGCTGCCCAGCAAGCCGTATCGCTGCTCGACACCAAGCTCGATATATCAGTCGAGTTGAAAAAGGCGCTTACGCAAGTGTGTCTGGCCGAGAAGCTCGACGAGCAGGCCACCAGCGTCGTAATGGACATCCTGCGCAACACCCCGGACGATGCCGCGGTCGAAGGGGTCAAGCAAATGCTTGAAGCCTGCGGTCGACAGGACCTGGGCGAGGTGCTGACCGGCCGGCTACGCCAGGAGGTACGGCAGATGATGACCGAGGGCGCCGAACTGGCCAAGCGAGGCGACCATGCAGCCGCAGTGACGCACATGATTGAAGCCGTGCGACGAATGCCCGGCCATACTCTGGTGCTGTTCAATGCTGCGCTCGCCCACCTCAAATACATTGAGCACTGCGGCTGGGATGAACGCTACGCCGCCCATGCGCGCATCCTGATCAAGCGCGTCCAAAAACAGGATCCGGGCAATTCCCGGCTCGTCGCCCTGCACGCCTATTTCGACGAACTCGAACGCCGCCACCGAGGCAAAGGCGCAGCCGCCCAGAAACCCAATTGACGGGAGCGGGCGACCCCATCGCCCGTACGACCCAGTACAGCAGCCCGTCACAGCGGGCCTGCTACACTGCGTTTCTTTACCGCTACGAATACTCCGACGTGCCTGCCAAGCTCTTCCGGTTGTTCCTCTGCACCATTTTCCTTTTTAGCAGTGCGTGGGCCGCCGCCCGCAATGACTCCGGCACAGTAACCGTCGAGCTTGGAGCATTGCCGCCCGAAGCGCGCCAGACACTGATGCTCATCGACCGCGGTGGCCCATTTCCCTACCGTCGTGACGGCATCGTCTTCCAGAACAGGGAGCGCCGTTTGCCACTGCGTGAGCGCGGCTGCTACCGCGAATACACCGTGCCGACACCGGGGTCCGACGATCGTGGCGCACGGCGCATCATCACCGCCTGCGAAGGCGTGCAGTACTACACCAGCAACCACTATCGAAGCTTCCGTCGCATCCTCCGATAACGAGAGCATGTCGCACCAGCCACCGATCCGGATGAACGCCGGACGCCCGTATCCAGAAGGAAATCGTAAATGAGCCCGATACCAACGCCGAGCAGTTGTGTGACCGATCCGGCGAACGCGGGCGTCTATCGCGCCAGCGCAGATGAGAGCCGGACCGCACTCGCCGCCGCCTATGCGCAACGCTTCACCACCGCCGCAATGGAACTGGGAGGTGCCGACAAAGCCACGGTGCTCGACGCATTCGCCTCGGCGCTTCGCTTTCCAGAATGGTTTGGCAGCAACTGGGACGGGCTCGCAGACTGCCTGATGGATCTATCGTGGATCGAAGCCCCCGGTTATCTGCTGGTCCTGCGCCCCGAGCCCGACATCGCAACTCACCTGGGTGAAGAATTCCAAACACTCGTCGAGATCCTCGAAGAGGCCGCTGATTTCTGGAAGGAACAAGGCCGACCGTTTTGCGTGTTATTCGAATATGGTCGACCGCCAATGGAAAGCCTGCCCGCCGCATGAAGTACAAAGCGCCTGTCTCAGTACTGGTGGTGATCCATACACCCCAGCTCGAATGCCTGCTGATCGAACGGGCGCGGCATCCTGGCTACTGGCAGTCCGTCACTGGCAGTCAGGAGGAGGGTGAGACTCTGGCCGAAACGGCATTGCGCGAAGTGCGGGAAGAAACCGGCATTCACGCCAGATTGGCTGATCTGCGCGACTGGCAGATCAGCCAGCAGTTCGAAATCCTGGGCCTCTGGCGCGACCGTTACGCACCCGGTGTCATGCACAACACCGAACATGTCTTCAGCCTCTGTGTCCCGCGCGACACGTCGGTCATCATCGCGCCGGACGAACACCGCGACTGGTGCTGGCTACCGCTCGACGAAGCAGCCGCCGCCTGCTTTTCGTGGTCCAACCGAGACGCAATCATTGCCCTACCAGAGAAACTACGCACCGGGACTTGAACCATCCACCAGCGCGGCACGGGCATTGTGAAGCGTTTCCGCAACAAGTTTCGCAGAGGTTTCCAGGATCTCGGATTCATCCAGCCCCGGCGCACCCATCTTCACAGCGGCGTTCCGCCACCGCATGGCCGAAGCGCGTGGCATGCGTGCCGAGGTGTGGTACTCCCGGCACCTCGTCCGTCTGACGAGTTCGCCGATATTCTCCGCGCACGCCCGCTCCGGGCATGACGATCAGGCGTCCAGCAGCAACACGGTCAAGTTCAGCGATCAGCGTCGCGCCCTCAAGTGCGGTCGGCGCCTGACCGCTTGTGAGCAAGCGATTGCAGCCCGTTGCAATCACGTCTTCAAGTGCACGGAAGGGATCGCGTGCGACATCGAAGGCACGATGGAAAGTCACCTGCAACGGTGCGGCCAGTTGGACAAGCCACCGCGTGCGGTCGACATCCACATCACCCTCTGCGGTCAATAAACCAACAACGACGCCATTGGCACCAAGCACCCTGCAGGCGTCGACATCGCGCTGCATCACTGTGAATTCGAGATCGTCATACACGAAATCACCGCCGCGCGGCCGAACGATCACGTTGAGCGCTATCACCAGCTGTTCGCGCGCCACGGCTATCGCTCCCATCGACGGCGTCGTCCCGCCTTCGAACAGGTTGTCGCAAAATTCGACGCGAACAGCTCCGCCCGCTTGCGCCGCGCGTGCAGAGGCTACGGAACCTGCGCAGACTTCGAGCTGTATATCGGGGATCATCAACGACCTCCTGACAGAAACCGGCAGCATGTGCGGCGTAGCCTCCACTTACACGGGAAGCCGCTCGGCACAACGCTTTTGAAGGGCCAAGCGGCCGTATTGTCCACACACTCTCAGGAAATGACCATGATCGAGCCTTCAAATATCCCGAGCATCATGTCCCATGTATCCGTTGGCACGAACTGTTTCAGGGAAGCCATCGCTTTCTACGACGCTGTACTCGCAACGGTCGGCGCACGCCGCATCCTCGACCTTCAGGCAGTCAATGCAGTCGCCTACGGCAAGCAGTTCCCTGAGTTTTGGGTGCAGGTCCCCATTGATGGCAAACCCGCCAATGTCGGCAATGGCACACACTTCAGCTTCATCGCACCGAACAAAGAAGCAGTCGACGCGTTCTACGCTGCAGCGCTCAAGGCTGGCGCGAATCCCGACGGAGCGCCCGGCGGCCGCCCGCATTATGGTGAGGCCTACTACGGCTGCTTTGTACGCGACCTCGACGGCCACAAGATCGAAGCCATGTTCTGGGACCCATCAAAGGACACCATGCATCCAGGCTGATGCGCTAAGCTGAACGGGAGCCGCCCGCGATGCGGCGCCCGTTTGCTGTACCATCCCGCCCCTTCCGCAGGCTTCCGGCTTCCCCATGAACACCCCGCTCCGCCCTGAACTGCTGGCCCCGGCTGGCTCGCTTTCCATGCTCGACACCGCCTTTGCCTACGGTGCCGATGCGATCTACGCAGGGCAGCCGCGCTACAGCCTGCGCGCACGCAACAACGAATTCGGCAGTCTGGAGAACCTCAAGCTCGGCATCGACCGTGCGCATGGTCAGGGTAAGAAGTTCTATCTGGTCAGCAACGTCTTCCCGCGCAACGCAAAGGTGCGTTCGTATCTGGCCGACATGGCATCAGTCGTGGCGCTGAATCCAGATGCGCTGATCATGGCGGACCCAGGCCTCATCGACATGGTCCGCGAGGCTTGGCCGGAGATGCCGATCCATCTGTCGGTGCAAGCCAATACGGTTAACTACGCAGCCGTTCGCTTCTGGGGCAAGCTGGGTGTGAGCCGGATCATTCTCTCGCGCGAGCTGTCACTCGACGAGATCCGAGAGATCCGCGACGCCTGCCCCGAGATGGAACTTGAGGTCTTCGTCCATGGCGCACTGTGCATCGCATATTCGGGCCGCTGCCTGCTCTCCGGCTACTTCAATCACCGCGACCCGAACCAGGGCACCTGCACAAACTCCTGCCGCTGGAAGTACGACGTCAAGCCGGCCGAACTCGACGCATCGGGCGATACGTGCAATCGCCCGCCAACGCAGGGGGAGAACCCCGCGTCAAAGGTTTACCTGCTCGAAGAGGAGACCCGCCCCGGCCAATTGATGCCGGTGGAAGAGGACGAGCATGGCACCTACGTCATGAACTCGAAGGACCTGCGCGCGATCGAGCATGTCGCGAAGCTCGTCGAGATCGGCGTGCACTCGCTGAAGATCGAAGGTCGCACAAAATCCCCCTACTACGTCGCACGCACCTGCCAGAGCTACAGCCGCGCGATCGACGACGCCGTCGCGGGTCGCCCACTCGACATGCGGCTGTTGTCTGAGCTCGAAGGGCTCGCCAGTCGTGGCTACACCGATGGCTTCTACGAACGTCATCACACACAGGACTACCAGAACTACCTACGCGGTCATTCGGAATCGGCACGCAGCCAGTATGTGGGCGATCTGACCGGCTACGACGTCGACGGATTGGCCAAGATCATCGTAAAAAACCGCTTCGGAGTCGGCGACCGCATCGAAATCATCCGTCCCGACGGCAATCTGGAAGTTGAAATCAGCGAAATGTTCAAAGGTGATGGCTCGCCGACCAAGGTCGCTCCAGGGAGCGGACATCACGTGCGAGTGCGGCTGCCAGCAGGGTGTGAAGGCGCGTTCATCGCACGATTCGTCTGACCACCCATCAGGCGTGGCGCCCGCTCTACCATCGCCCCTAAAGTTGGGTAGAGATACTGCGCATCCCACCGGTCGCTCACGCATTGAGCCACTGAAATGGCACCATCTCGCAAGTCCACGAGACCGTCGCCATGAACCGCACCGAACGCCTCTACCGCATCGAACAGTTGCTCGCCAACCGTCGCATCGTTCCGCTCCAGACCTTTCTTGAGGCGCTTGAGATTTCGGTCGCAACTTTCAAGCGTGACATCGAATATCTGCGCGATCGGCTCAATGCACCGATCGTGTGGGACCGCGAAGCACGCGGCTACCGCTTCGACAACTCCGGTACCGGAAAGAAATACGAACTCCCTGGCCTCTGGTTCAACGCCGCCGAAATCCATGCGCTGCTCACGATGCAGCAACTTCTGCGCGAACTTGAGCCGGGCATTTTGTCGCCTCACATCGAAGCACTACAGGCACGTTTGAAGCACATCGTTGGACACGACGGCCCATCCTCCGCGAGGATCGAGGAGCGGATTCGCGTCCAGCACCTCGGCGCGCGCATGATGGAACCCGCCCATTTCGCCCCAATCGCCAACGCCGTACTGGTGCGCAAACGCCTCACAATCGCTCACTACAACCGCGCCCGCGACGAATCAGTGGTACGCGAGGTCTCACCGCAGCGGCTCACCCATTACCGCGAGAACTGGTACCTCGCAGCCTGGTGTCATCTACGCGGCGAGCTGCGCAGCTTCGCGCTCGACGCAATCCGTGCGGTAGAAGCACTGGATACGCCAACCGATGAAGTCGACGCAGAGGCGCTCGACACCCTGCTCGAATCCGGCTACGGCATCTTTGCGGGCAGCAAGGTCGAATGGGCGCGCCTCATCTTCTCGCCCGAACGCGCACGCTGGGTCGCTGCCGAGCGCTGGCACCCGCAGCAGCGACAGGAATGGCTGTTAGACGGTCGCCTGCAACTCGAGGTGCCGTTTGCAGACCCACGCGAACTTGCGATGGACATCCTGCGGCATGTACCGGAGGTTGAAGTGGCAGCACCAACCAGTTTGCGCGAACGCGTTGCCACGCAGTTACGTGCCGGGCTGAAACGCTTTGAGACTGCGAGCGCGGAGCCATAGCAGTACGCAACAGCAGGTTCATCTGCTGGGAAAAGCTGCTCAGGGGGCTGTTCTTCGATTGAGCACCACAACACGTTGCGAATGCGCGACAGCACAACAAGCCCAGTTTTACGCCAGGATAGCCCGGCAGTTACCCGCCAGAAGCAACGGAACCCGATTTTGCAGAAGCAAACCGGGTTCCCTCGCCCGCGAGTGAGGCACCACCAGCGCTCAACTCATCTCACCGACATGTAGTGCTTGGCAAACCGCGGAGAAACGATCGTCCATTGCACCTGAGTACCCTTTTTCACAAACCACGCATCCCCAACCTGATAGTGAGTGGAAAGACCCGTGGCCTCGTCTAGCAACACACATTCGCCCTCCACCACTACCGCGTGTTCGTCATAGGGGTATTGCATCCGAAAACGTCCCTGTGTCACCGCAAAGAACCCCGAATTGATGGATGACCCAGGGTCACCATGAAGCAATTTCCCAAATGCGACCGGCTCGCCTTCGAGAATCTCGACGCCATGATTGCGCAATGGCCCCCATGGATCGAGTGGATCGGGAACACGACCTTTCTGGACAGGAAACACGATTACGCCTCCCGAGGCTGTTGGAAACAGATAGGTTGGCCCCCGCCAGCGAACACAGCGCTGGAGCGAAAGATCGCTCGACGGGAGCCGCACCACATTCGCGGAAGCGTAGGGCCGCTCGATCCGAGGTCGGTAGCCAGAATCGGCAAGTCGTGACTCGCCTTGCGGGCCCCACCCTCCCTCATGCGGCCCCCTTCGATGCCGCAGAACCCAGCCGGATCTTTGGCATTGCCGCGTATTGGTACCAGTCGAGCTTGCGGGTGATCACCATCACCGTAGCCAGAACGACAAACAGCAGGCCCGCACCGAGCACCAGCGCATTGTCCTCCGACACCAGCAGGCCATAGAGCGCCGCATAAAGCATCGCCAGCATCCCTGCGAAGCCCAACCCTCGCAAAGTACTGCGCAGTACCGCAGAGAGGTAGAAACCAAGCAGACCGATACAGGCCACACTCGCCGCGACATAGGCCCAGACGAACTCGAAGTGCTCCGACAAACTCACCAGCAACAGGAAGAAGATCGCCAGCGCCAGCCCCACGAGCCCATACTGGATCGGGTGGATCGGCAACTGCTTGATCAGTTCGAAGATGAAGAAACCAACAAAGGTCAGAAGCACAAAGAGCACGCCGTATTTGGTCGCACGATCTGCCTGCGTATAGACATCGACGGGATCGATGAGCGACACGCCAACCGCATCGAGAGCGCTCAACATTTCCGGATGGCTTTCGCTGCGTAGGTACTGCTGCTGCGCATCGCTCGCCACCGAGGCGATATCCCAGTCCGCTTTAAAGCCATCCTTATTGAGCGTGTGCTGCGGCGATGTCCCGCTGAAACTTGGATGAAGCCAAGTCGAATCCAGCGCAAAGCGGTTGCTCTTGCCAAGCGGTACCAGTGCGAGAGACTCCGTACCGCCGAGCAGGATTTCCAGATCCGTATCGAGATTGAGCAACTGACCGGCGGTAGGCGCCGCAAGCCGCACATGCACCCCCGAGGCATCACGCACACCAAAGCCCTGTTCAAGTGATATCGACTGTCCGTTGACCTGCAGCTTCGGCGCCGCGCGCAGGCCGCGCACATCGGCGATCGCATAGGAAAGCCACGGCTCACCGATGCGGCGGTCGGCAGACGGTTGCGCATCATCGGGGATCTTCACATCGAAGCGCGCCGTTGCATGACCGCGCCATTCATACACGTTCACCCTGTGCAAGCCCCGCTTACGCGTATCCGGCTGCATCGGCCCCGCCACGTCCAGCATGGCTGGAAAGAACGTCCAGTCGCGCGCCACGCGCTGCTGCTTGGGCACTTTTACGATGCCGATGACTTCACCGTTGACAACCTTCTTCTGTTCCTCCTCCACCGTAACCAGCTCGGTGTAGGGCACGACAAGAACTGGCCCCGCAAAAGCTTGCTTGCCGCCATAGCTGAGGGAAATGTCGTGGATCGTCTGTGCGCGGTACTGCTCGCGGTCCAGGATCACACTACGAATCATCGAAAGCGGAATGAGGATCGCCAACGTCAGGACAATGACGAGGACGAGCTTGAAGGTGAGGCGCATGAAACCGGCTCCTGTCGTGTTAGTCACAGCAGGGTCTCAGGTACAGATGGGGCGCCGAGGAAGGATGTGTGAAGCGAAGATGAAGTCCGGCGGCCCAGCTCACAGCAGGTCGACCATTTACCAGCTGCGCTCAGAAAGGTGGACACGCGGTCAGTGAAGACTGTGCCAGCAATAGCAATCGATTAGGCCGATGGCATGAATCCAGCCCAATAAATCAAGTCAGCGTTCGAGTTCAGGCAGATAGATACCTGCAACCGCGCCACCGCTGTCCCTGTTCACCAATTCTGTCGTCCCCTGATGCAGGGCCGCGACCTCCGCCACAAAGCACAGTCCGAGGCCGCTGCTGCGGTTTCCGTTGGTGGGACGCGGCAAGGAGTAGAACCGATCAAAAACTCGCCCGATCGCATATTCCGGGACACCGGGTCCGCGGTCCCGAACCTCAAGACGCTGCCCATTTGCGGCATGGCTGACGGAGATCTCAACCACGCCTCCGGCCCGCGAGAAATCGACCGCATTCTCGATCAGATTGATCACTGCCTGTCGCAGCAGAAACGCGTCACCCTGAATCACCGGCAATCCTTCCGCCAAATCGAGCATCACGTTCACATCAGCCTGTTCAATCTTCCGCTCACACTGCGCCACAGCTTCCTCCGCAATCCGCGCAAGGCTCACCGGCTCCGGGTTCTCGATCCGCTGGCGATGCTCGACCTCGGCGAGTGCGAGCATCTTGTCGATCATCTGCGACAGCCGCTCACTCTGACCACGGATGCTGGTGGCGAAACGCTGACGGTCTGGCTCGTCGAGCGGCCCTTCGAGCAGTTCAGCGCTACCGCGGATTACCGCAAGCGGGCTTTTCATCTCGTGCGTCAGCGCATGCACGTAGTGCTCGACGTATTGCTTGCCTTCGAGGCGCGTGCGCATCGTTTCCAGTGCCTGACCAAGCTCACCGAATTCGCCAGCAGCTTCCGGCAATGTCGCACGTTCGCCGGCTGTCACTGCATTGGCATAGCGACGCAGGCGACCAAGCTGGCGTGAGAGCCACCATGCAACAAAGAGCCCGACAAGTAGCGAAACACCAAGCAGCACGGCCCCCCACATCAGCACCGTGCGCTGGCTGCGATCGATGAAGGGAGCGATCGCGCGATTGGGTTTGGCCACGGTCAGCACACCAATCACCCTGCGATTTGGATCGCGGATAGGTGCGGCGACATGCATGACAGATGAATTGTTGTCATTTGGATCGAAAAGGGTCGACCTTGCGCCGTACTTTCCCTGAAGCGTCAGGAGTACGTCGTTCCAGCGCGAATAATCCTTGCCAACATCGCGGCCAGCGCTATCGAACACGACACGCCCATCCGCATCGGTAATGTAGATGCGGTATTGAGAGCTGCGCTTGCCAAAACCCCAGATCTTCGCGCCGTAATCTCGGCTCGCCATCTGGCGGATGCTTTTTGCAAAGGTGCCATTGTCGATGTCGCCGGCGAGGAAATCATCGGTGGCAAGTTCCGCCAGCACATTGGCGGTATCGACCAGCGTATCTTCCATCGTCTGTCTCACCCCGGGCTTCACTTCAGCGACGAAAACCTGCACGAGCAGCAGCGCGGCAAGCGCAACAATCAGGAAGTAGCCGAGGAAGATGCGTAGCCCGATCTTCATGCATCACGCTCCCTATCGGTTTCGAGCGAGTAGCCGAGTCCACGATGCGTGCGGATCGGGTCTTCATCCGGCGAGACCTCGCGCAGCTTGGCGCGCAGCGTCTTGATGTGCGTGTCGACCGTACGATCGCCAGATTCGAGGGCATCTCCCCATACGCGGTCCATCAGCTGCGCACGCGAGAGCACCGCACCGGGGCGCGCCAGCAGAGTGACAAGCAGGCCATATTCGTAGCGTGTGAGATCGAGCGCACGACCGCGGTAGCGGACACGCCGACCGGCTTCGTCGTGGATGAAGTTGCAATCAGGCTCTCGTGCGCTCTGCCTCGGCAGCGCACGCCGCAACACCACACGCACACGGGCAACGAGTTCGCGCGGAGAAAATGGCTTGCTCACGTAGTCGTCGGCACCGAGTTCGAGCCCCAGGATCCGCTCGGCTTCTGTCGTTCGCGCGGTGAGGAAAATCACCGGGAGGTCGCGGCTACGACGCAACTCGCGGCACAACGCGTAGCCGTCGATATCGGGCAATCCGATGTCAAGCACCGCGAGGTCGAAGGATTCGGCTGCAACGCGGCGCAATGCCTCACCGCCCGTCAAACAGTGGGAAGCTTGGAAACCATCGGCACGCAAGGCGTGCAACACGATGTCAGCAATCGCAGTTTCGTCTTCTACAAGCAGGATGCGCATGCGGTTCAGGCCAGCAGGTGAGGTACCGACTTTACCAACGGACTCCAGCCAGTGCCCTGGTTCGGCCCAAGAATCCGCACCCAGCCTGTCCTCAGAGAACTCTGAATAACGATGAGTGTCGCCGCAGTCCTAATTGGTCGGCATTTCCATCCACTTACATTTTCAGGCTCTCATTACTCATCTGTTCGACCATGACTGAATTCATTCTGTACAGGCACGTAAGGCTCGGCATCGAAGCAGTCAAGATTGGCTTCTCCTGGCCCGCCTTCTGCTTCGGCCCCATCTGGATGCTGGCAAAGAAGCTATGGAGCATTGCCGCTGTGTTCCTTGTCCTGGTCATTCCGCTCACGTTGATTGAAGTAGCAATCAGCGGTGTACTTGAGATCGTCCTGTCGATCCTGGTTTCAATTGTGTCGTCACTGGTATGCGGGTTCATGGGAAACAAGTGGCGGGAAGACAATCTGCTAACGCGAGGCTACGAGGGAATGGCCACCATTCAGGCAGAAACACCCGACGCTGCAGTTGCCAAGTTCGCTGAGACCGCCTGATCACGATTCGCGGGCATCGCTCCCGATGCGCCTGCGGTAATCTATTCAATCCCTCCTACGCAGAAACGACAAGGCTTGAACGCCTTCCCAGTCCTGCCTCATCAAGCCCTCGCAAACGGGAGATAGTGACGATGGATCAAAGCCCACTGCCACTTCGCAGGTAATCCATCGGAAGTCTGCTCGGTCACAACCGCGCCCAGCACGCCCGGCCATGCCGGCGCACCAATCCTCCCCGCGCGATATAGATGAGGCTTGGCCATGGCACTTGCGGACAAGGCGGTAACCGCATGGCTGGCGTTTGCGGTGGAACGATTCTGCGATTCATGTGGGCCTCCGTTTTGACGCTGACCAGCATGCGCGGCGCTATCGCTCAATACCTGAGCCGGAGCCGCCACGGGCCGCTTGATGCAGATTCGTTCCGCGGCGGCGAGGCAACGCTTATCCTCGCGCAAGCAAGGATCCGGCGCGGAGGGCGCAATGTTCGAATCGGCAGAACTGGGCCACACCATCGATCGCAAGCGGTATCACGAGGAGGTCGAACGGTTGCGCGTCGAGTTGCAACGCGCTCAGTACGAACTGCGCGAATCCGCGGGCTTCCAGGTACTGATCGTAATCAGCGGTGTTGACGGCGGAGGCAAGAGCGAGACGATCAACAAGCTGTATGAGTGGCTCGATCCACGCTATTTGACGACGTTGACCTTCACCACGCCGACCGACGAGGAACGCGACCGGCCGGTGATGTGGCGCTTCTGGCGCGTGCTGCCGCCGAAAGGCCGAATCGGAGTATTTTCCGGCTCCTGGTATTCCGACCCGATTGCCGCTGGCGTTGAAGGCCGTTTTGACGACGACCGTCTCGACCACGAAATGGCACGTATCAACCGCTTCGAAGCGATGTTGGTGAACGAAGGCGCTTTGGTACTGAAGTTCTGGTTCCACTTGTCCAAGAAAGCGCAAAAAACACGCTTGGAGAAGCTCGAAGCCAGCCCACGAACCGCCTGGCGGGTCACGAAGCAGAGCTGGGATCGGATCAAGACCCAGCCCAAGCTGGTCGAGATCGCTGGCCACGTACTACGCGTCACCAATTCTGCTTGGGCACGCTGGGTTGTGGTCGACGGCTCGGACGACAACTACCGTAACCTGCAAGTCGGCAAGACCCTCCTCGAAGCCCTGCGCTTCCGCCTCGACCGGCCGACGCCACGCAGCTTCGCCGTCGCGCCGCCACTGGTGCCGCGCCTGGACGGGCGTGATGTCATCAGCGCACTCGATTTGTCACCCAAGCTTGCGAAGGCCACCTACGAAAAACAACTTGCCAAGTATCAAGGCAGGCTCGCCGAACTTGCTCGCAGCCCGCAGTTCCAACGACGCGCGCTCGTGATCGTGTTCGAGGGTTCGGATGCAGCGGGCAAGGGTGGTGCCATCCGACGCATCACTGCAGCAATGGATGCACGTCAGTTCCAGATTGTGCCGATCGCGGCACCGACCGACGAGGAGCGTGCGCAGCCATATTTGTGGCGCTTCTGGCGCCATGTCCCGCGCAAAGGGCGGGTGACCATCTTTGACCGTTCCTGGTACGGCCGTGTGCTGGTCGAACGTGTCGAGGGTTTCTGCTCGGAGGCAGATTGGCTGCGCGCCTATTCGGAGATCAACGACTTCGAACACGCGCTTGATGTTGCTGGCGTCGAAGTCATCAAATTCTGGCTACAGATCGACAAGGACGAACAACTGAAGCGCTTCAAGGCACGTGAAGCGACGGAATTCAAACGCTTCAAGATCACCGAAGAGGACTGGCGCAACCGCGAAAAGTGGGATGCCTACTGCGAAGCCGCTGCAGACATGGTCGAGCGCACGAGCACTGGGCAAGCGCCCTGGGTGCTCGTGGAAGCCAATGACAAGCAGTTCGCACGAATCAAGATTCTCCGCACGATTTGCGAAAGGCTGGAAAAAGCGCTGGGACCGTAGGATCAGCCCGGCTGGACCTGAAGCCTGTGTGCAGCCTCGCTAACGCGCGTGCGCGCTACCCACCGCAGCAGCACCGCCAGCCCGCAGGCAACCGTGAAGAGCCCAACGACGAGACCAATCCAGAATCCATACACGCCGAGCGGTTCGCTGCCGCCCAAGCCGTAGTACCCGAGCTTGATTCCGAGTGGGATGCCAACGACCCAGTAGGCGAACACGATCAGGCACATCGGCAACACGTTCACCTTGTATCCGCGCAAGGCACCCACTGCGCACACCTGGGCAGCATCCGCAAATTGCCAGATCGTGGCGAACAACAGGAGCGAGGCGGCCACCTGTTGTACCGAGGCATCGGGCGTATAGGCTGCCACGATCAGCTCTCGACCAAAGAGGATCAGCGGCACCATCACTGCGGCAATGATGAGACCCATCAGCACGCCGCTCCATGCGACGAACCGAGCGGCATGCGGATCGCCCGCGCCGAGCGCTTGGCCAACGCGGATTGAGATCGCTGTCGACAGCCCCATCGGGAACATGAAAACGATCGAAGCAAAGTTGAGTGCGATCTGGTGCGATGCAACCGGGATCGCACCAAATCGGCCAATGAGTAGCGCAATGCCGGCAAATGCCGAGACTTCCGCCAAGTACGAGCCTCCCATCGGCAGCCCCAGGCGCAGCAGCTTCTTCTGCCGTTCCCAATGGGGCGGCGACCAGCCGTGCCACAGGTACACCTGCTTGTACGCACGTCCGAATACCGTATAGGCGACCAAGCCGGCGAGCCCGAACCACATGCCAATCCCCGTCGCCCAGCCACACCCCGCCCCGCCGAGCTCGGGAAAGCCCCAGTGGCCGTAGATCAGCAGCCAGTTGAAGACGAAGGTCGTGACGATGCCAACCACACCAAGCACGATGAGTGGCCGGGTCTGGTTGATGCTTGCGGAATAGAAACCAAGCGTACGAAACAGCAGTGCAGCCGGCAGTCCAACCAGGATGCCCCACAGGAAAAGCACGGTCTTTTCCGCCATGACCGGCTCGATCTCGGCCAGCACCAATACATGTGGAACGAACGGCATCAGTGCATAGGGCAACAAGGAGCAGCCGATCGACAGCCACAGGCCATCTCGCGTATCAGCAACGATGGCAGCATAGTCGCCAGCTCCAAAATGGTGGGCAACCAATGGACTCACCGCCTGAACCACACCCATCAATGTGATGAAGACTGGAATCCAGAGCCCGACGCCCAGCGCGACGACCGCCTGCTCCAGCGCGCTCACACGCCCGGCCATCACGATGTCCATGACCCCCATGATCATGAACGAGAGTTGCGACAGGACGAGTGGACCGGTCAGGACACCAAGCCGGCGCGACTCGGCGGCAAATCGTGCGCTCAGGGATTGTGTGGTAGTCATTAGAAAAGCATTCGGTCGGCGAACACCGGACTCGTGATCCGAACGCTGCCGATAGTGTCAGTTTGCTGCGGGAAGGCCGAATTGTGCGGTATGGCACCGTTTCGAACCACGCCCTCCCCTGCTCAGGCGGATCAACGCTGCGCGAACAGGGCCCCTTCCCTTGGTCGTCTGCCCACTACGGCTGTAACCATGCAGAGCACAGCAATCACCAGAAAGCCGTAGTTGCCCCAGCGTGCGAAAGGTGTGAGCCCCGCGTAGCCGCGCACCTCGATTTCGAGGATGCCGCGTGTGAAGGGAGCCAGTATTGCCGCTACCCGACCGTCGGGTTCTATCCACGCGGTCATCCCGGTATTTGTGGCGCGCAACATCGGGCGACCGGTTTCAAGCGCCCGCATCCGCGCGATCTGCAGATGCTGTGGCTGTGCGTGCGAGTCACCGTACCAAGCGAGGTTACTCATGTTGAGCATGAGCGTGGCCTCCGGTAACTGGCGAATCAGTTCTTCACCAAACAGGTCCTCATAGCAGATGTTCACCGCAATTTTCTGCCCCGCTACCGCAAGCGGTAGCTGATTTGAGCCACCGCGCGTCTGGTCTGCCATCGGGATGTGAGCCAGTTGGTAGAACCATCCGAAAAGCGGTGGGGAATATTCACCGAAGGGGACGAGATGGTTCTTGCTGTATGTCTGTGAGGCGCTGGTGCCAATGCTCATCGCGCTGTTGAAAATGCGGCCTGACGCATCTTGGGTGAATACACCGAGAATCGTGTCGCCGCCACGTCGGCGGGTACGTTCGCCCAGTGCGTGCAGATAACCCTGTGGCAACTGGTCAGTCAACATGGGCAGGCTGGATTCAGGCATCGCGAGCAACTGAGCCTCTGTTTGCGCCACCTCATCGGCATTCAGGCGCAGCAGATCCAGCGCGCGCTGTTTGTCCCACTTTATTTCCTGCGGCACATCAGGTTGCACCAGAGCAACCGAAACCGGCGCCCCCGCAGGTACCGTCCAACTCACTTGCCGCAGCAGCACGCCAATCCCGGTAATCACACCGATACAGGCGACCATGCCAATCCAGTGCGAGCGGCGGGGCAAACCGAAGGCGAGCGCCGCCGCAAGCAGGGCAACCAGGAAGCCGATGCCATAGACGCCAATCACGGGTGCAAAACCGGAAAGGGGGCTCGGCGGCGTCTGGGTGTATCCAATCGCAAGCCAGGGAAAACCCGTAAAGAGCCAGCCGCGCACCCACTCAGTAAGCGCCCACATGGCGGCCACGAGTAAGGTGTCGCGCCAGAACGATCCTGTTGCACATTTTGCAAACGCCGCACCGGCCAGCGCAGGGAACAGCGCGAGATAGCCTGAGAAAAGCAGGATCGCGAGCACCGCAATCGGCACCGGCATACCACCAAAGCGTGACAGAGCCACGATCAGCCAGCCAATACCCGCGAAGAACGCCCCAACGCCCCAGGCGAAGCCTCGCCATGCAGCCGCACTGGGATGGGCATTGCGCCAAGAATAAAACAGCAGCCCCAGCGCAGGCAGAATCAGGATCGGAACACCGAAAGGCTCATAGGCAAAGACCGTGAGCAGTCCGGCAAGAAGAAATGGCAAGTGACGAATCAGAACACGCATCGGACGCAGGCCGGAAGGCAGAAAAGGGATTATCGCCCGGAAGCCTTTGCGGCCTCGTACGACGAACTCCGTGACCTTTGAAGCGAAGCAACGGGATCAGGCCGCCGCTTCGCGGGAGCGTCAGCTCCCGATGGTATGCGCCACCGGCACTTTTTCCACCAGCAGCGTGTAGATACGGCGGCTGTCAGCACGTAGGATCTGAAAGCGCAAGCCTTCGTGCTCAACGATTTCATTGCGCTTGGGCAAGCGCCCAAGCAGGTGAATCACCAATCCACCAACCGTGTCGTACTCGTCGTCATCGAAATCCGTGTCGAACGCATAGTTGAACGCAGAGATCTCGGTCGTCGCCTTGACGCGGAAACGACCCGCCTGATCGGCGATGATGTTGCCGGCTTCCTCATCAAAGTCATATTCGTCCTCGATGTCACCGACGATCTGCTCAAGCACGTCCTCAATGGTAATCAGTCCAGCCACGCCGCCGTATTCATCTACCACGATCGCCATGTGGTTACGCCGCACCCGGAATTCGCGCAGCAGCACGTTAAGTCGCTTTGATTCGGGAATGAACACGGCCGGACGCAACATGTCGCGCAGGTCGAACTCCTTGCCTGCGTAATAGCGCAGCAAGTCCTTGGCGAGCAGGACGCCAAGCACGTCGTCCTTGCTTTCACCAATGACTGGAAAGCGCGAGTGGGCCGTTTCAATTGCGAAGCCGGTGATGGTTTCGATTGAATCTTCGACGCTCACGACATCCATCTGAGCGCGTGGAATCATCACGTCCCGCACCTGGAGTTCGGAAACGCCAAGCGCACCTTCGATTATCGCGAGCGCATCGGCGTCGAAAAGATTGCGCTCATAGGCAGCCCGCAACAGCGAGATCAACTCGCCCCGGCTTTCGGGCTCGCGCGTAAGCAGCGCAGAAATACGGTCAAGCAGTGTCGGACGACTACTGGAGGCTTCCATGAAGGGTAGTGGGTGAGAAGTAAGGCGTGAGGGCTGAACCCGCACACAAAGCGCCGATTCACCCTGCCCACGCCTTACGTCTCGCCTGCTCGTATCCTTGGCCAACCCCGGCGGATCACCTACCGGGGTCGTCGCAATCCGGTCAGGCGTGGTCCGAGCCGTAAGGGTCAGCATAGCCCAGACCGGCAAGGATTTCCCGCTCACGCGCCTCCATATCGTTGCCTTCGTCAGGATTTTCGTGGTCCCAGCCCTGCAGGTGAAGAGCGCCGTGCACGATCAGGTGCGCAGCATGCGCTTCAAGTGCCTTGCCTTGCTCACTCGCTTCCCGTTGCAACACGGGCCAGCAGATCACCAGATCACCGACCACCAGCGGTTCCGTCGCATATGGGAAAGAAAGCACATTTGTCGCGTAATCCTTCTCGCGGTATTCGCGGTTCAACTGACGCCCCTCTTCCTCACCGACGAATCGCACGGTGATTTCAGCGTCCGCACCAAGTGCCGCGTGAATCCATTTGCGGACCTGCGCCTTGCCCGGCACGCCGTCCTTTTCATCCTTGGCAAGTGCCTTCTGCACCGAAAGCTCAAGATCAAAATCCTGCCGTGTCGACGCCTCTGCCACCGACAGCACATGCAGGGTTGCAAGGTTAGCGGCACCCGGTTGCACGAGCATCACCGGCTGGCCAGTCTCGGAATGGGCTTCGACCACGAGGTCGCCGATGTCGCCCGGCGGGAAGGCAATGCGCAGGTGGCGGCCTTCGCCGAGCGGGATTTCGATGGAGGCAGCCTCGATTTCGCGTGGCTTACCCTTGGCGTTCAGGACGGTGATGGTCTTCATGTTCTTTCTCGGCTGCATCTTTTTCATAAGCGGCGACGATGCGGGCGACCAACGGATGGCGCACCACGTCTTCCTTCTGGAAGCGGGTGGTCGCAATGCCGCGCACATCGGCGAGGATTCGGGTGGCTTCGGCAAGCCCGCTCTTATGCCCGCGCGGCAGGTCGACCTGCGTGAGGTCACCGGTAATCACGGCCTTCGCACCAATGCCGATCCGTGTCAGGAACATCTTGATCTGCTCAGGCGTGGTGTTCTGAGCTTCGTCGAGGATGATGAAGCTGCGATTAAGCGTGCGCCCGCGCATGAAGGCGAGCGGTGCGATCTCGATGCTGTGGCGCTCGAAGAGCTTGGCCACGCGGTCAAAACCCATGAGGTCGTAGAGCGCGTCGTAGAGCGGACGCAGGTAGGGGTCCACCTTCTGCGCGAGGTCCCCCGGCAGGAAGCCGAGCCGCTCGCCCGCCTCCACTGCAGGACGTGTCAGCACGATGCGCTCGACCTGCTCGCGCTCGAAGGCGTCCACGGCGCAGGCCACGGCGAGATAGGTCTTGCCGGTGCCGGCCGGGCCGATCCCGAAGGTGATGTCGTGCTCCTGGATGTTGCGGATGTACTCGACCTGGCGCGGCGTGCGGCCATGCAGATCGCCCTTGCGGGTCAGCAGGCCTGCAGCAGGCTGCGTGGCCTGCGTGAGGTTTGCGAGCTCCACAAGGCCAAGCTGGATATCATCCACGGTCAACCCGTCACCCGCCCGCTCATAGAAGAACTGCAACGCGCGCGCGGCAAGCCGTGTCTGAGCAGCATCGCCCGTCAGCGCAAACCGCTCATTGCGACGCGAGATGGAAACGTCGTAAGCGGCCTCAATCTGGCGGATATTCTCGTCGAGCACACCGCAAAGGCTTGCAAGCCGCTCGTTCTCGAGCGGCTCAACCGTGATTTCGTATGGCTTCAAGTGCAGATTCCTTTCGGCGGCACGCACTGCAACGGCCGCGCGAAACGTCTAGCCGTCAACCTAGAATGACCACTTCGCCACGCAGCGAGTGTGGCAAGGCAGCCGTAATCTTTACGTCCACAAACTGGCCGATCAGCCGCGATGGGGCCGCAAAGTTCACGATGCGGTTGTTGTCGGTACGACCGGCAAGTTCATCGGCATTCTTGCGCGAAACGCCTTCGACGAGGATGCGCTGGATCGTGCCGACCATCGCTTGCGAATGCCCGGCGTACTGCTCGTCGATACGCTTCTGCAGGCGTGCCAAGCGTGCAAGCTTGAGCTCCTGCGGCGTATCGTCAGCCATATCGGCGGCTGGCGTACCGGGGCGCGCACTATAAACGAAGCTAAAGCTGCCGTCGAAGCCGATATCGTCGATCAGCTTCATCGTGAGTTCAAAGTCGACTTCTGTCTCGCCGGGGAAGCCGATGATGAAGTCCGACGTCAACGACAAGTCAGGCCTGGCCGCTCGCAGCTTGCGCACGATCGACTTGAATTCGAGCACTGTGTAGCCGCGCTTCATCGCGGCGAGCACACGATCCGAACCGCTCTGCACAGGTAGGTGCAGTTGCGAAACAAGCTTGGGCAGGCTGGCATAAACCTCGAACACACGAGGCGTCATCTCGCGTGGATGCGAAGTGGTGTAACGGATGCGCTCGATGCCCGGGATCTCGTGCACGCATTCGAGCAGGAAGGCGAAGTCGCCCATCTCATCGCCGCCCTTGGTCAGCGGCGCACGCCACGCATTTACGTTCTGGCCCAGCAGCGTTACTTCCTTGACGCCCTGTTCGGTGAGACCCGCAATTTCAGTCAGGATGTCGTCGAGCGGACGCGACACTTCCTCACCGCGCGTGTAGGGCACGACGCAGAAGGTGCAGTACTTCGAGCAGCCTTCCATGATTGACACAAAAGCGCTCGCACCTTCAACGCGCGCCGGCGGCATCGCATCGAACTTTTCGATCTCCGGGAAACTGATGTCAACTTGCGCGCGACCGCTTTCCTGACGCCTGGCAATCAGGTTGGGCAGGCGATGCAGCGTCTGCGGCCCGAAAACGACGTCGACATATGGGGCACGCTCGACGATCGCCGCGCCCTCCTGCGATGCAACACACCCTCCCACACCGATGATCAGGTTCGGGTTGGCCTGCTTCAGGTGCTTCACCCGACCCAGGTCATGGAACACCTTTTCCTGCGCCTTCTCGCGCACAGAGCAGGTGTTGAAGAGGATCACGTCGGCCTCTTCAGGATTATCGGTCTTGACAAGTACTTCGTTCGCGCCGAGCACATCGGCCATCTTGTCCGAGTCGTACTCGTTCATCTGGCAACCAAATGTGCGGATATACAGCTTCTTCATGATCGGGATGACTCAATTTTTCTTGGCGGCTTCCTCTGGCGTGAGGATCCAGATGCGCCATACTGCGCCGGTGGTATCGAACTGCACCCGGACGGGAATATCCTCGACGCCATCGAGCCTACCTGACAGGACGATTAGATTGGCCTGATCGCGGATCTGCAACCCAGGCGCGGCGGCGAGCGTCTGGCGTCCGAGCTTGACACCACCGTTGACAAATCCATTGAACGTTGCACGCTTCGAATCCTGCGGAAACAACCGTAGATTCTCAGCAAGCACTGCAGCGTTCAGGCTAAGCAGACAGACGAATAGACAAGACAGACGACGCATCGAATTCCCCGGTGCCGTGCAGGCACAATAAGACAAGGACTTGTGCCGAATTATAGCCCAAGGCCTCTTGACCTCACCCCACGATCCGGCTATATTTGCAGGCTTCGCATGGTGATGTAGCTCAGTTGGTTAGAGCGGTGGATTCATAACCCACAGGTCGGCAGTTCAATTCTGCCCATCACCACCACGAATCCGGAAAAGCCGCCGATCCCACAAGGATCCGCGGCTTTTTCTCAATCCGCATTGGCGTGACACGGCGTCTCTGAACTGTCGTTGCGCTACCATTCGCCGGTTTTGTTCTGTCTTGCTTGCGGGAGTCCGCCCATGTCCATCCTAGATTCCGTATCCCCGGCCCAGAAGGCAGCCATGCTTGCCGAGGCGCTCCCCTATATCAAGCGCTTTTTCGACAAGACCATCGTCATCAAGTACGGCGGCAATGCAATGACCGATCCGATGCTCAAGGATCGCTTCGCACGTGATGTCGTCCTGCTCAAACTTGTGGGCATGAACCCGGTGGTCGTCCACGGCGGCGGTCCGCAGATCGATGACCTCTTAAAAAGAATCGGTAAGCAAGGGCAGTTCATCCAGGGCATGCGCGTCACTGACGAGGAAACCATGGATGTGGTCGAGATGGTACTCGGCGGCCACGTGAACAAGGAAATCGTCAACCTCATTAACAAGCATGGGGGGCGTGCAGTCGGCCTGACTGGCCAGGACGGCCAATTCATCCGTGCACGCAAACTGATGATGCCGAACAAAGACAAGCCCGAAGAACTGATCGACATCGGCTTGGTTGGCGAAATCACCTCGATCGATCCTTCGATCATCACGTTCCTCGACTCCGGCAACTTCATTCCGGTGATCGCGCCGATTGGCGTCGGCCCTGAAGGCGAAACATACAACATCAATGCCGACGTCGTCGCCGGCAAATTGGCGGAAATTCTCAAGGCCGAGAAGCTTGTCCTACTGACCAACACATCCGGAGTGCTGGACAAGGAAGGTAATCTGCTTACCGGCATCACGCCGCGCGAAATCGATGACATGGTGACTGACGGCACGCTCTCCGGTGGCATGCTTCCGAAGATCCACTCGGCACTCGAGGCTGCGCGCAACGGCGTACGCTCGGTGCACATCATCGACGGCCGCGTCGAGCACTGCCTGCTACTTGAGATCCTCACCGACCACGGCGTCGGAACGATGATCAAGAGCCACTAAGCACAACTCGCCCATAAAAAAGGTTCTTCGCGGAATCTGGGGAAAGCAGAGGTTGACGGATCGGAGCTTGGTAGATTGTCAGTCGCCAAACAGACCGATCCACCACCCTCTTTCCCGTCATGTCGGACGCTATGTTGAGCCAAGCCTTCTGGGAAGGTTTGGAAATTGAGTCGTGCGCCGTTCAAGCGGATGTTTTGCTGTTGATCCGACTGCGCGAAGGGGTCGGATGTGATCCGTGCTGCGCGCGTTGCGGTAGCACGAGCGTGTTGATTCATGAGCACCGGCGCCGCCGGGTGCGGGGCACGCGCGACCGAGCGCATGACGCACCGGCTGCGGGCCTGGGTCGAAGCGCTGGTGCAGGTGCTGCCGATTGCGCACGTCGCTCAATTGACGGGTCTGCACTGGCACACAGTCAAGCGCGTCGATCACCGGCGGCTGAGCCGAGCGCATGGTGCGTTTGACGCGGGTGAGGTGCGTCGCCTGGTCATGGACGAGTTCGCGCTGCACAAGGGCCACCGCTACGCCACGGTCATCATGGACGCGGAGCGCACGCCCGTACTGTGGATCGGCGAGGGCAACAGCCGCGAAGCGATCCGCCCCTTCTTCGCCTTGCTCGGTGAGCGTTGCGCGCAGATTGAAGCGGTCGCCATGGACATGAATACCGCCTTCGATCTGGAGGTACGCCAACACTGTGCGCACGCCGAAGTGGTCTATGACCTGTTCCATGTGGTCGCCCGCTACGGGCGTGAGGTCATCGACCGTGTGCGGGTGGATCAAGCCAATGCCCTGCGTCACGACAAACCGGCGCGCAAGGTGGTCAAGGGCAGTCGCTGGCTCCTGCTACGCAATCGCGAGAACCTCGCTGACGAGCAAACGGTGCGGCTGCAGGAGCGGCTCGCGGCCAACCAGCCGCTGGCTACCGTCCATGTGCTCAAAGAGGCGCTCAAGCAGATCTGGTATGCCCCGAGCGTGCGTGAAGGCTGGCAACCGTTGGCGGGCTTGGCACCGACAGGCACGCGACAGCCATTTGCCACCCTTACAGCGCTTCGCCAGAAACCTCAGGCGCACCTGCGCAGCATTCTCGCCAGCGCTCAGTTTCCGATGTACACCAGCCTGCTCGAGGGCGTCAATAACCACATCAAAGTCATCAAACGCATGGCCTACCGGTTTCGAGACCACGAATACTTCTTCCTCAAAATCAAGGCCGCCTTTCCCGGAAAAGCGCGATGAACCAAAAAATGGCCACCAAAAGGTGGCCATTGCAGACTGCTGACAAAGCCCCGGGAATCGGGGTTTTGTAGTATGGGTGCGGGTGTATGATATTGGCATGTTAAAACCCGCCTGCCCGATTCAAAGCGAACTGGAAATGGTGACGCTCGAGCAGTTGGTCCCGCAGGACCACCTGCTGCGCCTGATCGACCAGCACATCGCGTTC
>JAVBUM010000042.1:0-43787 GCA_031555325.1 Niveibacterium sp. | reverse complement strand
CAACGACGTCCCGGAACCCGCCACACTGGCGCTGCTTGGCATCGGCCTGCTGGGTGCTTTTGGACTGCGCCGCAAGGCTTGAGCAACACCACCTTTTCTATCATCGAGGTAACCACCCGCTGCACGATGGATGCACTCGGATGACGTAAAAGGCAAAGGTCGGAGCTACCCCGACCTGTTCAGAACCCGCTTCGTGCGGGTTCTGATTTTTGTACACGACCACAGCACACCACTCACGGCTATCGCCGTACAGATCAGCTCGATCCCGAATGCACGGAAGATTGGCATTCACCCAAAAAAACCGGGGCCACCGGTATGTGGGAATGACGAACTGAAGCGCACCCTGACCGCCCAAAGAATTCGCGCCTAGCGGCGGTCGTCTCATACGCCACGGGAGTGCCAAACGGTACCCCATAACGTCGCACGATCCGTCTCTCTGTCGGCTACATACCGGCGATGACCAAGGCTGGCACCACCCAGCCCATGACAACGCTGCCCCTTGATTCCTCCGCCGACACGCTCCAAAGCAGGCTTGGCACCCTGTTCATCGACCACGGAACCGTTCTTTCGGACCTACAGCCGACGTTCCCGATCGGACACGCCAATGCTGGTAAGCATCAACGTGCCAAACAGCTTGATACGTCACGAAAAACACTGAAATCGACGAAATCGAACAGAAAAAACAGACCTCCAAGCAAAATTCACCCAAGTGCATTTTTTGTCGGAAATTTTTCCGCCCGGACTGTTGTCCCCCAAACGGCCACCCAAAGGCCGAACATGAGCAATACAACGGTGTTATCGCTGAATTTTCAATGACTTACAGCATTTTCGCCTTGTTGTTCCAGCGCGCATCAATACATCCCTCAATGCTGTCGCAGCAATCCCAAATCCGTCGACTTTCCTTACAAATTTCATAAATTCAACACAAACAACACAACCAAAGGGACTTAATCGCCAGCATTCAAGCGTATTTGTCGATATTGACGATTTCTGGCCTGCGATTTGCTAGAGACAGATCTCCAAAGTTCCACAAACGAGGAAGATCACATGAAAAAGAAATTCGCCACGCTTGCGGCAGCAGTTGCTCTCACATTCTGCGGCACCGCCCAAGCTGAACTCATTCTGCTCGGTACTCAGTCCTCCGGAGTCATCCAAACAGTCGTACCCCACGATGGCTCGTACACCACTCAGTTCGACCTCACCAGCCTGATTGGCCAGCAGATCGACCGTTTCGTCCTGACGTTGAATTACACAATCGACAAGATTGCAAACGAATGGTCATTCACGCTGGACAACGGACAAATCTCTGGCTTGACTGGCACGTTTGACAGCCTGGTTGGGCCAAAGGACTTCTCGTTCGACATGCAGGGCTTCGTCAACACCGGCATCCTGGACCTCACGCTCGTATTCACGCGCACCCCGGGCCAGAACGGCAACAGCAACGACAACAAGTTCCACCTGGAGGGCGCGAAGCTGGAGGCCTGGGGCGATAACGGCAGCACCCCGACCACCGACGTCCCGGAACCCGCCACACTGGCGCTGCTCGGCATCGGTCTGCTGGGTGCAGTCGGGCTGCGTCGCAAGGCGTAAGAGCCTGCCTTTTCTGTCATCGGGGCAACCACCGGTCGCACGGTCGGTGCACTCGGATGACAGGGTCGAGACTGCCTCGGCCTTTTTCGGGACCCGCTTCGTGCGGGTCCTGTTCTATGAGCCGCCGGCGAGGCTGGTGACCACTCCCCGCACGCCACACGCGGCAATCACCGCCGTGCGGATCTGTCAGATCCCGAGCATACGGAAGATCTGCATCGGGTAATGCCGCTCGCTGCCGCGGCATGGCATCCACACAAAAGACCGCAACCGGCATTGCCAAGGCGCCAAGTTCTACCGCAGGTATGGAACAAACTTGGTGAAACCGGTGTTGGGGGATGCGAACCGAAGCACTGTCCGACCGGCCGAATCGTTCTCGCCCAACGGCAGCGACCGCCTCGTGCGGCATGGCACCCGCAGTCGTCACGTCAAACGGTGCAGCCCACCGCCCCCCAAGATCCATTTCGTCGTGAGTCCACCCACGCCGCGTGTGCCTGGAATGTTGCTCGAACCTCTCCACATCGAACTCCATCTATTCCATTACGCATATTGCAATCACAATGTCATTATGGCACCAGCATTAATAAATAGCCAGCGGCTAAGGAATAAGCTGGTGTATTCATCACGAGGCAGGCCACATCGTCGATCAATGCGCTCTAGGCGGTGCGCAAAGCGGCCAGGAAACATCAAGCCTGGGTGAGCCACGCGTTTCAAGAACTCAAACACGAGTGAGGCTTCGGAGGACGACGGCAAACCGGGCTGCCACACGCCCCTGCACTTGCGAGTCCGGCATGGCAGCACCACTTGGACGCCTGATGCCGCTCTTGCGAACGCAGAAATCACCGAAATCACGAGTCAGCGGACTGCACCAAGGCCTCACCGTCTTGCTCGCTCCGAGCGGGCTTCTGAAAGCAAAACGGCACGAACAGCGACTGCTGTCAGAATTTTTGCCACTGGAATTGTCGTCCTCCCATTAGCCGCAAAGGGCGCGATCTAGCCGTTTCCAGCGCATTTTGCCCAGCGTTTTCACGGGATTTCCCGGACGCGCCCCATGGATCCCTTAGCACGCCACCCCATCCCAATACGGACGCTCGCGGGCTCAATTTGTCGACGTTTCTTACAAAACATCAAAATAAAATGCAAAACCATCGAAAACATATTGCGAATTATCAACACTTACTCGCAATTATCAGAATCAGCTGCCTGCATGGCCCGTAATTTGCTAATAGCGGATTGCAACCCCACTTCCAGAAAGACTCTATGAAAAAGAAAATCGTCACCGTTGCAGCCGCCCTCTCTACCTTCTGTGGCGCGGCCTACGCGGAGCCCGTCCTGCTCGGCACGGTCATCCATGACTACGGCATGGGATCCGGCAAGACCCAACCCGCGGGCACGAACACCCTGCAGAGCGACCGCATCCAGATCGGCAGCAAGAAGGTCGACACCTTTGCGGATGGCTTTGACATCAGCGCCCTGCTTGGCGAGCAGATCGACCATTTCGTGCTGACACTCTCCTTCAAGGGGACCAGTAGCACGCCGCCGTGGGACTTCTGGCTGGGTGCCGCGAGCCAGATGCTGACGCTCCCCGCCAGTACGGACGAGATCACACGCGAGTTTCAATTCACGGCCAACAGCCTGTTGGGCTTCGTGAATAACGGTCTCCTGAGCTTCGGCCTCGGCTACGAAGGCAACACCCACAACAACAGCGCCAAGTTTTACCTGTACGACGCAACGCTGTCAGTCTTTGGCATTCACAGTGCCTTGGGTGATCCTGGCAACCCAAGTAACCCAGGTAACCCGGGCGGTCCAGGCGGCAGCGACGTCCCAGAACCCGGCACGCTGGCGTTGCTCGGCATCGGCCTGCTGGGCGCGGTCGGGCTGCGACGCAAGCGCTGAGCGACCTGGTCCTTTCCACCATCACGGTAACCCCGGTTGTACAACCGGGGCACTCAGGTGGCGGGAAAGGCTACGGCCAGCGCCGCTTCGACCTTTTCCGGGGCCTGCAACGCGTGACTTCTGATCAGCGGGCGACCGTATGCGCGGGCCACAAGGCTGGCATGCAAACTGGTGGCCAAGAGTGCATCACTTGCAGCGATCACGGCACAGATCTGCCAGATTCCAAGCGCATGGAAGATCCGCATTGGTTGACGCAAGGCGCGACCAAGACGCGCGTAGGCGTCAATCGAGTCGTGCCACGGCGCAGCCCCTGCTCGGAAGGCTACGATCGGCATCCCCAAAGCATCGAGTTCCACGGCAAGCGCCCGCAACGTCGCATCGTCCGCATGCTCGGCAGCGAACTGAAGCGCAATCCATCCGCTCGGAAATTCGTGCCTGAGAGCCACAAACGCCTCATGCGCCATGGCAGCAGCTACCGTGGCGCCAAAGCGTGTAGCGATGCGCACGGCAGAATCGGCTTCCAGCGGAAGCATGAGTCCCTCCGCAACCAGAGCAGCCTGGGTGAGCCGATCGCGCACGCTGGCGGACGTCGAATTTGCGAGTGCAGTCCGCGCCTCCTCGCGAATCGCTTTGGGTAACCTGACAAATCCGGTACCACCGACGGCGCGGAAGCTGACACGGCTGCCTTGGGGCAACGCCGCTTTGTCGATGACATAGGGCAAGCGACGGATGGTTTGGAGGCGGGCCGCCGCCCAACGATCCCGTGCAGAGGCATTGTGGTCATAGCGTCGGATCACGTCGGCCACGCGAGCGTCGTCGCACAACATGACCGCAGCCTCCCACGCCGTGGTGGTGAGGATCTCACCGCCAACATGCAAGAGTTCCGGCGCGCCACCGCAGCGGCGCGGCCATTCGGCGAGCAAGTCACCCAGGCGATGCACCTGCCGCCCGCCAGATTTACGCATGTCACGAGCAGCAAGGCCAGCAAACAACACCTTCCGATCCGTCTCGGCAGCGGCAATCTCACCAAGCAAGAGATCGCCGAAGTTGTGGCGATCGAACGCGCCAAAGAGGATCAGCGGCGCATCATCAGTCATCACATTGCGTCAGATCGAGCGCCCAATGCTGTTCGTGCTGCACAGCACCGAAGCTGTCCTGCTCGAAGTCTCGGATGACGCGGAAGCCGGCAGCGGCATAGATCCGACATGCGGCCGTCAGGCGCACGTTGGTCCACAGCACAACCCGCGCGTACCCCACCTCACGCGCGAATGCGACGCAGGCATCGACCAGCGCCCGGCCCACGCCCAACCCACGCGCTGCGGGCTCGACAAGCAGGAGACGCAGCTTCGCCTCGTCATCGGTGTGCCGCACGAGCATCACCGAACCAAGCCGCTCACCACCATCGCTTTCAGCGATCCAGCAGCGCTCGCGCAGCGGGTCAAACTCGCGCAGGAACGTAGCGCCGATCTGTGCGACCAGCGCCTCGAAACGCGTGTCAAAGCCGTATTCGTGCGCATAGAGCAGACCGTGACGATAGATGATCCAGCCGATATCGCCAGGTTCGTGCATACGCAGATGCCAAGCGTCGAGCGCCATGTGTGTCGGTCCTTGGAGAATTTCGATGCTCGGCAAGCGCCGCTCAATGGTCAACCCGGGCGGCACGCACGCCGAGCCACACACCGGCAATCAGCAGTGCGATCCCCGCCAGTGCATCAGCCGTCGGCATCTCACCGCGCCAGAGGAACGCGTAGGCAAAGGCGGCGAGTGTTTCGAACACGATGAGTTGACCTGACAGCGCCGTTGGCAAACGCTGGCTGGCACGATTCCACAGGAGCGTCCCCAGCCACGAAGCAAAGAGCCCGATTGCCAGCATCAGCCCGACGAAATGAACCGGCCGCGGACCAAGCGGAAAATCGAAACCACCACGCTCCATGAAGGCGCCTGTGAGCAATAGTCCCACCAAAGCCAGAGGCAAGGTCGCCAAGCCCTGTGCGGTCGCCCAGGTGGATGAGGCGATCGTTGGCCGGCGCTTGAGCCAGCGCGCATTACGCATCGGGTACCAGGTCCACGCAGCAAGCGCACCACAAGCCAGCAGCGCACCGACGGTGTAGTCGGCCACGCGCCCGGCCTCCAGCCGTGCCATTTCGTGGTGGTTGACCAGCGCAATGCCGGCAGCGATCACGGCAAGCGCGGGCAGGAGCCGCAGCCATGGAAGGCTTGCCTCGTGCAGGTTGGAAATGATCGCGATGACAACCGGCAGCGTGCCGATGATCAGGGTCGGCAGCGGCGCACCCGCACACTGGATGGCAGCGGAGAGGCACAGGTAATAGACGATATTGCCGATCGGCCCGAGTTCTAGCGCGGCAAGCCAATCACGCCGCTCCAACTGCGTCAGCCGTACACGGTCGCGCCAAGTCAGTGGAAGTGCGATGAGTCCAAATGCCGTGTAGCGCCCGAAGGCGAGCAAGGCCGGCGGATAGTCGGCGAGCATTAGCGGTGCGACGAACACCAAACCCCAGACGAGGCCGGCGCCCAGCGCGCAGAGCACACCTTCGGTAACAGGGTGACGGGACATCCGCAAAGTGTGCCGTAAAAGCCATGTACGCCGTCTTTACACTTTCTTGATACGGCCACGGCCGCTTTTTGCACCGGCTTTATCCGCCGCGCTCCAGCATTGCACGCATAGGTAGGAATGCACGGAGAATTCGGGATGGATCCCGCTTGGTTGGCCGCTTTCGCAGTTTTCGTTGTACTCGCTGCATGTTTCGCCATCGGCTGTCGCAATTCCGGCAGCCAACGACCAACGACGCGGACCACCGCGCGACTCAACCAGAACTCGTCGTAGTAGCAAGTGCACGGAACCCGCCGCACCGCCGGCGCCTCGAAAACTGTGCGGCCCGAATCGGGCCAGCAAGCGAGGAGACGGCACGATGGGTTTAGAAACGCTTCGCTACCAGAGCGGCTTCGCCAACGAATTCGCCACCGAGGCCCTGCCCGGGGCACTCCCCGAGGGCTGCAATTCACCGCAGCACCCGCCTTGGGGCCTTTATGCCGAGCAGTTCTCCGGCACTGCCTTCACCGCACCGCGTCACGTCAACCGCCGGACCTGGCTCTATCGGATCCGGCCCGCGGCAATTCACAGCCCATTCGAATTGCTGGCCGACAAACGCTGGCATGCCCGTTTCGACGAAGCGCCCACACCACCCAACCCGCTGCGCTGGGATCCGCTACCCGCAGCCAAAGGCGGCCAGACCGATTTCGTCGATGGTGTAGTCACCATGGCTGGCAATGCTGCTTGCGGTATTCACGTGTATGCCGCAGACCGTGCCATGGACACGCGCTACGTCTGCGACGCCGATGGCGAACTGCTGATCGTGCCGCAACAAGGCCGGCTGCTACTTGCCACCGAACTCGGGCGACTTGAAGTCGAACCGCAGGAAATCGCTCTGATCCCGCGCGGACTGCGCTTTCAGGTGCTGTTGCCGGAGGGCTCCGCACGCGGCTACGTCTGCGAAAACCGTGGGGCACCGCTTCGCCTGCCCGACCTTGGCCCCATCGGCTCAAACGGGCTTGCCAACCCGCGCGACTTCCACACGCCGGTCGCCGCCTTCGAGGACCGCGAGGGCGACTTCGAACTGGTGACGAAGTTCGAAGGCCGCTTCTGGCGCGCAGACATCGACCATTCGCCGCTCGACGTGGTCGCCTGGCATGGCAACAACGCGCCCTGCAAGTACGACCTTCGGCACTTCAACGCGATCGGCTCGATCAGCTATGACCACCCTGATCCATCGATTTTCCTCGTGCTGTGCTCGCCAGGCCCAATGCCGGGCGTCGACAACATCGACTTCGTGATCTTCCCGCCGCGCGTGCTGGTGATGCAAAACACCTTCCGCCCACCCTGGTTTCACCGCAACGTCGCAGCTGAGTTCATGGGGTTGATCCACGGCGCCTACGACGCCAAGGCAGGGGGCTTCGTGCCCGGTGGCGCAAGCCTGCACAACACAATGATCGGTCACGGTCCGGACGCCGAGAGCTTTGCGAAGGCCAGCGCCGTGGATACCACGAAGCCGGACTACATCCAGGACACGATGGCCTTCATGTTCGAAAGCGCACAACCGATCCGGCCGACTCGTTTCGCGCTGGAGTGTCCGCAGCGCCAACGCGACTACCACCAGTGCTGGCAAGGCTTGTCCAAGCACTTCGACCCTACACGACCTGAATGGGAGGGCGGGCAATGAAGCTGGCTTCACTCAAGCGCGGCGGCCGAGACGGCACCTTGGCCGTGGTATCGCAGGATCTCTTGCGCTGCGCATCAGTCCCGTGGATCGCGCCGACGCTACAAACCGCGCTCGATGATTGGCAAACCGTCGCACCCCGGCTGCAGGAGTTTGCTCTGGCCCTGGAGGCAGGCCGTGTGGTGGACGCCGAAGCCTTCGACCCAGTCACATGCCACTCGCCGTTGCCCCGCGCGTACCAGTGGGCTGATGGCTCGGCCTACGTCAATCATGTCCAGCTCGTCCGGCGTGCGCGTGGCGCCGAATTACCACCCGAGTTCTGGACTGATCCGCTCATGTATCAGGGCGGTTCGGACAGTTTTGTTGGGCCGCGCGACCCGATCACGGTACGCGATGAAGCCTGGGGCATTGATCTCGAAGCCGAAGTCGCAGTGGTGACCGGCGACGTACCCATCGGCGCGACACCCGATCAATGTGCCGAGGCGATCCAACTCATCATGCTGGTGAACGACGTGTCATTGCGCAACCTCATCCCCGCCGAACTTGCCAAGGGCTTCGGGTTCTTCCAGTCGAAACCCGCCAGCGCATTCAGCCCCGTCGCAGTAACGTGCGACGAACTGGGCACGGCTTGGCGCGACGGCAAGCTTCATCTGCCGATGATCGTGCATGTGAATGGCGAGCGCTTCGGTTGTCCGGACACCGGCCAGGATATGACCTTCAGCTTTCCGCAACTCATCGCCCATGCCACAAGAACACGAGCCCTTTGCGCCGGTTCGATCATCGGCTCGGGGACAGTGTCAAACGCGCAGGACGGCCTGCATGGCTCGTCGATCACCCATGGTGGCGTCGGCTATTGCTGCATCGCGGAGTTGCGGATGTACGAGATGATCGCGAACGGCAAACCGCAGACCGGGTTCCTCAAGTTCGGCGATACGGTGCGGATCGAAATGCTCAATACATCGGGCGACAACGTGTTCGGCGCAATCGAGCAGGTGGTCGCACGTGCTTCGTAACACCGCACTGGCTGCTGCTCAAACCTCCGCCGACTCGAATCCTTCGCGCAATTCCCCGCCCCACTGTGCCGGATCGACATCCGCCACGCTCTGCGAGAAGGTCCAGCGCCGCCCAGCGGGGTCTACCGCTGTGTACTGCCGCTCACCGTACGGAAAGCGCGTTGGCTGCATCACGATCTGCGCACCCGCCGCCACGGCCGCCGTGCAATGCTGGTCGACATCCTCGACACGGACGATGATCGAATCCGCCGGGTCGGATGGTGGTTGGCCCGCCACGATCACCACGGCGCCGTTGCCGAGCACGAGCTGCACGCGGTAGTCGCCTATGCGCAAGCGCTCGACAAAACCGAAGGTGTGGCACAGCCAATCCGCAGCCCGAGAGACATCCGGGTAGGCCAGCACCGGAATCACGCTCGATCGCGGCATCGAGCGGTTCGGACGTAGTGCGTTCATGCAACCACCCTCATTCGGGCCTATGGCAAACCGCCTCGACATTGTGTCCGTCGGGGCCGATCACAAAGGCGCCGTAGTAGTCGGGATGGTAGTGCGCGCGGATGCCGGGCAAACCATTGTCCTTGGCACCCGCTTCCAGCGCAGCGGCGTAGAAGGCATCGACCTGCGCACGAGTCGCGGCCGAGAAGGCCAGATGCAGCGGGACCGGCTTTTCCTTGGCCTCGGAGATCCAGAAATCCGGCTTCCCGGGCGTGCCGAGCCCAATGGCCTCGGGAAACTCCATAACTACAGTCACGCCAAGCGGCGCAAGCGCCTTCAAGTAGAACGCCTTGCTGGCCACCAGATTGCTGACGCCAATACCGATGTGATCAAGCACGATGGTTCTCTCCCGGAATTTCTTCAGACTAGACGAGCGGTGCGGATCGCGCCTCAACTCGCGACACGCCCGAGGTACAACGGGAGCGCTTCGACGGCATGGCGGACCTTGGCGGGTTGCGCGTCGCGCTGCGGCGTCACCGCAAGAACACCGATCGGCGTGAGAGCACAGTCAGGCAGGACACGCGCAAGACGGCCACTGGCGAGCTCCTCGCGTACGTCCGGTTCGACCTGCCGCGACAAGCCCAGCCCCTCGCACGTAAGTTGCAGCAACGAATGCCGGCTGTTGCTCGCCACGCGGTTGCCGATGCGTAAGCGACGCTGCTCCTTGCCACGGAAGAGCGCCAGGGTTTGCGGCTCACCCAGGGGTGAGGATCAACCAATCCATCGCGGCAAGGTCTTCCGGCTCACGCCGCGGGCCAACCTGGCGCAGATACGAAGGTGCCCTCCTCCCATTGCGCGAGGAGCCGTGCAACCCGCGTCGAATCAGCCAGCCAGCCAACCCGGATCGCGAGGTCGATACGCGATTCGATAAGGTCGATCCGCTCGTCTGCGGCGAAGATGCGCAACATGAGCTGCGGACTCGCCCGCAACAACGGAGCAAGCGCTGGCGCAAGGTATTGGCCGGCGAATGACAGGGGTGCCCCAACGCGCAGTTCCCCGACCGGCGCGTCGCGCTGCTCCGCCAGCCGCTACTCGGTGGCGCGCGGCGGCGAGCATCTCGGCACAGCCGTCGAAGAGGGCTGCGCTGGCGGCGGTCAGCGAAAGCCGCCGCGTCAATCGGTGAAGCAGCACGACGCCCGTATCGTTTTCGAGCGCGCGAATCTGCTGGCTGATGGCCGATGCGGTCATGCGGAGTCCGCGCGAAGCAGCGCTCATCGAGCCGCATGCGGTCGCGATGCTCGACGAACTGGAAACGCCCCAGCACACGGGCAAGCGCTTTTCGGTTGCGTACTGAGTCAAACGGACCGTCCGTTCGGCGAGCGGTCCGGCTTCTGGCTGACACGAGCACCCTGGGCTGATGACGGATGGCGCATTACCCGTCCGTCCTGCATGACGGGGAAACGTAGAATTGGGCGGATCGATCCTACGAGGCAGATCTCATGTCGCACTTCCGACCCGTCGCACTCGAACACGCGAGCCGCCTGATCAACCACGGCCCCACGGTCCTCGTCACCAGCGCCGCCAACGGCCGCCAAAACATCATGGCGGCAGCCTGGTCGATGCCTGTGGAATTCACGCCACCGCGCATCGCGATCGTGATCGATAAGCACACGCACACACGCGAACTGATGACCGCGAGCGGGACCTTTGCTGTATGCATACCCGGTTTCGCAGCACTGGACCTGACGCATGCCGTGGGCAACTGCAGTGGACGTGATCTCGATAAGTTCGAGCGCTTCGGCATTGCCGCCATCAAAGGTCCGGCACTTGGTCTGCCAATCCTCGAAGCTGGTTGCGTGGCATGGATGGAATGCCGGCTGATCCCCGAGCGACACACGGAAGACGTCTATGACACTTGCTTTGGCGAGGTGATCTCCGCAGCCGCCGACGAGCGCGTATTTTCCGGCGGGCGCTGGCGCTTCGACGATGCGAACGCAGAACTGCATACGATCCATCACCTCGGTGGCGGCAGCTTCGTACGAGCCTCGAATCCAGTGATGGCGAAGGCGTTGTAGAGGGCACCGGACACACCACTCGTATCTTGACGTCTGGAAAAATTTTTCTACACTCAAATGGAAAACTTTTCCCAGACGTATGCCCGCCGCCTCCACCCGTTCTCTTACACGCCAGGCGCTCGGTGACGAGACCCGCGCAGCGCTGATCAAGGCCGCCACCGAAGTCTTTATCGAGGACGGTTTCCGCGCCGCCCGCGTGCAGGCCATCGCGGCACGCGCTGGCCTGCGACTGTCGGCGATCAACTACCACTTCAAGGGCAAGGAAGGCCTGTATCTCGCGGTGCTGCGCCACCATGGCGAAGCGGCGATCGAGGCCACCCCTCTGATCGCACCGGATGCGTCGCTGACGCCACACGAGCGGCTCGAATTCGCTGTCCGCGCCTTCGTTGCACGTCTGCTCGGCAACAGCCGGATCGGCGCGCTGTTGCTGCGCGAGCTCGCCAACCCAACGAACGCACTTGATGTGATGCTCGAACGCTTCGCCCGTCCGCAATCCGAGCTACTACGCAGCCTCATCGCAGAGATCCTGGATACAGATCCGCACGGCGAACTGGTCGAGCGCACGTTGCTGTCGATCATCGGCCAGTGCATCACCTATCGCACCGGCCGGCCGTTGATCGAACGCCTGATGCCGCAATTGCTCGTGGGCGACGATGCTAACGAACGCCTCGTCCGCCATGTCACGGAATTCAGCTGGGCCGGCCTGATGGCCTTGCGCGCCCGGCAGGAGAACCCGTCATGAAACACCGCCTCATCCTGCCCCTTTGTTGCGCAATGTTGGCCGCTTGCGGGAACACGCCCGAGGGCACCCTGCCCGGTTATGTCGAAGCCGACCTGGTACGCGTGGCCTCACCCTATGCCGGACGGCTCGTGCAGCTTGGCGTTGCCAAGGGCGCTGAAGTGCAATCTGGCGCACCGCTGTTTTCACTCGACCAGGTTAGCGAAGCCGCCGAACGCGATCAGGCCGCCGCGAGGCTGCTGCAGGCAAAAGCGCAGGAGACAGATCTATCGAAAGGCAAGCGCACCGACGAGATCGCCGCCGTGCAGGCACAAGTCGCGGCCGCGCGCTCCAATCTCAAGCTCGCCGAGAACGACCTCGCTCGGCAGCAACAGCTTGCTCGCGCAGATTTCATCAGCGCAGCAGGGCTCGATGCGCAGGTCGAGAAAGTTCGCAGCGGACGCGCCCAGCTTGCGCAAGCCGAGGCACAACTGCGCGTGGCGCATCTGGCAGGGCGGCAGGATGAGCGCGTGGCGGCCGAGGCCGCAAGCGCGGCGGCAAAGGCCGCTCTGGCGCAGAGCGACTGGAAACTCGCACAGAAAGCGGTTATCGCACCCGTCTCGGCGCGGGTCGACGACACGATTTACCGCATTGGAGAATGGGTGCCCGCAGGCTCTCCGGTGGTGAGCCTGCTGCCACCGGGCAACGTGAAAGTGCGCTTCTACGTACCGCAGGCGCAGCTGTCGTTGGTGCAATCCGGCGCAATCGTGAAAGTGGCATGTGACGGCTGCGGAGCACCGCATGATGCACGCATCGGCTTCATCGCCTCGCAGGCGGAATTCACGCCTCCGGTCATCTACAGCAAGGAGAACCGCGCCAAGCTGGTGTTCCTGGTAGAAGCCTGGCCGATCGACCCCACGGGTTTGCGTCCGGGACAGCCAGTCGATGTGAAGCTGGAGGCTAAGAAGTGACCGACGGTGCGGCACCTGCGGTCGATGTTCAGGAGCTGACCAAGCGCTACGGCGACAAAACCGTGGTCGATCATCTTTCGATGCGCGTCGAGCGCGGCGAGGTATTCGGCTTCCTTGGCCCCAACGGCAGTGGCAAGACAACCACCATCCGCATGATGTGCGGCCTACTTACGCCCGACGGCGGCAGTGGGCACACACTCGGTCATGACATCCTGCGCGAGGCGGCAGCGATCAAGCGTGAGGTCGGCTATATGACCCAGCGCTTCGGCCTGTACGAAGATCTGACGATCCGCGAGAACCTCGATTTCGTTGCCCGCGTGTATCGCATGGATCGCCGTGTCGAGCGCGTCAATGCGGCAATCGAACGGCTGGATCTCACGGACCGTGCAAAGCAACTCGCCGGCAGCCTTTCTGGTGGCTGGAAACAACGACTGGCACTGGCTGCCTGCATGCTGCACGAGCCACGTCTCCTGCTCCTTGATGAACCGACCGCGGGCGTTGACCCGAAGGCGCGGCGTGACTTCTGGGAGGAGATCCACAAACTCGCCGCCGCGGGCATCACCGTGCTGGTATCGACGCACTACATGGACGAGGCGGAGCGCTGCCACCGCCTTGGCTATATCGCATACGGCAGACTGCTCGCGCTGGGCACACCTGCCGAGCTGGTGGCGCAAAGCGGATTCGAAACCTGGCGGGTAGCTGGCAACGGGATCAATGCGCTGTTCGACGAGATCGAGGGCAAGCCAGGCATCGACATGCTCACACGCTTCGGCAACACGCTGCATGTGAGTGGTGCAGACGACGCGGCACTCGAATCAGCCATCGCACCGTATCGCCAGCGCACCGACCTGGAATGGGTACACAGCGAGCCGCAGCTCGAAGATGTTTTCATCCACCTCATGGGTCAGGCGCGCGACACCTTCTCTGGAGCGAAACCGCATGCATGACCGCTTCTCGTTCGCGCGCTTATATGCCGTGATGCTCAAGGAATTCATCCAGCTTATGCGCGAGCGGCTAACCTTCGCGATGATCGTCGGCATCCCGATCATTCAGCTCACACTGTTCGGTTATGCAATCAACAGCGACCCGAAGCACTTGCCCACCGTGGTGATCGCACACGAGCAAAGCGACTTTTCGCGCAGCATCGTAACCGGGCTGGTCAACAGCCAGTATTTCGACGTGATCTCGACAAGCGCGGTCGACTCTGATGCCGACGAGCTACTGGATACCGGGCGGGTCCAGTTTGCGGTGACGATTCCGGCGGATTTCTCCCGCCGCCTGATCCGTGGCGAGAAACCACAGCTTCTGGTGGCTGCCGACGCGACCGATCCGTCCGCCACCGGCAACGCTCTGGCCGCCGTCCAGCAACTGGCAGACACCGTGCTGCGTCATGATCTCAAGGGATCGCTGGCAAGCCTCGCGCCCCGCGAACCGCCTTTCGAGCTGGTCGTGCAGCGCCGCTACAACCCGGACGGCATCACCTCGTACAACGTGGTACCGGGGCTGATGGGCGTGATCCTGACGATGACCATGATCATGATGACCGCGCTTGGGATCACGCGTGAAGTCGAGCGCGGCACGATGGAAAACCTGCTCGCCACGCCCGTGCGGCCGCTTGAGGTGATGGTGGGCAAGATCCTGCCCTACGTCGTGATCGGTGCAGCGCAGGTCTGTGTGATCCTCACTGCCGCACGACTGTTGTTCAATGTGCCCTTCGTTGGCAATCCGGGCCTGCTCGTGCTCGGCGTGATGACCTTCATTACTGCCAATCTCTTTGTCGGCATTACCGTGTCGACCATCGCCCGCAGCCAGATCCAGGCGATGCAGATGACGTTCTTCTTCTTCCTGCCGTCAATCCTGCTTTCGGGTTTCATGTTCCCGTTCCGTGGCATGCCCGCGTGGGCGCAGACGATCGGCGAGGCGCTGCCGCTTACGCATTTCCTACGTGTGGCGCGCGGCGTGATGCTCAAGGGCAATGGCATCGTAGAAGTGTGGCCACACCTGTGGCCACTTTTTGTGTTCATCAGCGTCGTGCTGGCGATCGGTCTCAAGCGATTCCGCAGGACGCTGGACTAAGTACCGCATCCCAAACGCCTTGTCCGGCTCCTTGGCGGATTTGCGCATGACATGCCGATTACGATTCCGTGACCGGGAAAACAAAAGGCCGGAGTCCTTTCGAACCCCGGCCCGACCCAACACTACCGCTTACTTCTCAACGAAGGCGCGCTCGATCACGTAGTCGCCTGCATGGCCGACACGCGGGCTGATCTTGAAGCCTCGGGCGTTGAGCATGTCGCAGGTGTCCTTGAGCATCGCTGGGCTGCCGCAGATCATCGCGCGGTCCGTTTCCGGATTGAGCGGCGGCAGGCCGATGTCCTCGAATAGCTGGCCAGATTCAACAAGATCGGTGAGGCGACCACGGTTACGATAGGGCTCGCGCGTAACCGTTGGGTAATAAATCAGCTTCTCCGCGATCATCTCGCCAAGGAACTCATGCTTCGGCAGCTCTTGGGTGATGTAGTCCTGGTAGGCCAGTTCGCTGACCGTGCGCACGCCGTGCAGCAGGATCACCTTCTCGAATTTCTCGTAGGTCTCGAAGTCACGAATGATGCTCATGAAGGGTGCAAGGCCCGTGCCGGTGGCAAAGAGATACAGGTTCTTGCCCGGCAACAGGTCGGTGATGACCAGGGTGCCGGTGGGTTTCTTGCTGACCAGGATCTCGTCGCCGGGCTGCAGATGCTGCAGGCGCGAGGTCAGCGGACCATTCGGCACCTTGATGCTGAAGAACTCGAGGTTTTCCTCGTAGTTCGCGCTCGCGATTGAATACGCGCGCATTAACGGCTTGCCTTCGACTTGAAGACCGATCATCACGAAGTGACCGTTGTCGAAACGCAGCGCTTGGTCGCGCGTGGTCGTGAAGGAAAACAGCGTGTCATTCCAGTGATGAACGCTAAGGACTTTCTCGGTGCCGAATGCTGCCATTTTTCAGAATAAAATCAGGGTATTGGAGCAGGCCGGGATTCTACCGCTGCAGCGCAGCAGTCGGAGCCATATGAAACGAACAGTTTGGAATATCGACCTGCTGTTTATATTCCAAACAACGATTTCAATGGTGACGTAGCCGATGGACAGCCAGCGATGGCAGATCCGCGAAAAAGCGCGAATATGCCCAGATTGCAAGCGTCACGAAGAGCGGCGAAATCGTCTCGAAGCCCTCTTCGAACGACAAGCAGAGCAGGCGGACAGATTCGGACACCGGGTGCAATCCATCACAGATTTCGGCAACGACCAGCAGACCACCGGCCCAGAGCATCAGTTGCCCGGCCAGACTCGTCCAGCCCTTGTCGCGCCACAGCATGCGCAGCACGGTGATTGCCGCACCGATCATTGAGACGGTAACCATCAGGATCACCCCGCCTTCAATGAGACGCCTGCCTAACGGCACCGCCGCGTCCAGATAATGGCTAGCCGAAATGAGCTGCTTGCCGCTGGGAACCAGCCCCGGCGGCAAGCCCGCTTCGCGTACAGCAAGGGTGAGGGACGCGATCGCCAGCGTCAGTCGCTCCAGTAGATTGAAGCGACTGCTACAGACAGCAGCCAGAGCCGTGGTGATCCAGAAGACCACTGACAGGACTTCGAACGAGCCGTCCTCTTCAAACAGCATCGAAACGGTGCTCGGATGAAGCACTTGGGAAACGAGTGCAAGAAGTGCAGTGCAGCCAAGAACAACTGGCAGCAGCACGCGGCGCGGCTGTTGCATGGGGTCTCCAGACTCCTGGCATGCCAACCTGCCGAACAACGCTTTCGCTGCAGACACCGACATACCAAAATGGGAAAAAAGGACTTTACATACACGGCTGTATGTTTGTGTTTGATTGAGATTAACTCAGCCCGATCAATACAGGTAATCCCTAGCCGGTAAAACTACTACCGCCCGCGTGAATTAGCGAGGGTCAAGGCAGGGACCTTGCCGCACGTTCCAGATCCACACGCTGCGCGAGGACACCACGGCAATCCAGGCCAGAACGCCACGCGAAGTAGCGATCAGATTTCGAAGGCTTCAACCTTCCAGCCCGCACCCTCCCCCTGCGCCAGGACGTCAGACAGCCAGGGCAGGACTTCGCGCAGGTTGGTTTCGAGCGTCCATGGCGGATTGATGATGAACATGCCGCTGCCGTGCATCCCCGGCCCGGCGACCGCTCGCACCGAAAGGGTAGCGTGGAGCCATTTCGTAGCCGGAAGGCGCTTGAGTTTGTCCGCCAGCAGACGCGACTCAGGCCGCGCGAGTTGTGGATACCAAAGGGCATAGGTGCCGGTGGGAAACCGGCGCAACCCCTCTTCGAGCGCGGCGATCACGCCAGCGTAGTCCGATGCAGTCTCAAAGCTTGGATCAATCAATACCAACGCACGACGCGGCTGCGGCGGCAGCAATGCTTTGATGCCCTTGAAGCCGTCGCCGGCCACCACTTGCGCTCGGTCGCGCAGGTCCGAAAAATTTTCGATCAGGAGTTCGCTATCGGTCGGATGCAGTTCGAAAAGCCGCAGGCGATCCTGCTCGCGCAGCGTCTGGCGCGCAATCCACGGCGATCCAGGATAGACCCGCAGTTTGCCGTCATCATTGAGCGCCCGCACCAGCGCCACGTAGTCAGTCACCAACGGCGGCAGGTCATTGCGCTCCCAGAGGCGGCCGATACCATCCCGATACTCGGCAAGCTTGGTCGCATAGCCCTCGTCGAGTGCATATGCACCCGCACCGGCATGCGTATCGATATACCAGAATGGCTTGTCCTTCTGGCCGAGGTAACGCGCAAGCTGGACAAGGATCAGGTGCTTGAGTACGTCGGCGTGGTTGCCGGCGTGAAAGGCGTGGCGGTAGCTGAGCATCGCGGGATTCTAGCGCGCCATCAAGGCCCCTCAGGCAGCTTCGCAGTGCACTTGGGCTTCGAATGCGGTGACGGCGCCCGTCCAGCCGAGTGCGCCGACCACATTGGCAAAGTCTGGAGCGAGAGGCGCACGGATGTCGAGTGCTACCCCACTCGCGGGATGACGGCACTCCAGCCGCCAACCGGCGAGGAACATGCGATTAACACCGAAGCGTTCGGCAAACATGCGGTTATGCCGCCCTTTGCCATATGTCGCATCACCAACGATCGGATACGAAACATGCTTGAGGTGTCGGCGGATCTGGTGCCGCCGCCCGGTCTCCGGGTACAGCGCCAGCAGGGCATAGCGGCTGGTCGGATAACGGTCGACCTGCACCGGCAGTTCAACTGTGGCAAGCCGGTGCCAAGTAGTGAGCGAGCATTGCGGCGCGGCACCATCCCGAGCAGGCGCTTCGTACGCATCCCGGATCACCGGCAACGGATGATCGATCAGCCCTTCCATTTCCGGCCACCCACGCACGATCGCGATGTAGGTTTTGCGAACAGCCACGGATTCAAACTGGGCAGTCATCGCGGCCGCGATGGCGGGGTCAAACGCGAACAGCAAGATGCCGGAGGTCCCGCGGTCGAGCCGATGGACCGGTTGGACCCGGCGCCCAAGCTGATCGCGCAGCAATTGCACCGCGAAGCGCGTTTCGTGGCGATCAAGCTCGGAACGATGGACCAGAAGCCCGGCGGGCTTGTGGATTGCGACCAGGTATTCATCTTGATAAAGGATCTCGAGCATTCAGAACCCAGGACTTATCAAGACATCATGAGCATTAGCCCTCGAGCGGCTCAGGAGCCGCCATGCCGTTTCATGGGGCATCAGGTTCCTAACGCGCGCCAAGCGTCACCAGCAGCTGTCGCGCCTCGCCGCCAATCGAGCGCAGCACCGACTCGCGCGCAATCAGGATCAGGGTGTCGCGGGTTTCATCGAGCATCTGCGGCCGCAGGTCCGGGAAGCGTCCGGCGATCTGCGCGAGTGCCAGCACCGCCTTCGCCCGGTCCGCATGGCTCGGCAGGCGAAGCTGAGCAGCAAAGTTGTGCGCGAGATCCGCAGCAACACCGGAATCCTGCAGGCGGGTCATGAACGAGAGCACAAAGCGGGCGACGGCTTCGCGAACTGCGGGATCCGGATCGGCCAGACGCTGTGCGACATCGAACATCGTTGTTTCCGGGTTGCCTGCCCACGGCAGCAGGTTGGCGGCGTCGCGACGGTCAAGGTGATTCGGGTCCTGCACCATCGCCACCAGCGCGTCTCGGTTACCCATGCACAGCTCGCGCAGCTGAGCGTCGTACGCCCGCATCTCAGGATCGTCCGAGACAATCACGCCTGATGGCGTGATCTTTTCGCCTGGAATACCGCCCTCGGCCGTGATCTCCTGTGCACGATACTCGCGCTGGGCATAGAGTTTCCGGGCTTCGGGCGGCACGCGTGCGGCGGCAGCCGTGCCGCTGGCCGGGCGGAAAATAAAGGTCGCATCCTTGTCTTCGATGATGTCGGCAACGAAATGCACTTCGTTGCCCTCCAGCGCCCCGCTGCAATTGACCGAGGCCACCGGCAGGGTACGTACGCGCTCGCACCATCGCGCGATTTCCTTTTCCTTTTCTTCCATCTTTTCACCGACCTTGAGCGGCAGCTTCGCCACCACATCAGCGCGGGTGAGCTTTCGCAGGCCGACGATTTCCGCCTCCCCCCAGACCAGTTTTGGTACCTCAGCCGCAGTGGCAATAAGCGGCAGTGCTGAGAGGATCAGGGTGAAGCGAAACGATGCGCGCATGGCTGTTGTTTGGCCTAGACGAAGTGCGCGATTGTCCCGCGCCCTGAGGCGCCGCTCAAGCAATGCATTGACCGTTCAGGTTTTCGGCACCCGCCCAACGAGATGGCACTTGGGCTTGAGCTGAATCTGCGGCACTGTGCCCGGCACCAGAACCGGGAATCGGCTGGGCGCATCACTCCCTGCAAAATATCCAGGGTCGGGAATTCTCTGATGCCCGTCTTGTCGATGCCATTCCAAACATCCCTGGGGGAGACGCAGATGTCGCAACTGGAAAATATGAAGAACGAATTCGACAGCCTGACCGCACCGTCCATCGGCGATCGGCGTGGTTTCCTGGCCGGCATGGTCGCCAGCGGGTTCGCGCTCGCAGTACAACCGGTGTGCGCACAAACAATCATCAAGACAGGTTCAGAAGGCCTTACCGTTGGTCCGGTGGCTATGCCGGCTGGAGACATTACGCTGCCCGGCTATCGTGCACGGCCGGAGGGTGCCGGCCCGTTCCCGGTCGTGGTCGTCGTGCAAGAAATCTTTGGCGTGCACGAATGGATCCAGGATGTCTGCCGGCGACTGGCAAGAGCGGGTTATTTCGCAATCGCACCTGCGCTCTATGTGCGCCAAGGCGATCCGGCGAAGGAGGCAACGGTCCCGGGGATCCTGAAGAATATCGTCTCCAAAGTACCGGACGAACAGGTGCAACGCGATCTTGATGCCACGGTTGCGTGGGCAGTGAAGAACGGCGGCGACGCGAAGCGCGTAGGCATTACTGGTTTCTGCTGGGGCGGGCGCCATGTCTGGTTGTATGCCGCCCATAACGCCTCATTGAAGGCTGCCGTCGCTTGGTACGGACAGGTGGTCGGCAACCCAACGCCGAACACCCCAAGATTTCCAATCGATATCGCAGGTGATCTCAAGGTACCGGTACTTGGGCTCTACGGCGGGCTCGATGAGGGCATCACTGCCGATGCGCTCGAAAAGATGCGCGAGGCGTTGAAGGCCGCAAAGGTCAAGACGGATATCGTCATCTACCCGAAGGCTGGGCACGGGTTTCTCGCGGATTACCGACCGAGTTTCAATCCGGAGGCAGGCGCAGACGCCTGGAAGAAGTTACTGGCTTGGTTCCATGACAACGGGATGTAAGACGGGGGTTACGCTACAGGAAGAAGTGGCGGTACCCGTTATCCAGCGACAGGCACTGGATCAAGAGGCTGCAGCGGCCGGGGATTCCGCTGCAGCGTTTCGCTACACCAGACCACGCTCTCCACGCTGCCCTCGCAGGCCAATTACGTATCTGGATGTGGAGCCATCCCAACCACACTTCATGCAACGGCTATCAGAGAATTCGTGAGAGCAAGGAAGATAGCCATAGAGCCAGTGGGCGCACTCCGGGCATAACTGCGCCATGGAGGACGCAGCAATCAGATAGTCGCTCCCGCATTCGTCGCAACGCCGGTTCATGCGATAGTCAGCAACCGTTGCAGAACCCTGAACAGCGTGCCCGGCTCCATTCGCCGGACCAAGGCGGGCCATCGCATTCAGGCTGTCACACTCTGTTCCGCGAGTTGTCTTAGCGCGCCTTCAAACACTTCGGGCGGCTGGCCGCCGGAGATCAGGTGGCGATGGTTGATGATGACGGCGGGTACGGAGTTGATGCCAGCTTCGGTGTAGTAGCGCTCCTGCTGGCGCGTTTCTTCGGCATAGGCGCCTGTCTCCAGCACTTCGCGGGCACGCGAGGCGTCAAGGCCGACTTCGCCTGCGAGTCGCGTGAGCAGTTCGCGATCCGACGGGTTGAGTCCGTCAGTAAAGTACGCCTTGAGCAATGCCTTCTTGAGCGCATGCTGCTGGTCAAGGCTTTCGGTTTCCGCCCAATGTAGCAGCCGATGTGCATCGAACGTGTTCCACACGCGCTCACGCCGTTCCATGTCGAAGGTGAAGCCGAGCGCGGCACCGCGCTCGCGGATCTGCTCGCCACTTTCCCGCGCCTGCACTTCGGTGATGCCGTATTTACCAACCAGGTGCTCAAGCGCGTTTTCACCTTCGGCGGGCATCCGAGGATTCAGCTCGAAAGGCTGGAAGTGCAGTTCGACTGCGATCTCAGGCGCAACGCTGGCGAGCGCCTTTTCGAGTGAGGCAAGTCCGATGGCGCACCAGGGGCAGGAGACGTCAGAGACGAAGTCGATGCGGAAATGAGTGGTCATGATTCGTCCTCCAGGAAACGTTCGAGCAGGCTGTTAAGGAAGCGCTGGCCACGTGCGGTCGGGCGCAAAATTGCGCCATCTGCTTCGAGCAATCCATCGCGCCGGGCTGTGATCAGCGTCGGTTCGATCGCGGTGCGCGACAAGCCGGTGCGCTCGCGGAACAGCGACATGGGGACGCCATCGGTCAGGCGCAGTGCGTTCATCATGAATTCGAAGGGCAGTGCCGCTGTGCCAACCTCCTGCCGTTCCTGCACGAAATCACCGGTCTCGGCGCCCGCAAGATACGCAGTCGGATGCTTGTGGCGCATCTCGCGCACGATCCCTTTGTGCGACGAAAGCTTGCCGTGAGCACCCGCGCCAATGCCAAGGTAGTCACCAAAACGCCAATAGTTGAGATTGTGCTGACAGCGATGGCCATGCTTCGCAAAGGCCGAGGTCTCGTAGTGCTGGTAGCCGGCCACGGCCAGCCGCGCTTCGATCGTCTCCTGCATGTCGGCAGCACTGTCGTCATCGGGCAGATCGGCCGGCGGGCTCGCACCGAACGCGGTATTCGGCTCCATCGTGAGGTGATAGCACGACAGATGGGGCGGCGCGAATTCGAGCGCAATCTCGATATCGCGCATTGCCTGTTCGGGAGTCTGTCCTGGCAGCGCGTACATCAGGTCGAGGTTGAAAGTATCGAAGTGGCGACCAGCAAGCTCTGCCGCGCGGCGTGCTTCGGCGCCGCCATGGACACGGCCGATACGTGCGAGCATCGTGTCGTCGAAGCTCTGGATGCCGAGCGACAGCCGCGTGACGCCAGCACCACGAAACGCAGGGAAATGGTCGGCCTCGACGGCTCCCGGGTTTGCTTCGAGCGTGATTTCGCAATCGGGCACCAGCGGCAATCGCATGCGCACACCCGTGAGCAACCTTTCCAGTCCATCGGGCGAGATCAGGCTGGGCGTGCCGCCGCCGATGAAGATGGTATGCACCTTGCGCCCCCAAACCTGCGGCAGCGCAGCCTCGACATCAGCCAGCAACGCATCCACGTATGCGGCCTCCGGGATGCCATCATCGCGCACCGCGTGGGAATTGAAGTCACAGTACGGACACTTCCGCACACACCACGGAAAATGGATGTAGAGCCCCAGCTGTGGTGACGTGGTGAGGGCCGCTCGCTCGCGCGGCGCTATCGGCCGGCTGGCGAGCGGAATGATACGGCGCGCTTTGGTCACGCTGGCTTCAGCCGCCCAAGCAGATGGCGCATCGCGGCGCCACGGTGCGACAGCGAGTTCTTGAGCTTGCCATCGAGCTCAGCCGCGGTTTGGCCAAGTTCCGGAATCAGGAAATGCGGGTCGTAGCCAAAGCCGTTGGCGCCACGCGGGATATCGATGATCTCGCCGAACCACTCACCATCGGCAACGATCGGCTGCGGATCCTCCGCATGGCGCACCAGCGCAAGCACACAGACGTAGTGGGCGCGCCGGTTCATCTCGCCTGCAAGCTTCTCGACGAGCAGCGCATTATTGCGCTCATCTGATTTCGGCTCGCCGGCAAAGCGTGCGGAATAAACGCCCGGTGCGCCTTCGAGCACATCGACACAGAGGCCGGAGTCATCCGCAAGCGCCGGTAGCCCCGTCACCTGCGAACAATGACGTGCCTTGGCGAGCGCGTTCTCGACGAAGGTGATGTGGGGCTCCTCCGCCTCAGGGACGTTCAACGCCGCCTGCGGAATGACTTCGATGCCGAGCGGCGCGAGCAGCGCGGAGAATTCACGCAGCTTGCCTGCGTTGTTCGATGCGAGTACGAGCTTGTCCATGATGTGCGTTCGAATGCGACCGTACCGCCATCGTACGCGACACGCCGCGATCAGTCAGAGTCCAAGCGCTTCTTTCTGGGCGGCAAACAGTTCGGCGATGCCCGCCCCGGCAAGCTCGAGCATGACGTCGAGTTCGCTGCGGTGGAAGGGCGCACCTTCGGCGGTGCCCTGCACCTCGACAATCCCGCCCGAGGCCGTCATCACCACGTTCATGTCGGTGTCGCAGCTGGAGTCTTCGTCGTAGTCGAGGTCGAGCATCGGCATGCCGCCGACGATCCCTACTGAGACCGCGCCAACAAGCTCACGCATCGGATGCGCAGCGAGCTTTCCCGCCGCTACAAGCCCGGTCAATGCGTCGTGCAGTGCCACGCAAGCACCCGTGATCGAAGCGGTGCGAGTACCGCCATCCGCCTGCAGAACATCGCAATCAAGGGTGATCTGACGCTCGCCGAGCGCTTCCAGGTCGACCACCGCGCGCAGGCTGCGGCCAATGAGGCGCTGGATCTCCTGGGTGCGGCCCGTCTGCTTGCCCTTGGCTGCCTCACGGGCGGTACGCGTGTGCGTGGAACGCGGCAGCATGCCATATTCGGCCGTCACCCAGCCCTGCTTCTTGCCTTTGAGGAACGGCGGCACGCTCTCCTCGACACTGGCGGTGCACAACACGCGCGTGCCACCGAATTCGACGAGAACCGATCCTTCTGCGTGACGCGTGAAACCGCGGGAGATTTTCACCTCACGCAACGCTGTGGCTGGACGACCACCGCTACGCACGGGAATTGAAGTCATTTGGAATATTTCCGGATTGCGTTGTTAATCTCGGCAATCGCACGTTCGATGTCGTCGTCTGAAAGGTCGCCGGCACCGGTTGGTAACTGGCCGAGTGCGAAGCCTTCCATTTTCGTCGTAAACGACGCAAACGGCATGGTCATCGTGGAAATGGTCGGCGACGACGACTCAGAGAAGTCATCGTGCCATGTCATCGCAATGGCCGAAAGATTGTCACAGGTCATGCCACCGAGCCGTTCCGACTCGTCCATGAGGCGCGGCATCGTCTCAAGGATACTGCGGGTATCAAGCCGCCCAATGACATCTTCGGCACCCGGCGGGCTCCAGACGCCATCAGAACACAGCAGCAACGTGTCGTCGGCACGCAGGGGCGTGCGCTTGGAGAACTCGATCTGGGGAGCATGCGTGCCCCCCAGACAGGAGAAAATCCGGTTGCGCAGCGGATGCGTAGCTTGCTGGTCCTGCGAGATCAGCCCTTGCTCGACTAGCATGCGTACCCGGGAATGATCGCGGGTATGGAAGGCAATCTGCCCGTCGCGCAGGAGATAGAGCCGCGAATCACCCGCATGTGCCCAGTGAGCAACACTGTTCTGAATCACGCACGCGACGACCGTGGTACGCGGTGGATCGGCAAGCTGCTTGTCGAAGGCATAGTCGAGGATCGCGTGGTGCGCATTGGTCAGCACTCGCGAGAGGAACAGCATTTCGTCCTCAAGCGTCGGCTTGGCTTCGCGCTGGAACGTCTCAGTGATGTACTGAACTGCAATCTGAGCCGCGATCTCGCCGTGCAGATGGCCGCCCATGCCGTCGGCCACTACCAGCAACAATGCGTCGCGCGAATAGCAGTAAGCGATCCGGTCCTGGTTGGAGCGGCGCTTTCCGGGTCTGCTTTCCTGGTAAATGGTGAACTTCATGTTCGATTGATCAGTGAGCGGAGTTTCTTACCAAGGTTGCCGATCCAGTCGTAGCCAGCCTCGCGGCCATCCGGTGTCGGACGAACACGCCGAGCAAGTGCCTTCTGCAAGGCGTACACACTTTGTGGGCGCTCGAGCGGATCCAGCTTGAGGCACCAGTCGATCGTCTGCAGTAGCTGTTCGGAATAACGGCCACGCCAGCGCCGCGTGGCGGGATCGAGTGAGTCCTTCTTCGCACGTTCGTCAGAGCGCTGCGGCGGCAGCGCCGCCAGGCACGCATACATGCTTGCGCCAACCGAATAGATGTCGCTCCAGGGGCCAAGGTGCTCTCGGTCGCGAAACTGTTCGGGCGCGCAATAGCCGGGCGTATACATCGGCTTGAGCATGGGCGCGTCATTGAAGAGCGTCTGGCGCGCAGCACCGAAGTCGAGCAGCACCGGTGTGCCGTCGTTGCGCAAGTAGATGTTGGAGGGCTTGATGTCCAGATGCAGCAGCTTGTTTGCGTGAACTTCGCGCAAACCGTTGAGCAGCCGCGCGAATACCGCGCGAATGAACTTCTCCCTTATCTCGCCCTTGTTTTTGTTGATGAAATCCTGCAGCGTGCGCCCACGTTCAAATGCCATCACCATATAGACGGTGCCGTTGGCACGAAAAAAATTCAGCACGCGGACGAGATTGGGGTGGTTAAGGCTGGCCAGCGCACGGCCTTCCTCGAAAAAGCACTTCATCCCATACCGAAATGCGGCCAAGTGTTCGTCCGGCACCTTTGGCATGATGTCGCCGTTCTTGCGCAACGCAAGTGAGTTCGGCAGATACTCTTTTATGACAACTGGATTACTATCTATGTCGATTGCGAGATAGACAATCGAGAATCCGCCTAAGCTCAGTTGCTGCTCGATACGGTACTGCTCCAGTTGAAAGCCAGGCGGCAGCGGGCAGTTTGCTTGAGCGGCCATTGGGGGATACGTATTATGTAATGGTAATGGATGTGCCGATTTTGGTCTTTTTGGCTAACCCCTGCAATTGAGGCGTAAGTGGCCGTCCGGCCCGCGCCCTCCTCCGGAAGCATCCCATGATTCTCTCCATGACCGGATATGCGGTCTGTACACGCGACGCTAGCCGCGCACGACTCAACCTCGAACTGCGCAGCGTCAATTCACGCTTTCTCGACCTTTCGTTCCGCATGGCGGAAGAGCTGCGTCTTGCCGAGCCCATCATGCGCGAAGCCATCACTTCGCGCCTATCACGCGGAAAGGTCGAATGCAGGCTCTACTGGCAAGCCGCCACGACCGACAGCGCCGATCTGTCCATTAACGGACCACTCCTCGAGCGACTGAAGGGTGCGCAGGCAGATCTGCGTGCCCGCTTCCCTGAAGCAGCTCCATTATCGATGGGCGAGCTGCTGCGCTGGCCCGGCGTCCTAGCTGAGAACGGCCCCGATTTCGAAGCACTGGTCTCCGAGATGGCAGGCCTTATCGGTACAGCACTCGACGAACTCGTCGCCACACGAGCCCGAGAAGGTACCAAGCTCGCTGCAATGCTGCTCAACCGTGTAGCCGCGATCCGTGCGCTCGTTGCACAGGCCGAGCCGATCCTGCCCAGCGCAATCGCTGATTATCAAGAAAAACTGGCCACTCGTCTGCGCGAAGCCGCTGCGGGCCTGGATGAAGACCGGATCCGCGCCGAAGTCGCCGTTTTTGCCCAGCGTGCCGACGTCGCCGAGGAGTTCTCCCGGTTGCGGGCCCACCTCGACGAAGTCGAACGCGTACTCAAGCAAGGCGGTCCGGCTGGCAAGCGGCTCGATTTCCTGATGCAGGAACTCAACCGCGAGGCCAACACGCTGGCGTCGAAATCGGTTGCGGGTTCCCTCTCAGGCATCGCGGTTGAAATGAAACTGTGCATCGAGCAGATGCGAGAGCAGGTGCAGAACATCGAGTAAACAAAAAGCCGGATAAGCCATCCGGCTTTTTTGGCCCGGTTCCGCAAACCGGGCAGGCTGCACCAGCTTGGCGTATCACGGCTTGCGAGGCCAACCCGCCAGTGATTTGTGCCCGTAGCCACGATCGTGCAACGGACACTGGATGAGTGCGCGCGAGTTCCGGGCGGAGCCGCGGCGGGTTAGACTTCAATCCCGTGGCGGCGCAACGTAGTCTCCGCCGGTTCGCATGTAAATCCAGGCTTTTCCTTACCGATGATCACTCCCGGGCAGCTTTACATCGTTGCGGCCCCGTCAGGCGCCGGCAAAACCACGCTGGTTCGGCAACTGCTGCACGACGATACCAGCATCCAGCTTTCGATTTCCTACACCACGAGAGCGCCGCGACCGGGCGAGGTCGACGGCCACGACTACCGCTTCGTGACCCGCACCGATTTCGAGGGAATGCGCACCCGCCATGAGTTCCTTGAATGGGCCGAGGTCCATGGCAATCTTTATGGGACTTCGCGGGTCTGGATGGATCAGCAGATCCGCGCCGGCCGGAACATCCTGCTGGAGATCGACTGGCAGGGCGCACGGCAAGTGAGGCTCGCATTTCCGCAGGCGATCGGGATTTTCATCCTACCGCCTTCGCTGGAGGAGCTTGAGCGCCGCCTGCGCAACCGCGGCTCAGACTCCGACGCAGTGATCCGCGGCAGAATCGACGCGGCATTCAGCGAAATGCAGCACGTCGACGAATTCGAATACTGTATTATCAACAATGAGTTAGCCGAGGCTCAGGCCGATCTCGCCGCCGTAGTGCGTGCCTGCCGGGTACGGCTGCCGGTGCAGAAAGTGCGTTCGCCGGACACATTTTCCTTTCTCGTCATTGAGGACTGAGCGCTTGGATACCGCGTCTTCGATCCGTTCCGCCAGCCTCGTTGGGGCGGCCCCCGCCCGGACACGGATCTGAGGCCGGGAGCCCACATGGAAGCAGCGCATGTGAGTTCTTCCCCCATTCCGCATCGTCCGCCAACCAACACTCCCCTGTCGCATGATCCGATGGCGGGAGTAGACGCGTCATCGCTCCTTAAACGGGCCGGAGCCTACCTGACACCAGAGGAAATGGCGCTGCTGGAGCGCGCGATCCGTTTTTCGGCCGAAGCACACGCGGGCCAGATCCGCATTTCGGGCGAACCCTATGTCACGCATCCGATTGCCGTAACCGAGCAGCTTGCGGAATGGCGCCTCGACTCACAGGCATTGATCGCCGCCCTCCTTCACGATGTGATGGAAGACACCAAGGTCACCAAGCAGGCGATCGCGGATGCTTTCGGCAAAGTTTCTGCCGATCTCGTCGATGGTGTCTCCAAGCTCGACAAGATCGAGGCACAGAGCCAGGAAGAGGCTCAGGCGGAAAACTTCCGCAAAATGTTCCTGGCCATGGCGCGCGACGTGCGCGTCATCCTGATCAAGCTCGCCGACCGTATGCACAACATGCGCACGCTCGGCGCTGTGAGGCCGCAGAAACAGCGCCGGATCGCACGTGAAACCCTGGAAATCTACGCACCAATCGCCAACCGGCTCGGGCTAAACTACCTGTATCGAGAATTGCAGGAGCTGTCGTTCAGCTACCTGAACCCGATGCGCTTCCGAGTGCTGTTGAAGGCTGTGCGCGCGGCACGCGGAAACAGACGCGAAGTCGTCGGCAAGCTGCGTGCGGCAATCCAGGAACGGTTGCCTCAATGGCGCATCGACGCGGAAGTATGGGGCCGCGAGAAGCATGTCTTTGGCATTTACCGGAAGATGGTCGACAAGCGCCTGTCGTTCTCTCAGGTGCTGGACATCTACGGTTTCAGGATCATTGTCAAGGATATTCCGACCTGCTACCTCGCACTCGGCGCGCTGCATGAGCTCTACAAACCGGTGCCCGGCAAATTCAAGGACTACATCGCGATCCCCAAGGCCAACGGCTACCAGTCGCTGCACACGACGCTGATCGGTCCCTACGGTACGCCAGTGGAGCTTCAGATCCGGACGCAGGAAATGCACCATGTGGCTGAGAGCGGCGTAGCGTCGCACTGGCTTTACAAGGACAGCGACGAGCGCTTGTCGGACATCCAGCAGCGTACGCACAATTGGTTGCAGTCACTGATCGAGCTGCAATCCACCTCGGGTGATTCGACCGAATTCCTTGAGCATGTGAAGATCGATCTGTTCCCCGGGGAGGTCTTCGTCTTCAGTCCGAAGGGCAAGATCTTCAATCAGCCGCGCGGCGCCACGGCCGTGGACTTCGCCTACGCAGTTCATACCGACATCGGCAACCGCTGCGTGGCATGCAAGATCAACGGCGACCTGATGCCGCTTCGCACCGAGCTGAAGAATGGTGATCAGGTCGAGATCATCACTGCCGCGCACGCCAACCCGAATCCGAACTGGCTGACCTATGTGCGCACCGGCAAGGCGCGTTCGCAGATCCGCCACTTCCTCAAGACTTCGCAGCAGGATGAATCCGTCGCCCTTGGCGAGCGCCTGCTCACCCAGGCGCTACGTGGCCACGGCATCACGCTTAGTGCGCTTTCGCGGCAGGTCTGGGACAAGTTCCTGCGCGAGGTCGGTGCAACCGACAAGCAAGATATTTTCACCGACATCGGCCTCGGCAAGCGGTTGCCCGCGATCGTCGCCAAGCGTCTGGCAATCGTTGTCGAGTCGTTGGGAGTCGGGAGCATCGAGGGTCAGGCGATCCGGTCAAACGCGGTCGGCCCAATCCATATCCGTGGTACCGAGGGCATCGCGGTCCAACTCGCTCGTTGCTGTCGACCGATCCCTGGCGACCCGATTGTCGGTCTCCTGCGTAAGGGACAGGGTGTCGAGGTGCATCTCAATGATTGCCCGAACCTGTCACGCAGCCGCGCCGATCGGGATCGCTGGGTCGACGTCGAATGGGAAAACGATGGGGAGCGCATGTTCGACGTCTCGATCCGCGTGATCGCAGAACACCGTCGCGGCATGCTGGCCAAGATTGCAGCCTCGATTTCCGAGGAACACGCAAACATCCAGCATGTCAGCATGGACAGTGAGCGTGCAATGCATACACAAATCTACTTCACCCTGCAGGTCACCGATCGCCTACACCTCGCGCGCATAATGCGGGCAATCCGGCGCACGCCGGAAGTCGTGCGAATTACCCGGCTCAAATCACCTGAGCAAAAGTAGACGCGCCGGGGCTCGTACAGTAATTTGACCACGGAGTCCCAGAGCAGCGATCGGGGATCACGACACGACAAGTGTTTCCGTCTGAATGGCAAGATTGTTCTCGGGCTCTGATAAGATCGCCGGATTCTGGAGGCGATCAAGATGGCGATGTACGAGTCCGAACACACCAAATTCATGCGTGAGTGGATGGAAAAGCATCCCGAGCAGCGCGAAGAGCAACGCAAGGGCCGCGCCCTGTGGTGGGACAAGCCGCAGGATCTTCAGACTCAGCACAACAATGCGGAATCCCGCGTCCCGCAAAAGCCCTACGCCTACCAGACCGACGTCTGATTTCTGTCCGGCCGTGCAGCCGACGCACCAGCCGGCTGGCCATTCCTCGTGAGCCCACTTTTCGAACGTCCGCTGGCGATCGTCGATCTTGAGACGACGGGCGCCGATCCGAATCGCGACCGCATCACTGAAGTCGCAATCCTCCGGATAGAGAATGGCTCGCTTGTCGACCGCTGGTCTTCGCTTGTCGATCCCGAACGCCCCATCCCGTGGCGGATCCAGGAGGTCACTGGCATCAGCGACACCATGGTCGCCAGCGCACCGAACTTCCGGACACTGGCGGACGGCATCGCGGGACGGCTCGAAGGCGCGGTGTTCGTTGCGCACAACGCGCGGTTCGACTTCTCCTTCCTGCGTGCCGCATTCGGCGAGCGCGGCATCGGCTTCGACCCACCGGTGCTCTGTAGCGTCAAGTTCTCACGCGCGCTGTATCCCGAACATGCGCGGCACGGGTTGGATGCGATCATCGCTCGCCATGGATATGTCGTAACCGATCGCCACCGCGCGATGACCGATGCCGAACTTGTCTGGCGCTTCCTGCAGGAGGCCACTGCGGGTTTCAACAGCACACGGATCGAAGCAGCTATCAAGCGCGCCAGTTCGTATGGGCGCGCAGTACCACGATTGCCGCTTGGCGACCTCGAGGCGTTGCCCGAGGCGCCCGGCGTGTATCTCTTCCTCAATGGTGCCGATAGCGTGGTCGACATCGGACGTTCGCAGCACTTGCGCTCGAAGGTACTCGGCTGTTTCACCGGCAAGCAGGACAACCGCACGGCACGGCTTGCGGCACAGACCAAGCGGGTAGAGGTTGCCCTTGCCGCTGGCGAACTGGATGCGCAGCTACTCGAACTCGCCCTGCTTCGCCAATATGCAGCGGATGCGCATTCAGGCAACGCTTTTGGCTGGCGGTATGTTCCCAACCGAAGACGCCTGCCAGTCCTCGAATTCGAATCGCTTACCGGAACAGACCCCGCTGAATGGGAAAACCTGTTCGGCTGCTTCCGCGGCACGCGCGAGGCCGAAAATGCGCTACGCGAGCTTGCCATGCTCGGCCACCTTTGCCCGCAGCGCTTGGGCCTCGAACAAGGCAATGGCCCCTGTCAGGCCCACAGTCTGCGCCGCTGCGCTGGCGTCTGCGCAGGAAGGGAAACACCGGAAGACCATGACACCCGGCTACTGGCCGCCCTCAAACCGCTGCGACTCAAGCCTTGGCCGTGGCGCGGGCCGATTGCAATCAGCGAGATCTTCGAACCAACCGGCCGAACCGCGCTGCATGTCTTTGACCGCTGGTGCCTGCTGGGCAGCGTGCACGACGGCGCGGCTGCCGACGAACTGCTTGGGGACCTCCCCCCGCGCCGGTTCGATTTCGAGCGCTACCGATTGTTATCGCGCTGGCTCGCACAGCCAGGGCACGCTCAGGCGGTAAGGGTCCTGGTCTCAGCGGCCTAACCAACGCAAAGCCACTCGGTCAGGCCTTGGAAGTATGCATTCGCTCATCGCCGCCCAGATTGAAACGATGCCAGCACGCGGCACGAGCAAGAACGCCCCCTCTGCTACACCCCCCGCCACCGCTCCAACACCCGCCGCTCCCGCTTTGTTGGCCGGCCTTCGCCCTGACGCTCAAGCGCTGGCTCCGCTTGCAGCCTACGCGCTGCACTTGCCTCCTCGCGTCTAGCGATACTCTCGGGCGTTTCTTCGTAGAGCTGCTGAGCGACATTCGCTGGGCCGCGGCGTTCAAGGATGCCGCGTACGACCACGGAGCGAGTCTCGCGCCCAAGCGACACCGCTACCCGATCACCGGGCTTGACCTCCCTAGACGGTTTCGCGCGGTTACCGTTGATTTCGATGCGACCACCGTCGACAGCCTCGGTTGCAAGACTGCGCGTCTTGAAAAAGCGCGCGGCCCAGAGCCATTTATCGATTCGGGTGCCATCCAGTTCATTCGAGTTCATGCTGTTGCGTTCCGGAGTTCGGTTTTCAGGATACCCGCCGCTAGAATCGAACGCACTCCCCTTCCAATCACACAGGAATACGAAAATGCGCCGACTGCTTGCCTTGACACTGTTCGCTCTTTCCACGCTTGCTTCAGCCACTGATCTGACCGTGGAAGGTGCCTGGGCCCGCGGCACCGTACCAGCTCAGAAGGCGACAGGCGCATTCATGACGCTGACCAGCAAGCAGGATGCGGCCCTCGTTGGCGCCTCAACGCCGCTCGCCGACAAGACCGAGGTGCATGAGATGAGAATGCAAGGCGATGTGATGAAGATGAATGCGATCCCGCGTCTCACCCTGCCCGCCGGCAAGCCGGTCGAACTCAAGCCCGGCAGCTACCACATCATGCTGTTCGGGCTGAAGCAACCGCTCAAAGCTGGCGATAAACTGCCCCTCGAGTTACAGATCGAAGAAGGCGGCAAGCGGGAAATCATCAAGGTACAAGCCGAGATCCGCCCACTTGATGCGAGTATTCATCCGCATAACATGAAGGACATGCAGCATTGACCGCGAAGCCCATCTTTCGCCCGGCAAGCACGGGCGATGCGTCCCGCATTGCCCGCTTGCATGCTGACAGCTGGCGAGTCGCCTACCGCGGCATTCTCACTGATGAGTACCTCGATGGCCCCGTATTCGCCGATCGAGAATCGCTCTGGTTTTCTCGCTTTGTGGAAGGGCATGACGCACCGCTGCGGGTCATCGTCATGGAAACTGCCGAAGGCGAGTTACTCGGGTTCGGCTGTCTGCGTCCCGACGCAGACCCTCAGTTCGGCGTTCTACTCGACAACCTGCACGTGCGGCCCGACATCCGGCACCACGGGCTTGGCACGCAGCTGATTACCGCCGTTGCCAGAGAGAGCTTCACACAGCAACCCGACAAGCCGTTGCATCTGTGGGTACTCGAAGCCAATCGCAACGCACGTGCCTTCTATCAGCGCCGGGGTGGTGAGGAAGCCGGAACACAGTGCCAGCGGATGCCCGATGGTCGCGAATACGCATGCCTGCGCGTGCTCTGGAGCGATCCTTACAGCCTCGTGCCTGAGCAGTAACCGTCATCGGGCCGGATAAAAGCGAGGCTGCCAAACGACGGCCTCGCCAGCCTGCGGTTACTTCCCGCCCACGCTCTCGAGCGCCTCCCACTTCCCCTTCACGACCTTGTACACCGTGATGCCGCCGACTTTCAGGTCGCCATGGCTGTCGTACCCGAGGACCGGCGTCGTGACACCGGGAATGTTCGTTCCGGCCAGCACCGGCAGGTACCTGGAGGGTTCAATGGAATTTGACTTCTTCATCGCCATGATCAGCGCCATCGCGCCGTCATAGGCGTACGGCGAGTAGGTTTCCGGCTTGGCTCCGAAACGCTTCTGGTACTTGGCCGCATAGTTCACACCGCCCGGCATCTTGTCGATCGGCAGGCCCGCCAGCGAGGCCACGGCTCCTTCTGAGTTCTCACCCGCCAACTTGATGAAGTTGTCGGTCTTGATCATTTCGCCGGCCATCAGCGTGGCATTGATGCCGAGCGCCTTCATCTGTCGTGTCATTGGTGCAGCCTGGACTTCGGTACCACCGTAGAAGATCGCCTGCGGCGCCGATGGCTTGATGCGCGTGAGGATCGCATTGAAGTCCATCGCCTTGTCGGTGGTGAATTCGCGTGCAACGATCGTCGCACCAGCAGCCTTCGCCGCTTTCGCGAATTCATCGGCCAGACCCTGGCCATAGGCGGTACGGTCATCGATCACCGCAATGCTCCTGTAGCCGAGCCGCTCGACTGCGTACTTGCCCACCACCGAACCCTGCTGCGTGTCGGAAGTCATCATGCGGAAAGTCGTCTTGTAGCCTTGGGCGGTATAGGCCGGCGCGGTGGCCATCGCGATTTGCGGAATACCCGCCTGCGCATAAATGCGCGAGGCCGGAATCGTGGTGCCGCTGTTGAAATGCCCCAGCATCCCCTTGATACCCTCGTCTACCAGCCGCTGTGCTACTAGAGTGCCAGTCTTCGGGTCAGCCTGATCATCTTCGGCAACGAGGATGAACTTCACTTCCTTGCCACCGATCTGCAGCTTCGTTGCATTGATTTCCTCGAATGCAAGCGTGATCCCGTTCTGCATATCCTTGCCGTAGTGGGCTTGCGGACCGGTCAGAGGCGCGGCAAAGCCGATCTTGACCTCAATTGGATCAGCCACAGCTCCGGTTGCGAGCAGTGCGAGCGTCAGTGCGGTCAAGCAGTGTTTCGTCATTGCGTAGTTCTCCCTGTGAGACTGTGACTACGGCCCTTCTGGGCCGCGATGCAGGATTTAAGAGGTGAGTGGTCCGTAACTCAACCGACCATCATGAGCGTTGCATTGCCACCAGCGGCGGAAGTGTTGATGGATACCACACGCTCGACGAGAAGGCGCTCGACCGGATAACGCCGCATGGTATCGGGTAGATAACAGCCCACCAGCGCCCCCTCCCGTCCGGCCAGCCGACGCATCACGCCTGAAAGCGTATCTGCATCTCCATCGAAGAGAGCCGCCATCCCCCCACCGAGATCTTCGACCTCGATCCACACCACGCGTTCGGCCAGCACTGCCGGCAGACTGGCAAGTGCTTTACGCGCGTCGGGCGTACTGGGAACCAAGGCACGATTGCCACAGGCTACGACTGCCACCAGTTGCGCACCAAGGCGCGAAGCGCACCGGCCGAGGCACAGTACAGCACCGCGCGGCACCAATGCGTAAATATTCACCTCACCAGTCGGGCCGGGAAGAGAAGCGAGGCGTCCAACCGGTGGATCAACCAACAACTCCTCTGCCCATCCACGCGCCAGCGTATCGGATTCGAGCCAGGCAGCCAGCCGCTCAAGTAAGCTCGAGGCTTCCGCACGCAACCGCGCCGCCTCGTGCTCGATTCCGCCCAGTGCACAGTGCGCCTGCACGCTGGCGATACCTGTCGCCCCAAGCGTGCGCGGCAGAGGAAGCGTGCCGGCGACTAGGCGCGAGAGCATGAGCGGTCCCCCCGCCTTTGGTCCGGTACCCGAGCGTCCCTCGCCACCGAAGGGCTGCACACCGACCACGGCGCCAATGATGTTGCGATTGACGTAGATGTTGCCAACACGTGCCCGCGCGGTCACTGTCGCAATCGTTTCATCAATGCGCGTATGCAGTCCGAGCGTCAACCCATAACCGGTGCGGTTGATCGTATCGACGAGCGAAGGCAGTGCCTCACGCCTAAAGCGCAGCACATGAAGCACCGGCCCGAAGACTTCGCACGGCAGTTCGGCAATCTCGTCGATCTCAATCAGCGTCGGCGCGACGAAACTGCCATGTGCACACGCCCGTGGCAGCGCAAGCCGAAAGACTGTGCGACCCACGGCCGCCATGCGCTCGACATGGGCGTTGATGGCGTCTGCCGCTGCAGCATCGATCACTGGCCCGACATCTGTCGCCAGCCGATCAGGCGAGCCAACGCAGAGTTCCGCCATCGCGCCCTTGAGCATATCGATCAGGCTGTCGGCAATTTCGTGCTGCACGCACAACACCCGCAGCGCTGAACAACGCTGGCCGGCAGAATCAAAGGCCGATACGAGTACATCGCCCACCACCTGTTCGAGCAGCGCGGACGCATCGACGATCATCACGTTCTGGCCGCCCGTCTCAGCCACTAAGGGCACCGGACGATCATCAGGCAGGAGGCGCCCGGCAATGCTCGCAGCAATCTGCCGCGCGACTTCGGTCGAACCCGTAAACATCACCCCCCGCACGCGGGGATCAACCACAAGTGCGGCGCCAACGGTCTGGCCGTCGCCTGGCAGCAGCTGCAGGACGCCATCGGGCAGCCCCGCGGAGACAAGCAGACGAACTGCTTCAGCGGCGATCAGTGGCGTCTGCTCGGCCGGTTTGGCGATGACCACGTTACCGGCAGCCAGTGCTGCTGCAATCTGCCCGATAAAGATCGCAAGCGGGAAATTCCATGGGCTGATGCACACAACCAGACCGAGTGGACGGTGCGTGCCGTTGTCAAAACCACGACGGATCTCAGCTGCATAGAAACGCAGGAAGTCCACCGCCTCGCGCACCTCGCCGATCGCGTTCGCACAGCTCTTGCCCGCCTCGCGAACGGCAAGCCCAATCAGCGTGTAGCGCTGCGCCTCAAGGCATTCCGCCGCCCTCTCCAGGACCGCCGCGCGTTCGAACGGCAGCATTGCCTGCCAGATCGGTTGCGCCACCTCGGCACGCGCCAGTGCTCCAGCAATATCGGTCGGAGTGGCCTCGATCACCGTCCCAACCAGATCGCGCACATCGGCGGGGTTCATCACCGCCCGCGGCGTGCCGTTGCTGGCGTCACCATGCGACGCCAGGGCATGCCAGTCATGCTGCGCACTCGCGAGCAAACCCGCCGAAAGCGAAGCCAGCCGCTGCTCGTTCGACAGATCGAGGCCCGTCGAATTGAGACGCGCGACACCAAAGAGATCACGTGGTAGCGGAATTGCTGGATGCGGCAGTCCGGGCGGCTCAAATACTTCCGCCTGCACAATCGGATCGGCAATCAGGGAACCAAGCGGGACCTTCTCGTTGCCAAGCTGATTGAGGAACGAGGTATTGGCACCGTTTTCGAGCAACCTCCGAACGAGATACGGCAGCAGTGTCTCGTGTGACCCCGCTGGCGCATAGATACGGCACGGACGGCTCTGGCTAGCGTGGCCCACAATCTGCGAATACATTGGCTCGCCCATGCCATGAAGGCATTGGAACTCGTACTGGCCAGCGTAGTAGTTCATTCCGGCCATTTGATAGATGGCGGCAACCGTATAAGCGTTGTGCGTGGCGAACTGCGGATACACGGCCTCCGGCGCAGAAAGCAGGCGATGGGCACAGGCGAGATAGCTCACATCGGTGTGGATCTTGCGGGTAAACACCGGATAGTCCTCAAGCCCATCGACCTGCGCACGCTTGATCTCGGAATCCCAATACGCACCCTTCACCAGCCGCACCATCAGGCGTCGCTGCGTGCGGCGTGCAAGGTCGATGAGGTACTCGATCACCGCGGGCGCACGCTTCAGATATGCTTGGACGACGAAACCCAGGCCGTTCCAGCCGGCCAGATCCTTCTCGTGACACAGCATCTCGAAGAGATCAAGCGAGAGTTCGAGCCGATCGGCTTCCTCAGCATCGATATTGATGCCAATGTCGTACTGGCGCGCCAGCCGTGCGAGCATTGCGAGGCGCGGATAGAGCTCACCCATCACGCGTTCTCGCTGGGAACGGCCGTAGCGCGGATGCAGGGCTGAGAGCTTGACCGAAATCCCGGGCCCGTCATAGATGCCACGCTCACCAGATAGCCGGCCGATCGCATGGATCGCCTGTTCATACGCCTGGTAATAGCGTTGCGCATCCGCACCGCTGATCGCCGCCTCCCCGAGCATGTCGTACGAATGGCGAAACCCCCGCGCCTCCACTGCGGAAGCATTCGCCAAGGCCTCAGCGATCGTCTCACCGGCTACGAATTGTTCGCCCATCAGGCGCATCGCAAGGTCGACTCCGCGCCGCAATAGCGGTTCACCGCTGCTGGCAACAATGCGTCCAAGCGCTGCAGTGAGCCCGGTCTCGGATTGGGTGCCGACGAGCTTTCCGGTGATCAGGAGCCCCCACGCGGTGGCGTTGACGAACAGCGATTCCGACCGGCCGAGATGCGCACCCCAGTCGCCATGGGCGAGCTTATCCCGTATCAGCGCATCACGCGTCGCCTTGTCCGGAATGCGCAGCAGCGCTTCGGCCAAGCACATCAGCGCCACACCTTCTTGGCTCGACAACTCATATTCCTGCAGCAGTCCCTGAACGAGTCCCTCGCGCGAGCCGCTGGCTACTTCGTCACGCAGCCTGGAAACGAGTTCGACCGCCATGACGTGCGCCGCGGACGTCCGGTCAGGTGACTGCCTTGCCTGGCCGATCAGCCAAGGCAGGCATTCCGGCTCTGGCGTCCGATATGCAGCAGTGATCGCCGCACGCAGCTCCGTTTGCGGCTGCACGCCAAGCGCAAGTTCGAGGAACGGTTGCGGCGTGTCTCCTGCCTCGGATTCTGGATCGACCGGCTCGACGGTCGCTCCTGTAACGCCATATTCAGGTGGAGCCGGGCCGCGTTCGAGCACGTCGAGGTAATGAAAGATCGCCTGCTTGATTAGCCAGTGGGGCGTGCGATCAAGCTTGTGCGCAGCGCGACGGATGCGCTCGCGTGCGGCTTCGTCGAGTTTGACGCCAAGAGTAGTGGCGGTCATCTAGTGCGCCTGGCAGTAGTCCCGTATGCAGTAAAGATTAGAGGCGCAACCAGCGAGGTGCAACCACGAGGGGGACCTGTCATTCGTAGCGTGTCACCACGGAACACATTGACTCTCGGCGAGAGGATAGAAATGCGCGTCATTAAATGGGTAGAGAAGGTGCTGCATCGCACGCCTGCACTGTAGGCTGACGGCCTTCCGCCTTTCATAGGCGCAGGCGCAGATACACCGCACCTCGCATCACACCATGAGGGGCGGCTCGTCCATCACGGCAACCTGTTCGCGCAGTTCGAGCACACGCTCTTCCCAGTAGCGCTGAGTGCCGAACCATGGAAACGCAGCCGGGAATGCGGGATCGTCCCAGCGGCGCGCAATCCAGGCGCTGTAGTGAATGAGGCGCAGTGTGCGCAGGGCTTCGATCAGTTGCAGCTCACGTGGATCGAATTCAGCAAAGTTCTCGTACCCAGTCAGCAGATCAATCAGCTGGCGCTGCTGTGATTGCCGATCACCGGAGAGAAGCATCCATAAATCCTGCACGGCGGGCCCACTGCGGCAATCGTCCAGATCGACGAAATGCGGCCCCTCGGGGGACCACAATATGTTGCCCGGGTGGCAATCGCCGTGGAGCCTGATGCGTGCCACATCACCAGCGCGTTCGAACGCACGGCGAACACCGGCAAGCGCCATATCCACAATCGTGGTCCAGGGCTTCACGAGTTCGGGCGGCAGAAAATCGCTGGCAAGCAGGTAGTCACGCGGCTCGTCGCCGAAGCTTCCGATATCCAGCACCGGACGAGAATCGAATGGCTTCACCGCGCCAACAGCGTGGATGCGACCAAGGAAACGCCCGATCCATTCGAGCACATCGCGATTGTCCAGCTCAGGCGCGCGACCACCCCGACGTGGATAGACGGCAAACCTGAAGTCTTCGTGGGCATGAAGCGTGTCGCCCTTAATCACGAACGGGGCACACACGGGGATTTCCAGATCGGCCAGTTCGCAGGCGAATGCATGTTCCTCACGGATCTGCTCATCGCTCCAGCGCCCCGGCCGGTAGAACTTGGCGACCACCGGCTGACCCTCTTCCATCCAGATCTGATGGACGCGATTCTCGTAGCTGTTAAGTGCGAGGAAGCGACCATCGGGCCGAAGGCCGAGCGATTCGAGCGCACCAAGTACGCAGTCGGGGTCGAGCGAGGCATAAGGCCGGCGGACGTCGTTCAGATCGGACATAGCGGCTTCCCTTGATACGAATCCAACGACTCTAGCACGCCCCTCCAGTGGGCCTCAGGATACGGTCAGGAGCGCTGCAAGCGCCCCTACCGCCAGCACCCAAAACGAGTTGAACGTTGCCCGCCAAGTAGATAAGCCCCGTCGCCATTGCCAAGACAATGCCATGCCAATTCCTGCCCACCGCATCCGCGAGTAGCCAGCAGATTCCAAACACGAGTCCGCGCTGGATGGCACACTGCCACGGCGAGCCGCGCAACCGGGCATGGCGAGATGACGAGGTTCCATGCCAGGAGCGCAACCCGTCACAGGAAGATCTCAGACCAGTTCTGCGTGCGTATCGATAACGCGCGAAACAACGCCGTAAGCGATGGCCTCTTCGGCGTTGAGCCAGAAGTCACGTTCAACGTCCGCCATCACTTTTTCGAGCGGCTGACCGGTCTCGCGCGCGATCACACGAGCAATGCGCTCGCGAGTACGCAGGATCTGCTGCGCCTGGATCGCGATATCGCTCGCCTGCCCCCCCATGCCGCCCGCAGGCTGATGAATCATGAAACGCGTATTCGGCGTGCACAGCCGACGTTCCTTAGGGGCCGCGAGGTAGATATGGGTGCCCGCACTGGCCACCCAGCCAGTACCAATCGTCGTAACAGGCGCACGCACGAAGCGGATCACATCGTGGATCGCATCGCCGGACTCGACGTGGCCACCAGGCGAGGAAATCAGGACGTTGATCGGCGCGTCCGATTCCTGGGCCAACGCAATCAAGCGCTCGCAGGTCGTACGCGCGAGTTGCTGGTTGATCTCACCAAAGATCAGCACGAAGCGCGCCTTGAAGCTGAGCTGCTCGGCGAGGTTGGTCGTGCGTTCCTGGGGTTCGTTCTCGGATGAATCAGGGCGCTGCACAGTGATTCCTTTCGGTTTGGGGTAGGGCGCGCGACGACACGCCGGGACCGCCTTTTTACTCCGGATCGGCGGCGGCGCAAAATCGGCGCGCTGCCAGCTTCAAACCCTCAACGCGCCGGTGCTAACACACTGGTCAAGGATCCACCCATGAAATCGTTCCGTTGGACTTTGGCATGATCCGCGGCGCACGCGGATGCCGCTACGCCTCCGACAACGATGGTACTGTCCGGTCCCCGATACATTGGGCAGCGGCCAAAGTCTCGGTTTTTCAGGCTTGAACTTTTCGCTCAGTGGAACGGATAAACAATCGGGATCAGTAGTACGCAAACCAACATGACAAGCACGGTAAGCGGCACGCCTACGCGTACGAAGTCGGCAAATCGATAGTTGCCGGGCGCCACGACCAGTGTATTTACGGGCGAGGATATTGGCGCCATGAAAGATGCCGAAGCAGCCAGCGCGATCGTAAAGGCGAAGGGGTAGGGTGATACCTCCATCTGCTTGGCGATGCCAACTGCAACGGGTGCCATTAGCACCGCGGTTGCAGTATTGGAGATGCAGAAGCCAATAAGTGCTGTCACACCAAAAAGAGCCGCCAGCATCATATGTGGCTGCGTGCGGCCTGCGAGTGCTACGAAGAAATCGACAGCCATCGCGATCCCGCCCGTTTTCTGAAGTGCGGTGGCAAAGGGCAGCATACCGACGATCAAAATCAGGCTCTGCCAATTAATTGAGCGATAGGCGTTCGTCATATCTACGCAACGAAATAGACCCATCATTAGGGCGGCAATCAGGGCGGCTATGACATTAGGGACAATTCCAGTAACCATTAGACCAATCATGACGGCGAGACTGAGCAAAGCCAGCTTCGCACGCCCCGGCGCCGCGAGGATCTGATTGACTTCTACCGGCAGGTCGTAGAGCAGGAACTCGTGCGGATGAGCCTGCTGTTCACGCAACGCACGCCAGGGACCGATGACGAGCAACGTGTCACCTAGCCGAAGCTTCGTCGCGCCGAACCGGTCGAGGATCCGCTTGCGGCGTCGGATGCCAACCACGTTGAGGTTGTAGCGGGAACGGAATCCGATCTGGATGATGCTCTTTCCGATCAGCGGAGATTCGGGCGGCAGCGTCATCTCGACCATGCCGATCTCCTGTGTTCGATCTTCAAAGTATCCGGAATCGAACGGAAGTCGTTCGAGGCGTGCGCGGCTGCAAAAGTCTTCGAGCTCAACTTCGGAAGCAAGATAGTCCAATAGGATCACATCGCCCGCCTCCAAGCGCGTATTGGCAACAGGCGCTAGGATCTCGCGGCCAAAGGTTCCTTCGCGTTCGATTCCGACCACTGTCGCACCACGAGTACTGCGCAAACGTGAATTTGCGAGCTTCGCGCCAGCGAGCGAGGAATCAGGTTGAATCCGTAGCCGCCGTTCGCGACCCTCGAGACGATAGTCGCGCACGAGATCAGCCATACGGCGGCGCGCAGCACCTCCAGGGTCTGGCACCACCGCAGGCAGCCAGCGCCGCGCGTAGAGCATGTAGCCAATCGCAATCGCAAGCACAGGAATTCCGACGGCTGAGAAATCGAAGAAGCCAAAACCCTTGAACCCTCCCCTCAGCAATTCGCTATGCACAACCATGTTCGGTGGGGTGCCGACGAGCGTCAGCATGCCGCTGATAAGCGCGGCAACCGAGAGCGGCATCATCAGGTGGCCCGGCGCAACGCCGGTACGCTGTGCAATGCTCAGCACGACAGGAATGAAAATGGCCACCACCCCGGTCGAACTCATGACTGACCCAAGCGTAGCAATGATCAACATCAGGAGCACAATGAGCCTCGTTTCACTTGCTCCGGCACGGTGAGCCAGCCAATGTCCAAGACGATGTGCGACACCAGTCCGGACAAGTCCTTCGCCTACGACAAAGAGAGCGGCAATCAGAATGACATTTGGGTCGCTGAATCCCGCCAACGCTTCTGCCGTGCTGAGAATTCCGGTAAGAGGAAGCGCGACGATGATCATCAAGGCCACGACATCCATGCGCGGCTTGTTAATGACAAAGAGCATGATGGCGACACCAAGCAGGGTGAGTACCAACTGCAGATCACTGAGCATTGGGCGAATCTCCATGGATGTCGTGTTGCTCGCAGGCTTCTAGCGTAGCGGCTGTTTTTTTCTTGTGCGAAGCATGCCTTGAGCCGACCCGCTCATCGGCTACTCCGATCCGCATTCAGTAGCACCAGCCGGAACGTCTTCCAACGTTGCCAGCAAGGAGGCGCTTGGCACCAGCAATGCGAACTACTCGTACGGATGCGGTTTGGTTCCGAGTAACCCTGGACTGTGCTGTGGTCCACCCGGGCCAAAGGGATCTCGCCACGTGCTTTAGGTTGGGCATGTGGGATGAGGCGGTGTTTTTGTGAGGGATTTGTGTAAAGCAAAAACCCCCAGCACCGTTGTGGCACTGGGGGTTCTTGAATGGGGTAGCCTGACGCTGACCTACTTTCTCACGGGCAATCCGCAATATCATCGGCGCGGCTTCGTTTCACGGTCCTGTTCGGGATGGGAAGGGGTGGTTCCGAAGCGCCATGGGCGTCAGGCTGAAACTGGAAGGCATGTA
>JAVBUM010000091.1:0-59349 GCA_031555325.1 Niveibacterium sp. | reverse complement strand
CGCAGCCAGGTCGTGCCGGTCATCTCGACGCACTTGCCGGTGGCCTCGCATGTATGGAGCTTGCCCTGGTGCTTGCCGCTCACGCGCCAGCGCATCGCAACCAGATCTCCTTCCCCGACGATGTCCTCGATCGTCATCCGTGTATCGGGAAAGGCCGCGATGTATTCGCGCCGGAATGCATCGAATTCGGCCACGCCCCGGATCGTCCTGCCTTCGAGATAACCGACCGCCTCGGGGCTGAGGAGCTCGTTCATCGCTGTTTCGACCTTCGCATTCCAGGTTTCGTCCATCCAGCGCATTGCCAGCGTCTTGTTCGTGCTCATTTCAACCTCTGTTCTCACCGGCGATTGAATCGGGAGTTCGACGGTTTCGGTCGCGCCGATCGACCAAATCTTCCCGGAAGGCACACTGAGGCTCGGTCATGGAGGATTCGTATGAGTGGCCGCGTTTCGCAGTGCGACGGAGTCGTGCCGGGCAAGATCGGGCGGAAACTCGCGTGTCGCCTGCAAGAGGCTGCTGAAAGGCGGTTTGCGCCATGGCTCGTGGGAGATGCCATGCGGATCGGGTTCGCATGGCAGCCCACGTAACGTGGAAAAGCGGACGCCTTGTCCAAGCAATTTCTTCTGCATCCAGTCGAGCGTGATGTCGGACAACCCGCTTTCCTTGTTCCGCAGGGGATAGCCACCCCCTACGTCCCCATGTGCGCCCGAGAAAAGCAGTTGCTCCACGTTGGGCGCCTTATCCCAGAACGTTGGCGTGAAGTCGAAGCGGCGCTCGTCGAGGGCAATGGCGTGTACGCCGAGTTTCACTTTGGGTGACAGTGTTGAATCGGCAAACTGGAAAACGTCCAGACGCTTGTTGGGCGAGATGAACGCGGGAATGCCGAGCGAACCGACGGTGTCCCATACGGCGATTGTCTCGATGCTGTCGATCGGGGCTAGATCATCGTCATGAAGCGTGCTGCGCGAAAGCCATGTTGGGAGGTCTGATAGCGTGTCCAGAAGCCGCCCGAATGCGTTATTTCGTTTTGCACCTTCTTCCCTGTAGCGGTACCAGGCACTTGCGCCATATACGTAGGCGTCCTCCTGGTTGGTGGTCAGGTGTTTGCGCAATATGCCCTGCGAAACGAGCAGGCCACCTAGTGCGCGTGCCGTGTAGGCGCCACGGCTGAAGCCAATGAGGTGGATCCTGTCGCCCGCCTCGTAGTTGCGCGAGATGAAGGTGTAGCCGCGCACGATGCGTTTAATGATCCCCGCACCCAGGGCGCCGCCGAGAATCCGATTGATCGGGTTGTCGCCAGCGCCGACGCCATTGATGTACTTGGCAATCTGCAACAAGGCACCGTCGGTGCCTTTGCGAGCGACCTCCTGTTCATTCTGCTTGAGCATCGACTGGGGGTCGTACTCCCCATCGACCATGAGGAACAACTTGTAGACGTTCGTCGGGTCTGGCGTCCCATCGTCATTGGCGTCGACGTCCGGGCTGTTCCAGGTGCCATCGGCGAAGAACAGGATGTGCTTTGGCATGGTGGGCCTCGTGGTTCTCCGGTCTCATCCACAAGGCATAGCAGCAGCGGCCATGAGGCCGCAAGGCGTGTGTTGGACGCTGCTGCGGCAGGTGGTGCGCTATGTCTGCTCGTCTTCGCCTACTCGCACCACCAGTTTCCCGAAATTGCGTCCCTCCAGCATCCCGATGAATGCGTGCGGTGCGTTCTCGAGTCCCTCTACGCGATCCTCGAAAGAGCGGACTTTTCCGGCTGTGACCCATTCGCTCATCCGGGCATGGAATTCGGGAAAATGCGGCCCGTAGTCGTCGAAAATGATGAAGCCCTGCATGCGGATACGGTTTCGCAGGATCGTGCCCATGAGCATCGGCAGGCGGTCTGGCCCGGGTGGCAAGGATGTGGCGTTGTACTGCGCAATCAGGCCGCACACGGGTACACGAGCGCGTGGGTTGAGTAGCGGCAATACGGCGTCGAACACCTTTCCACCGACGTTCTCGAAGTAGATGTCGATGCCGTTCGGACATGCCGTGGCAAGTTGTGCGGCGAGGTCATCAACGTGGTGGTCGATGCAAGCGTCGAAGCCGAGTTGTTCGAGTGCGTGTCGGCATTTTTCGGGGCCGCCCGCGATGCCCACGACGCGGCAGCCCATGAGCTTGCCAACCTGACCGACCGTAGCGCCGACGGGGCCTGTTGCTGCGGCGACGACGATTGTCTCTCCGGTCTTCGGTTGGCCGATGTCCAGCAGCCCCATATAACCCGTGAAGCCCGGCATTCCCAGCATGCCCAGTGCCGACGACGGGTTATGCGGGGTTGTGCCAAGCTTCATCAGCCCCTTGCCATCCGACAGCGCGTAGTCCTGCCAGCCGTTGTACGAGAGTACCCACTCACCGACTGCAAAATCAGGGTGGTTGGAGACGGCGACACGGCTCACGGTTCCGCCGACCATTACGGCATCTACGGCGACTGGCGCCGCATAGGATGGCGCATCGCTCATGCGGCCCCGCATGTAAGGGTCGAGCGAGAGAAAAACGGTGCGCAGCAGCACTTGTCCCGCCTTCGGTTGTGGTACCGGTTCCTGTTCGAGGCGGAAGTTTCCTGGAATGGGGGCACCCTGCGGTCGTGATGCAAGAACGAAGCGGCGATTGGTGTGTTTCGTTTGCGTCATGTGTGACTCCCTTACTCGTGCTTTGGGTTTATGCGGCCAAGCTACTACGCATTGCATGATAAACAAGACATTAGCCTGCGCTTGGGTTGCGTGGCAGGTGAGTTTCAGAGCGATGGTACGCGGGTACTGCCTGCGTGAGCTTCGGGACCAAGAAGGGGGAACGTGCATGACTGGAGTGCCCGAAATGGTTGATCGCGAGTCAGTGGTGTCTGCGCTCGAAATTGTGAGCATCGGCCCACAAGCTGCTACGGATTCGCCGATCGTGTTCTTGCATGAGGCGCTGGGTTCGGTCTCGCACTGGGGTGATTTTCCGTTGGCCCTGTGTGAGGCGGTCGACAGGAGCGGGGTTGTGTATTCGCGGCGTGGGCATGGTCGCTCAGCACCGTTTGTCAGGCGGCACGAGCCCGACTACCTGCATCGCGCCGCGCAGCAGGAATTGCCGGCAGTGCTTGCGGCAAGGGGCATCGAGCGCCCTGTGCTGTTCGGTCATAGTGATGGTGCGACGATCGCCTTGCTCTACGCGGCGGCGTTTCCGGATCAGGTCGACTCGATCATCGTGCTTGCCCCGCACATATTCGTCGAGGACCTCACGCTCTACGGAATCCGTGCGGCCGTGGTACCGGGGGCACGAGAGCAACTGGTCAATAAGCTGGGGCGGCACCACTGGGATCCGGAATCAGTGGTGGCTGCGTGGCAGCACATCTGGCTGGCACCTGGATTTCGAGAATGGAACATCGAGGCCGACATCGCCTCGATCCGCTGCCCAGTGCTTGTGATCCAGGGGTTGGACGACGCATACGGCACGCGGGCGCAGGTCGACGGCATCGTTGAGCAGGTCTCACGTGCGGATATGCTGATGCTGCCCGGCGTGGGGCATGCGCCGCACCGCGAAGCCCGCAATGCAGTGATTGACGCTTGCCGAGGGTTTCTCGCCCTGCCAGCTGTCTGACCCTTTCGCTCCGTGTGTGGCGTGGCAAACTTGCCGGCGTTTGCTGGGGAGACCACGTGAGCGCACCGGGCGAAACTGCTGAATGCGATGCCGAGCTAAGGACTCAGCTTGACGAGGTCGATGCGCTCCGTGAGACGGCTCCGCTGCGTGCAGCCTGGCAGGCGGAGGCGGTGCTTGCGCGCGCCCAGGCCGATGATGCGGGTAGGGTGGTCGCGCAGGCCTCACTACGGCTAGGTGAGCTCTACCAGATCATTGGGCGTGTGCATGCCGGAACGCGCGTGTTGCAGCAGGCACTGATCTGGTTTGAGCAACATGGCGACCTGCCTGGGCTCGCTTGGACGCATTTCCAGCTCGGCTCGAACTGTTGCCAGGCGGGTCTTCTCGAAGTGGCGCATACGCATATCGACTATGCACGCAAATTGTTCGAAGGGGTTGGCGATCTCTACGGCATTGCCAGTTGCCTGACCGCGGCGGCCGTTACCCAGTTGCGCGCCGTACGGCTGGATGACGGACTGGCCCTGATCGAAGCTGCGGAGCGGATTTTTCGTGACGAGTTGCCCGAGCGCGGGGTCGATCTTGGTTACACGCTTTACCACCGGGCCACCCTGCTGCTCGCGCTCGGCCACGACGAGGCTGCCACGGCGGCGCTCGATGAAGCGCTTCGCCTCGCGGACGGCTCGGGGCGCAGCCGGCTGAGGGCCATTGCGCTGGCTCAGCTTGGTGTGATTCGGCTGCGAGCTGGCCAGTGCGACGAGGCTGAGGCCGACCTCGTCAATGCGTTGCGCTTGGCCGAGGAGGTCGGCGATCCGGTGGCCCTATCGTGGGGGCAGTTGCATCTGGCTGCCGTCGCATCCGCGCGCGGCGTGCATGAAGTTGTTCGCGTTCGGCTCGAACTTGCGCTCGCGCTGTCGCGCAAGTTCGGTTTGCTTGACTGTGAGGCCGAAACCTTGCAGCGCTTGTCTGATCACCATCTGGCCCTCGGCGATCCAACGCTGGCACTGGCCACGCATCGCGCCTTCCACGCGGCGAAATTGCAGATGCTCGAAGAGGCCGGTTCGCACAACCTGCGCTATTTGCTTGCAGTGCAGGTGCTCGAACAGGCGCGTGCGGATAACCGTGAACTTGAGGCGAGGGTGGCCGAACGCACGGGTGAGCTGTCGGAAACCGTGGCGCACTTGCAGCGCGAGATTGCCCGGCGCGAAGACTCCGAACGCCAGGTGCGCTATCTGGCGGAACATGATCCGCTAACGCGCTGCCCGAATCGCCGCGCGTTGATCGCGCGGTTGCGTGAGCTGATCCTTGCCGCTGGTGATGAGGGGTGTATCGGCGTTCTTTTTCTCGATGTCGATCGATTCAAGCAGATCAACGATTCGCTTGGACATGCTGCAGGCGATGCTGTGCTGCGTGAAATCGTCCGGCGGCTTGTGGGTCTGTTGCGGGAAGGGGCACTCCTTGCCCGCTATGGTGGTGACGAATTTGTCGTCGTACTGCCACTGGAGAGCAGGCCGGAGATGGATGGCACGGCGGAAGCCGAACTCGCCGCCGAGGCGGCGAGCCTGCGCCGGGGCTTTGATGCGCCGTTCCATATCAATGAAGATGAGTTCTATCTTGAATGCAGCCTTGGAGCCAGCGTGTTTCCACGGCATGGTCGCGATCCTGAGCAACTGATCGAACGCGCGGATCTGGCGATGTACGCAAGCAAGCGCCACGGTGGGCGTGGTCTGCCACTTTACGATGATGCGCTGGCCGAGGCTGCACACGAGCGGCTCGCGCTGGAGAAGTCGCTGCGCCACGCAGCAGAGCGCGGTGAGCTGGCACTCGAATTCGAGCCGCGCTTCGATTGTGTGCGTGGGCGCATTTCGGCGCTCGAAGCGCTCGTGCGCTGGGCGCACCCGAAGCTTGGTCGTGTCCCGCCGGTCCGTTTCATCCATATCGCAGAGGAGACGGGCGAGATTGTCGCGATCGGACGGTGGGTGCTTGCTGCAGCCTGCCAGGCGCTGGCCCTGTGGCGGGCCGGTGGCTATCCGACGCTGCGGGTGGCGGTCAATGTGTCCGCGCGGCAGTTGCGCGATGCCGAGCTTCTCGCCCACATTGAGGCGGCGCTTGCCGATGCGGGCCTTCCCACTGATGCGCTGGAGGTAGAGATCACAGAAAGTCTGCTGATTGAAGATCCAGTCGGCGTGGCCGCGCTCCTCGCTCGGCTCAAGGCCGTTGGCATCCGCATTGCACTCGACGACTTTGGCATGGGGTACTCCAACCTGGCTCAGCTTGCGCGCCTGCCGCTCGATATCCTCAAGCTCGATCGCAGTCTTGTTAGCGATATGGGGCGAAATCCGCGTGCGGCGGCGGTCGTCGGGGCGATTATTTCGCTGGGCCGTGGACTGGGAATGAGCGTTGTTGCGGAAGGCGTGGAGGACGAATGGCAGCGCGTGGCGCTGGCGGCTTTGGGGTGCCAGGGTTGTCAGGGGCACCTGCTAAGCCCGCCGCTACCGGCTGAAGCCGTCATGGCGCTACTTGGCAGCGGGTGACAAAGATTCAGTGCTGGCCTTGAGGTAAGATGTCGCCCGTTAAATTGGGTGAAAAATGTTGGTGGATATCAATGTTTGAGCTCGAAAGTGCAAAAAAACCACATCTCTTCATTAACTGTTTAGACAGGTGTCGACCTGCCGTTTGTTCGTGACTAAACTCCGCCCACTCGTCAAATTCCATAAATGACGAGATAAATAAAAACGCTAGTTCCACTGAGCCCTGCGCCAGTCCGCGAATAGCAACCAGAGGATGGAGACGAATCAGAAGAATTAGCCGCCGGAGGCAGCGGCGACAAACGGATCAAGCAAGCAAACTTGGCCGTTTTGAGAAGCCGGAACCAGAAAAGGTTCCGGCTTTTGTCTTTCTGGAGCCTGTTTCTTTTGCGTCTGGAAAGAAAACAGCTTTTTCGCTGCGGTAGCAGGATCGACCGGTGCTCAGACGTGTTCGACCGCGCCTGCGAGCCGTGACAGGCCGGTTTCAAGCGTCGTTGCCGGGCACCCGAAATTGAGCCGCACGAAACCCGGCGCGCCGAAGTCGCGGCCGTCGGACAGGACGAGGCCCGCGCGTTCGAAATGTGTGCAAGGGTCATTGATGGCGTGCTGACGCATCCAATCGCGGCAGTCGATCCAGGCTAGATACGTTGCCTCCACGGGTGTCGTCGTAAGCCCGGGCAAGCCTGCGATAACCGACTCCACGCGGACGGCGTTACGCCTGAGCACGTCGAGCAGCGCCTGTCGCCAAGTTTCACAGTGACTGAATGCCGCTTCCATCGCCACTAGTCCGAGCACATTGATGTGCGGCACGATGCCGGCCATCGTTGCATTGAAACGGTGGCGCAAGGCGGCGTTTGGAATGACGGCGAACGATGCCGCGAGGCCCGGAATATTAAAGGTCTTGGACGGCGCCATGAGGGTGACTGTCCGGTGCGCGATCTCAGGCGAAAGCGATGCGATTGGGCGGTGGCGCCGACCGGGCGTCAGGATCAGGTCGCAATGAATTTCGTCCGAGCACAAGAGCATGTCATTGCGCTCGACCAGTTCGGCGATTTGCGCCAGTTCGTCATCGTGCCAAGCGCGACCGACTGGATTGTGCGGGTGGCAGAGCATCCAGAGTTTATGGCGGGGGAGTGTTTGTGCGACCGCGTCGAAGTCCCATCCCCACGTTGCGCCCCGCTGTTCGAGTCCAATTGTCGTGAGCGGGCGTTGGGCGAGTTTCGGTGCCGAAAGGAACGGCGGATAGATCGGTGTCGCGGTATACACCGCTTCGTCGGGGGCGGTGTAGGCGCGAACCGCAATGTTGAGCCCGCACACAAGACCCGGCAGCCACACGATCCAGTCCGGTTCGACCGCCCAGCCGTATTGCCGGTGCATGTAGTCGCAGACGGCCTCGTACTGCGATGTGCTTGCCGACGTGTAGCCGAAATGGCCGTCCGTGACGGCTTGCTGAAGCGCCTCCAGAACAGGTGGTGGCGCAGCGAAATCCATGTCGGCGACCCACATTGGGATTACATCGCGGCCAGCGTAACGGCCCCATTTCCAGGAACGCGGGTTATCAGCGAGTGGTAGCGGGGTGTCAAAGTCGAACATTCGGGGATTTCCAAAAAAAACGCGGAGCCATCATGCTAGCTCCGCGCTGTGGGGATTGCTGATGAAGGCTGCTTATACCTGCAGATGCTCGTACAGCGGGGTTGAGAGATAGCGCTCGCCGAACGAAGGAATGACGGCAACGATCAGCTTACCTTCGCTTTCCGGCCGCTTGGCGATCTCAAGGGCGGCCCAGATGGCGGCTCCAGACGAAATGCCGACCAGGAGCCCTTCCTCCGTAGCGGCGCGACGTGCGTACTCGAACGCTTCAGCATTCTTTACCCGGATCACTTCGTCGTAGATTTGGGTATTGAGGACTTCCGGCACGAAGCCCGCCCCGATCCCTTGGATGGGGTGCGGACCACGCGCCCCACCGGAGAGCACTGCACTGGCGTCCGGTTCGACCGCAACGATCTTCACGCCCGGCTTGCGGGCCTTGAGGACTTCACCCACACCGGTGATCGTGCCGCCGGTGCCGATGCCGGAGACAAAGATGTCCACCTTGCCGTCCGTATCGTTCCAGACCTCTTCGGCTGTGGTCCGCCGATGGATTTCCGGGTTGGCTGGATTTGCAAACTGCTGTGGAATGAAGTAGCGGGGATCGGCAGCAGCCATTTCCTCAGCACGCTGGATCGCACCCGGCATGCCTTCCGGTCCGGGCGTGAGGATCAGTTCCGCACCATAGGCACGGAGCAGCAGGCGGCGCTCCCGGCTCATGGTTTCTGGCATCAGGATCACGAGTTTGTAGCCCCGTGCGGCGCAGACCATTGCGAGGCCGATACCGGTGTTGCCCGATGTCGGTTCGAGGATGATGGTGTCTGGTTTGATCTTTCCTTCCCGTTCGGCGGCTTCGATCATCGAGATCGCGATCCGGTCTTTCACGCTATGGGCCGGGTTGAAGAATTCGAGCTTTGCCAGGACCGTTGCCTTCAGGCCCGCGGTCAGGCGGTTGAGCTTCACGAGCGGCGTGTTGCCGATCAGTTCGGTGACGTCGTTGGCGATGCGCATGCTTGTCTCCAGGGGGCCGGGATGGATTTCCGGCTTGTCTCGTTGATTTTAGGGTGCCGGCGCCGTCTGAGCGAAGTGCCTACAAGGCATAAGCTCATGGTTCGAGGGTAGATCGTTCTCTGGTGTGCTTTTGGGTTGCTCGGACCGGGCGCTCTGGTGACATGCTTTTCTGCCTTCTTGTCAGTTCAATGTCATCCGCCGTGACTGTATGTGTGGGCCGTTGTCCTGCGTTGCCCACGGTATATTGCAGGGTATGCCTGCAACGACTTTGCAATTGCCGCCGCACCCGCGTCTCCTGCTCGATTCAAATACGGTGCTTGCCCTCTGGCTGTTCGACGATCCTGCGCTCGCGCTCTTGCGGATGGCGATCGAATCCGGCCGTTTCCATCTGATCTCGCGTGAGGATTGCCTTGAAGAACTGCGCCGGGTACTCGCCTATCCCCAGTTCAAGGTCGATCCGCGACGACAGGATGATCTGCTGGCTGCATATCGCGTGCGTGTGGAACTGGTTGCACAAGCTGGAGCGCTCGAGTTGCTGCCACAGTGCCGCGACAGCGACGACCAGAAGTTCCTTGAAACCGCCATCGCTGGATCCGCTGATCTGCTCGCCAGTCGCGACAAGGCGGTGCTGCGCTCCGGTCGCCATCGGCTATTGCGTGATCGCGTGCGGGTGCTCAAGCCTGAGCAACTGGAGCTGGCGCTAAGGATTGAAGAAGCGTGCTGCGGGGGCGTGGATTTCCCAGCGCACATGTGAAGGGCGGCTGCAAATGAAAAGGGCAGGCTCGAAAGCCTGCCCTTTATCGAATCGAGCGCTAAGCTCGATTACTTGACGCGGCTGCGATACTCGTCGGTACGCGTGTCGATTTCGATCTTGTCGCCGATTTCGACAAACGCCGGAACCGACAGCTCGAAGCCGGTGTTGATCTTGGCGGGCTTCAGGACCTTGCCGGAGGTGTCGCCCTTGACGGCCGGCTCAGTGTAGACGACTTCGCGCACGACCATCGTCGGCAGTTCGACCGAGATCGCCTTGCCGTTGTAGAACACGACTTCCAGCGCCATGCCGTCAATCAAGTATTTGAGCGCATCCTGCATGTTCTCGGCTTCGACTTCGTACTGGTTGTACTCGGCGTCCATGAACACGTACATCGGGTCGGCGAAATAGGAGTAGGTGACTTCCTTGCGCTCAAGCGTGACGACTTCGAACTTGTCGTCGGCGCGGTAGACGGTTTCAGAACCGGCGCCGGTCAGCAGGTTCTTGAACTTCATCTTGACGACCGAAGCGTTACGGCCGGACTTCGAGAATTCAGCTTTCTGGACAACCAAGGGGTCGTTGCCAACCAACACAACGTTGCCGGCGCGGAGTTCTTGCGCGATTTTCATTGGGGCACCTGAAGATCAAAAATGGCGCCATCAGGCGCCAGAGGGAAACGGATAACTCATTATTTTAACTTGCCTTTTGCGAATTCCGCCAGTGCTGCGGCAAGATCGATTTCGTGCGCCAGATGGTCGCACCACTGCGCTGCGTGGCGCTGAAGGACTGGGAGTGTCGTGGCGAGCGATGGCCATGCCCCGCCTGGCCGGGCCGAGCTGTTGCCCGCGGCGGGGTTCCATTCAGCGTGGAATGCGCGTAGCGCATCGGCGGTGTTTTTGGGAGCGTTCTTGAGGTAGCGGCACAGGAAAGCATCGAGCTTTGCGATGTGCGTGTCTTCGTCCTGCCGGTATATCTGCCATACGAACGGCTGTGCGGCCCATTGCGCGCGCACGAAGGAATCTTCGCCTCGCACGAAGTTCAGGTCGCATGTCCAGAGCAGCAGGTCGTAGTCATCCTGGCTGATGAAAGGTAACGTCTGGAGTGTCAGCGCACCGCGGTGGAGTGGGGCGCCTCCGGCTGGTAGCGAATCGTTTGCCCATTCCCGTACCTGGGGCGATACCCGACTTTCCGGGATTGCGCACCAAACTGTTCGGTCCCCGTCGCGCCAAGCCTCGAGCAGTCCGCCCAGGCCTTCGGTTTCGTAGGCGAACAGCGATACCCGCAGCGCTTGTGCGTCTGGAGGGGCAACACCGAGGCGATGCCAGAACGGTCCGCTACCCCTGCTCATGAAACGGTCACGCCGGATGAGCAGGTCGGCTTCCCGCAATAGTCCTCCGGTGTTTCGGGTGAAGCCGGGATAGAAGAACCATTGCGTCAGTGGTAGTCGAGGGTGAGGTGAAGGCAGCATGTGGCAGCCCTCAATCCAGTTCTCGGCCGAGAGATACTCGAGATTGATCCACACCGGCGGGTGTGGGCTTGCCACCATCGCAGCAAGCAAGCTTTCTGGCACTTTCGCTCCGAAGGCCTCTATCACGATTTCGCCAGGATCCGTGGGCGCTACGTGTTTGCTCCACTGCCGGATGTCAATGCCAGGCGCTTCCGTTCCGTCGCGCATCGCATCGAGTGTCTCCGGTCGGTCGATCCATAGCCTCACCCTTGCACCGTGTTCGTTAGCGAGCTGGCGTGCAAGCCGCCAGCACACCCCTGCATCGCCGAAGTTATCAATGACTTTGCAGAAGATGTCCCAGCGGCAGGGGGTGGAGGCGGGCATTTCGAAGCTGGAAAAAACGGACGAGCACGGATTGTCGCAGACGGGCAATGACGTCCGGCTGCGTGAAGGTCATAGGGCGTATCTGATGGCGACTGCAACGGCTGTTGTTGACCAAATCAACAGGTCCCTGCTGCCTCAATAGCGTTCCGGAACGCGCCGGATTTCCTGCCGTGGCTCGACATAATTGCCCGGTTTCTGGCGTTTGGGCAACTCGATCTCCTTGTGTGGCGGTGCTTCGTACGGAATCTGTTCCAGGATGTGCGAAATGATGTTCAGCCGCGCCCGCTTCTTGTCATTGGAGTCGGCGATGTGCCACGCCGCCCACGAGGTATCGCTGGCTGCGAACATCTCGTCGCGGGCACGTGAATAGTCGTACCAGCGGCTGTAGGACTTCAGATCCATCGGCGAGAGTTTCCATATCTTGCGCGGGTCGTTGATGCGTTGCTTGAGCCGGCGCGTCTGCTCTTCCTCGCTTACTTCAAGCCAGTACTTGAGCAGGATGACCCCAGAATGAACGATGCTTTTTTCTACCATCGGTACGCCGGCCAGAAAGTGCTTGGCCTCATCTTCGGTGCAAAAGCCCATTACCCGCTCGACGCCTGCTCGGTTGTACCAGCTACGGTCGAAGATGACGATTTCTCCGGCGGCGGGCAGGTGAGGGATGTAGCGCTGAATGTACATCTGCGACTTTTCGCGCTCGGTCGGTGCGGGTAGTGCCACGATGCGGAAGATGCGTGGACTTACGCGTTCGGTGAGCGCCTTGATCGTGCCACCTTTGCCAGCACCGTCGCGGCCCTCGAACAGAATGCAGATCTTCGCGCCCGTGGCGACGACCCATTCCTGCAGCCTTACGAGTTCAGCGTGTAGCTTCGCGAGTTCCTGTTCGTATGCCTTGCCCGAAAGCTTCATGGGTTTGTCACGCTTCGTCGTCATTGATGTTGCTTGGCTGCGCTTGCCCTTGGCCATGGTCTCTTCCTCAATTTGATAGGTGAGCGTAGCGGCGGCGCCAAACCGTGCCACGCAGATCCTTGATGCCCAACGCTCTAATAGTAGACATCGTCGGTGGCCTTGCCCTGGGCGAGGTTGGCCATGTGCTTCCGTGACAAATCAGGCGGTTTCTCCACTGTGCCCGATCGAGTTTTAAGGGGGGCTTAATCAAGGGTGTGCGGGAATGGCATCGCATAGAACCACGCCCCCGCGTGGGCAGCACTGGTTGCCCCTACATGAACTCGCCCCTTACTGCTGAGATATCGGCTGCACTGAAGAATGTCCTGCTGGGCCCTGAGCGGCCTGACCTCCTGCGCGAAGAAGTCCTCGCTGATCTGCTTGAAGACACGGCAGCGCGCTTTCCCAACAAAACAGCGCTGGTCTTTGGTGACGCATCCCTGACATATGCCGGGCTCAATGCGGCCGCCAACCGGGTTGCCGCACGCCTGATCGAAGCGGGCGTGCGCCCTGGCCAGCTTGTTGGTTTGTGGCTGCCGCGAGGTCTGCAACTGCTTGTGATGCAGGCTGGTATCGCCAAGACTGGCGCGGGCTGGCTGCCGTTCGACGCTGATACCCCGGTGGAGCGCGTCGGTGTGTGCCTTGAGGACGCCAATGCGCTCGGCATTGTTACTTGTGATGCCTTTGCCGATGCGCTGACGCCACTTGGTAGAACTGTATGGCGGGATGAGGCCTTGCTGGCGCCGTACTCCGGTCTGCTCGCGCGCCGCGATGGGGCTCGTCCGCAGGACCCGGCCTACGTGATCTATACCTCTGGCTCGACTGGCAAGCCCAAGGGCATCCAGATCAGCCAGGGCAGCATCTGTCATTTCCTTCGCAGCGAGAACGCGATCCTTGGTGTACGTGAGGAGGACCGCGTGTACCAGGGTTTTTCGGTGGCCTTCGACATGTCGTTCGAGGAGGTCTGGATCAGCTACCTCGTCGGCGCTACGTTATGGATTGCACCCAAGGAGCTCGCCACCGACCCCGAAGCGCTGCCGCGTGCGCTGGCTGACAACGGCATTACCGTGCTGCATGCGGTGCCGACGCTGCTCGCCCTCTTCGCGGAGGATGTGCCGAACCTGCGACTTATCAACCTCGGGGGTGAAATGTGCCCCGAAGCGCTTGTCACGCGGTGGGCGTGCCCTGGCCGGCAAATCTTCAACACCTATGGGCCGACTGAAGCCACGGTCTCGGCGAGCCTTGCGGAACTCTCCCCTGGCAGGCCAGTCACCATTGGCACGCCCCTGCCCAACTACGGCCTGCTCGTCGTTGATGACCAGCAACGCCTGCTCCCTCGCGGCGAAACCGGGGAGCTATGCATCACCGGCCCAGGCGTCGCTGCAGGCTACCTGGGTCGCCCCGAACTGACCGCCGAGAAATTTGTTCCCAACCCTTGGTCCTTGGTGGATTGGGACACGCGGATGTACCGCACGGGCGACCTTGCGCGCATCGACGAGGACGGCTGCGTGCAATGCCTTGGTCGTGCCGATGATCAGGTGAAGGTGCGCGGTTTTCGTGTCGAGCTTGGCGAAATCGAGGCTGTGCTGGCGCGTATTCCTGGGGTTGGAACCAATGCGGTTGTGCTGCGCCAGGACGATGGCATTGACCAGCTCGTTGCCTTCCTGGTGCCCGAGTCCGGTGCTGTGATGGTGCCGACCGTGCTGCGTCAGCATCTTTCGGAGGTGCTCCCGCCGTACATGGTGCCGGGTCGTTTTGAGGCGCTTGCTGTGCTGCCGCGCTTGACCTCTGGAAAGATCGATCGCAAGGCACTACGTGCGATGCCGCTTGCAGTGGCTGACAGCACGGAGGGTGAGTCGGACACGCCCGAAACTGAAGCTGAGGTGGCGTTGTTTGCTGCGCTCGCCAAGCTTTTCCCAGGCCAGCCGATCCGCCGTGACGCCGACTTTTTCTCCAGCCTCGGTGGCCACTCGCTGCTTGCGGCTCGGCTTGCGTCCGCGCTGCGCGCCGATCCGCGTTTTGCCACAACAACCGTGCGCGATATCTATCAGTCGCGCAAGATCGGTGCGATTGCTGCAGCGATGGCCGAATCTGCTGCTGCTTGCGGCTCGGCGCTCAATACCGATTTTGCGCCGCCGCCGATGTTGCGCCGCTGGATATGCGGCGCTGCGCAGGCAATCGCAGTGCCGCCGTTGGTCGCGCTGTACATGATCCAGTGGCTCGCACCGTTCTTCACATATCACTTTTACACGGGTGATCCGGGGGATTCGATCCTCCGTGCGATTGCCATGTCGGTGCTTGTTTTCCTCGTCACACAGCTTGCTGGCTTCGTTGTGGCGATCGCCGGCAAGCGGCTTATTGCGCCGAGGCTTGAGCCGGGTAAATATCCATTGTGGGGCGGCACCTATTACCGCTGGTGGTTGGTCGACCGCCTGACCGAGGCCGCGCCGGTCTACCTCATTGCTGGCTCATCGCTCTTCACTTGGTACCTGCGCGCGCTGGGCGCGAAGGTGGGGCGTGATGTGGTAATCGGCTCGATCACGCTGCGCGTCCCCGAACTGCTGTGCATTGGTGATGGTGTTTCGATCGGCACTGCGGTGAATCTGGAAAACGCCCGTGTTGAACGCGGCGAACTCGTGATCGGTCGGATCGAGCTTGCCGATAACGCTTGCGTCGGCTCGTATGCCGTACTCCAGGGCAACACGGCGATCGGAGAATTCGGCCATCTGGATGGGCTGTCGTCGCTTGCCGATGGCGGGCATGTTCCCACGCGGCGGGTGTTCGGCGGTTCGCCCGCACGTGATGCCGGAGCCTTCGATCCGACAACCCTGGCGCCGCGCCCGCAACCGTCTACGCTGCGCTTGTCGGCGGAGGCAGCCTGTTTTGCGCTTGGCTCGATGCTGGTTTCCATTCTCTTTTTCCTGCCGGTCTTCCCCGCGTTCATGCTGATTGACGCATTTGACGATCCGGACCGCTTTGCATGGATGCATGGCAGCGGCGTAGGTATTCAGCTCGTCAAGTATTTCGTGCTTGCACTGCCGGCGAGTGCAGCACTGATCGTATTCACCGTATTGCTCGCTGCGGCCATCCGCTGGACCCTGATGCCGCGCCTGCGCCCTGGGAAAGTGCCGGTTCACGGCTGGACCTACGTTTCAAAGTGGCTGGTCAACCAGATTCAGGAAACCAGTCTGCAATTCCTGCATGGCATCTATGCGACGGTCTATGCGCCGTATTGGTATCGGCTGCTTGGCGCCAGGGTAGGCAAGGGGGCCGAAATCTCCACCGCGCTCGGCGTGGTGCCAGACATGCTGACTCTCGGCGAAGACTGCTTCATTGCTGATGCGGTGATGCTGGGCGATGAAGAGCTTGATGGTGGCTGGATGACGGTGCAGCCTACGGTCGTTTCGCGCCGTAGCTTTGTTGGCAACGGCGCCTATGTGCCGGATGGCACGGTCATTCCTGAAAGCGTATTGATTGGCGTGCAGTCGCGCGCGCCCGCCAATGACGACATGAAGAGCGGTGATACGTGGCTCGGCTCGCCGCCGATCTCGCTGCCTGCACGCGAAGGCACTACCGGATTTCCAGAGCACCTGACCTTCCGGCCGTCGATCCTGCGGCGGCTTGGACGCGGACTCGTCGAAGCGTTCCGGATCGTCGCGCCACACGCAATAGTCATTGCCGTTGGCTATACGATCATCTTCGACCTGATGCCCGAGGCGGGCGCTGGTCGCTGGCTTGATACCTGCATCGACCTCGCATTCGCAGGCCTGTGGTACGGCGTTGGCAGTTTTCTCTTCGTCGTCGCGCTCAAGTGGCCGCTTATCGGCCGCTACAGGAAACGTGCAGTGGCGATGTGGACCCCCTTCGTGTGGATTTCGGAGGCGATCACCAATCTCTATGAGGGCATTGCCGTGCCGAATTTCCTGCGCTACCTGCGTGGCACCCCCTGGCTGCCGGTTGCGCTGCGCATGCTGGGGGCGAAGATTGGGCGCGGTGTGTACCTCGATACCATCGACATCACGGAATTTGATTGCGTCTCGATTGGCGACTACAGCGAGGTCAATGCGCTTGCTGGCCCGCAGACGCACTTGTTCGAAGATCGCGTCATGAAGATCGACCGCGTCGAGATCGGTGCGAAGGTCACGCTTGGTACGCGTAATACGGTGCTCTACGGCGCATCGGTGGGTGATGGCGTGCTACTGGGGCCCCTGACGTTGGTAATGAAGGGCGAGACCCTGCCGTCAGGCACGGCTTGGTCGGGTGCGCCTGCTGCGCCGATGAAGTGTGCTGCCTGATTTCCCGCTAGTGGTCCATGAGAGGCCGGCTCCGCTCCAACCAGGCCGGCCCTTCGTGCTTGCCGTGCCGGCGCCTCACTCCACTATCCGGACGGTTGCGCGCGATCGTGTGCGCGATGCGCTGCGTGGCTTGCTTGCACCCGCGCTTGGCCTCAGACCGGAAGACGTTCCATTATGTTGCGAACCGGGTGAAACACCGTGCTTACCTGGGTGGGACATTGGCATCGGCATTGCGCATGAGGCAGGTTTATCGCTTGTTGCCGCGCTGCGGGGCGGCCGGGTGGGCGTGGACCTGATGCGCATCGAACTCATGACCGACTGGGAGCAGGTTGCGCACGACTATCTTGGCCCACGGGCACTTGCCACGCTCTACCGCACTGGTCCCGCTGAAAGGCCGCTGGTGTTTGCCACGCTCTGGACGCGTGCGGAGGCTGTCCTCAAGTGCCACGGCCGACAGCTTGCCGAATGGTCTGAGCAGACGGGGCGATTGTTTTCCAACACACATTCCATGTCGCTTGCGTTGCCGAAAGGCTACGCGGGCCATGTCGCCTGGCCCAAGCAATGAGATGATCCACCCGTACGCCGCGGGAGACGGTAACGAGGGGACCTCAGCAGGGATGGAATTCGACTACGTGATCGTGGGCGGTGGCTCGGCCGGCTGCGTGCTTGCAAACCGCTTATCGGAAGACAGCGAAACGAGCGTGTGCCTGATCGAGGCGGGGCCGCCGGACATCAATCCGGCGATCCATGTGCCGCTCGGCATCTTGTGGATGATGCGCAGCGCAGTGCTCAACTGGCGCTATGACACCGTACCGGAGTACGAGCTGAAGGGGCGGCGGCTCTTCTGGCCGCGTGGTCGCACCCTTGGTGGCAGCAGTTCGAGTAATGCCATGTGCTATATGCGGGGTAATCCGGCCGACTACGATCACTGGGCGGCGCTCGGTAATCGCGGTTGGAGCCACGCCGAGGTGCTGCCCTATTTCCTTCGCTCTGAAGATAACGAGCATGGTGCTTCGTCCTATCACGGCGCTGGTGGCCCGCTTGCCGTTTCCGATCTGCGTTCGCCGAATCCGCTGAGCCTTGCCTTCGTGGATGCGGCGAAGGAGGCTGGACTGCCAGCGAACAACGACTTCAACGGTGCAAGACAGGAAGGCGCGGGGCTCTTTCAGGTGACGCAACGAAACGGTGAGCGCTGGTCGGCCGCGCGTGCATACCTGAAGCCGGCACGCCCACGTGCCAATCTGCATGTCATCACGCGAGCCCATGCCACGCGGATTCTCACTCGCGGTAAGCGTGCTACAGGCGTTGAGTTTCGTATTGGCGGGCGCTATGGCCATGCGCTGGCACGGCGCGAAGTGTTGATCTGTGCGGGGGCGGTAGCCAGTCCGCAATTGCTGATGCTCTCCGGCATTGGACCGGCGGGCCCTCTGCGCGAACGTGGCATTCGAGTGGTCCATAATCTTCTCGGTGTGGGGCAGAACCTGCAGGATCACCTCGACGTCACCCTCGTCCACGCTGGCCGGCTGCCTGTGAGCTGGGGGCTGACGCCGCGCATGTTGCGTGGGCGAATACTTGTGGAGGCTTGGCAATACCTCGCATACCGACGTGGCATGCTCAGTAGCAACGGAGCCGAAGGTTGTGCGTTTGCCCGCAGCACTGCGCGCGAAGTATTGCCAGATCTGCAATTCCATTTCACCCCGGCCCGTATGCGTGACCATGGGCGGGACCTTCGTTTCATGGCAGGCGAAGGCTACTCGCTGCATGTGTGTAACCTGCGCCCGAAGAGTCGTGGCGAAATTCGGCTTGCATCGATTGACCCGGCAGCCAAGCCGGAGATTCGCGCCAACTATTTTTCCGAGGGGGAAGACCTCGACCGGATGGTCGCCGGCGTGCAGTGGGCACGCAGGATTCTGGCGGGTGCAGCCTTTGACCATTACCGTGGTATCGAGCTGGTCCCCGGACCGGAGGTGCAGAGCGACGAGGACGTGCGCGCCTTCATCCGCAGTGCGGCGGAGACGATCTATCACCCCGCCGGGACATGCAGCATGGGAAGCGATGCGTTCTCGGTGGTTGATGCGGAGCTGCGCGTGCGCGGCATGGAAGGGTTACGTGTGGTAGATGCTTCCATCATGCCGACGCTGGTTTCGGGCAACTCCAATGCTCCTGTCATTATGATTGCCGAGAAAGCCGCCGATATGATCCGTGCTACCCGCCATCCGGTCGAGTCGGCAGCGATCCTCAGCGCCGCCCGCTGACGTGCGGGCGGTTCATTGGCTGTGAGGTGGTAGCCACAGTGCCCGTAGCCGGCCGACCAGATCATCCACTCCCATGCGTAGTGCCCGGATCTGTGCTGGCGATCGTGTGCTGGCGCTTGTTGCGTGTGCGAACTCGGCCGCTGCGTTGTGTAGATCGCGGTGCACCCTGCGCAGGGAATCGATGAGTTCCGTGTCGTATCGCGTGGTGGAGGTGCCCGAAAGCCAGCGGCTTAGGTGGCAATCTTCGAGGGTGATCGACGGCTCAGTCATGCCGTCCGGTTTGCACAGCTGGTCAACCCATTGGCGATGTTCCAGTTCGGCAGCGAGCAGCGCGATATCTTCGCGCGATACGCTTTCGACAGGAAGACACCAGAGCGGGTCCGGACGCCAGTCGACGAGCCAGGTGGGCAACGCGTCGCCGGGCATGGGCGGTGCAATGCAGTTGCCTTGTGCGAGATGACATCCTGCGCGCAACAGCATGATTCCGTGCAGCACAGTCTCGACGCCGACAGCAGTCAGTTCCCTGCGGAAGGCCTGTGCGAGTCGCACGACGCCTTCGACAATCACGACGCCTTCAAGATCTACCAGCATGTCGCGAACGAAGGCGCAATCGATTTGCAGGGCGTGCGTGGGGAGGCGTCGGAAGCTCGTCAGCGGTGAGTGGCCCGCGCCGAATCCGTCGATTGCAATGCGCACGCCGAGCGTGGTGCATTCTGAAGTGATGGCAGTGACGCGGGCCATGTCCTGCAGCGCAATGGTCTCCCGTAGTTCGAGATCGAGTCGATCGGGATGGAAGGTCGGATGCAGTTCGAGCGTGGCAGCCAGTTCATCGGGGAAGCCAGGGTCATGGAGCTGTTCGGATGCCAGGTTCACGCTGAGCTTGAGGTCGATCCCGGCTTCGTACCAAGTGGTCCATTGGGCAATCGCCGTATCGAGCACCCAATGGCCCAGCCGCAGTGCGAATGGCGAGCCTTCGATTGCCGGCAGGAATTCAGCCGGGCCGATCAGTCCGTCCTCGGGATGACGCCAGCGCAGGAGTGCCTCGACGCCTTGGACGCTGCCGTGCCGCATGTCGACGCGCGGTTGGTAGTGCAGTTCGAACTCGTTGGCGTCGAGTGCCGCTTCGAGTTGCGCGAGGCGGGCGTGGGCCGTCTGTGTGCGACGGTCGTGCTCGGGATCGAAGAGGTGCGTCCGATTGCGGCCAGACTGTTTGGCGACGTACATCGCGAGGTCCGCGTGACGCAACAGGACTTCGGGGCCACTGTCATCATCCGGGTAAAGCGTGAGGCCGATGCTGCCTGAAATAGCCACTGTCGCGTTGCCGATCTCGAAGGGGGTGGCCAGATTTGCCAGGACACGGTCGATAACCGCACGCCAGGCATCGGTGTCAGCCAATTGGGCGAGCAGGATCACGAACTCGTCGCCGCCAAGCCGTGCAACCGTGTCGGTCTCGCGTACACAGTCGAGCAGCCGTGCGGCCACTTCGACCAGCAACTGGTCGCCGGCCTCGTGCCCGTGCGCGTCGTTGACTGCCTTGAAGCCGTCGAGGTCGAGGTACGCAACAGCGAGCGGCAGTCCGCCGCGCCGCGATTGCTCCATGGCGCGCAGTAGGCGATCGCCGAGTAGTGCGCGATTGGGAAGCCGTGTAAGAACGTCAAAATGCGCCAGATGTTCGAGATGACTCTGGTGCGTCTTGAGTTCGCTGATGTCGTTGAAGATCTCGATGCCGGCAATGATCTCGCCGTCGTTGTTGCGGATCGGCGCGGCATTGAGCGTGATCCAGTGCTCCTTGCCTGACCGCGGGCGAAGGATGAATTCACGACTCTGGGTCACTTCACCGTCGACCACGGCGCGCACCAGTGGCAGTTCCCGGGGCGAGCAGATCTGGCCGTCGGGATGGCGCATCGACCAACCGAGCTGCTCATAGCGCGTCAGGGGCGGAAGCCCTGTTTCGAACTGCTCGGCCCGGATACGGTTCGCCGCCGGATTGATCGTCAGAATGAGCATGGTGGGCGCGCTGGCTATGACGATGCCCGAAGGTGACTGTTCGATTGCCGCGGAGAGCAGGGCGGAGGTCTCTTCGAGCCTACGCTGGGCTTCGCGGCGGGCGCTGATGTCCTCGCCGATGCAGGCCACCCCGGCGACGCCGTCCTGTCCATAGAGCAGTGTGCCGCTCCATGAAATCAGTCGTCGCATGCCGGTTCGTGTGATGACAAACAATTCGAGCGTGTCGGTGGGGGCGATCTGCTCGTCTAAGTGCCTGCGGAATGCTTTGATAGCCGTCTCGCGGTCTTCAGCAGGCATGAAGGTTTCGAACCAATTGAGTCCGAGAATGTTGTCGCCTTCATATCCAAGCAGCTTGCACAGGCTGGCGTTACAGAAGGTGATGCGTCCATCGCGGTCCAGATGCATGGCGAGCAGCGCCACCTCTTCGAGCATGTCCCTGAAGCGTGATTCTGATGCGCGCAGTTCCATTGTGCGCTGGGCCACGACTTCCTCGATCCGGCGCGCACGGCCAACGCTTGCAAGCAGGAAAGCCACGAGCAACGCAACGCTCGTCCAGCCGAAGCTTGGCAGCAACCAAGCGGGCTGGCCGCGATGCGTGGCGATGTAGTGTGCGTCGGCGATGATACTCAGCGTCCAATGGCGGCCTCCGAGCGGAAAGGCTGTCTGCAATACGTGACGTGGCGTGCTGCCTAGATCATTCTCGCAGCTAGGGTCGCCTGCGAGCAGCGTGCTGTGCTGGCTACCGGTCTCGGTCAGGCAGACGTGCAGCCCTTCTGCATGCGGTGCGGCCGTCAGACGGTTGAGTCCAATCAGAACGATGACGGCGCTGGCGTGTGGCAGGGTCGGTGTTGGACCGCTCGTGATCCGTGCTTCGACGGGGGCGATCAGTGCAACGGCGCGACGGTGCTCCTGCGCGAATGGCATGTCGAATGGGTCGGAAAACGAGGCTTCGCCGGTACTTTCAGCACGCTGCAATGCCTTGGCAACCTGGGGGTGCGTCGAAATGTCGAGTCCAAGGAGCCCTGCTTGGTCCGCGTGCGGTTCGATGCGGAAGATCACCTGCGCAGTCGCTCCCGGCGCAAGTGGCTGGCGTTGTCCGTCGGGTGCGAGTGCGAAAAGCCGATAGTCGAGCTCCCCTTCCGCGTGACGCGTGCCTTCAATGCGTTCACGTTCGTTTGCTGCGACGGAAACGATGATCCCCTGCGCGAGCGCTTCGGGTACTCGTCGATTCCATGGGTTGGCAAAGGCTGCGAATTCTTCCGCGTTGACTTCGTCGGATTGGGTGACGAACAGGCGCATGCCATCAAGGATGTCGCCCAGCATACGCAGCCGCTCGCGGAAATTTCCGCGCAGCTCCTCCGCGTCGCGCTCGAAGATCGCACGCTGGTGCAAACCTTCCCAGCGATTGATGAATACGATGCCGGTGGCGGTTACTACGAGTGCGACGGCCAGCGGAAGGCCGAGCTTCCAGCGCCGAGCCCGCCATTCGGCATCGGGTGGCAGCAGAAGCTGGATCAGTGGAAAGCCCGCGAGAATACCGATGGAATCACCCAGCCACCAGCGCCACCACGTATGGGAGGCCCATCCTTGGGCGATCCGTCCGGTAGCGTGCAGGATCGGCAGCGAGATCGATGCGCATATCATCGAGCCGAGGGTGGCAATCGCCACGAAGCGCAGGATTTTCTGCGGGTCTGCCAGTGAATCCGGCCAACCGACCCAACGTCGGAATGCCCATGCGCAGGCGACTGCCTGCAGTGTGGCGGCAAGCGCGAGCCCGATGGCTGCCGGTAAGCCGCTTGCGCCAGCAGTTGTGAGAAAGGGCGGTGCATTGAGCAGTAATGAGCCGACAGCGGTGCCAGCAGCGCCCCAGGGGCCTGCGATCAGTGTTGCGGTCATCGCGATTGCCGCAGCCGGAAACAACGGGGCGGCAACGCTCAACGGTGTTGTGAGGTGCAGGGCGAGAAGGCTTAGGCACCAATAGAGCGCCGCTGTCACAACAAGTCGAACGATGCCAGTGCGCATCGGAAGGGTCCCCTTGAATCGATTCCTGCTCGGGACCAGCCGGTGGTGGCGTCTGCCCGTCATCAGTCGAATCATGAACCGCATGCGATATTGGGGAAACGACGCCCGTCAGGCTTGTGGTGCCGGCGGTGCATTTTTTCTCCAGACGCAGCGCTTCGTTGTTGTTGTTGTTGTTGTCAAGGCAGACGCGTCTTCAGGACGATCACGCAAACTCGGAGCCCTCTCCTCCCACGGCAAGAAGCATCGTCATGAACATGCAGGTCTTGATCGATACGGCGCAAGCCGAACTCACCACTTTCGGCACCAAGGCGCTTGGCGCGGTTGCTGTCTGGATTGTCGTGCGTTGGTTGATCAGCCTTGCGGCATGCGGCCTTGGGGCCGCTCTGGGCCTCTACGCTTATTCGCCGGACAACGGGGTGACCATTGTCGGAAACAACAAGATCTTCAGCGATACGATCCAGAACTATCCGACCAATCCGTACCGCCGTGTCAAGCGTACTGCGCAGCTTGCGCACAGCGTCGATGTCCATGAAGCCATTGCGCGGCTGAAGGATGTGGTTGCGCGGATTCGCAATGTGGAAGCGGAGCCTGCTCCTGATGTGGAGGTCATCGACTTCAATGCAATGGGGCCGGTGCTTGCCGTGCGGCCATACGAATCACTATTGGCAGGTGTACTTCGATACCAATAAGGCGATTCGTGACGCCTTTGGCGTGGCTGGCTATCCGGTGCCAGAGGTGCACTACCAGATTGCGGGACGGGGACGAGACCAGCCAGATGTAGGGACGGCAAAAATAGTGGATCCCAGTGGCGGGTGAGCGATGTGCGGACCGGGGCTGGGCCGCCGAGCATATGAGCCAGATCCATTTTTCCCAGTTTTGAGCGCCTCAGCTCAAAAACGGTTCCGTTGCTACGCAAAGCCCTCTTCATTTGCAGCCAACCACCTTCGCCGTTCCACCGCGAAGCAGTTTTCGCAGACTGGCCGGGCGTGGAAATTCCTCTGCCGGCCGGGACCATGACGCGGAGAATCCGGTCACGCCAGAGTTACTTGAATGGGCTGACATTATTTTTGTTATGGAGCGTGCTCATCGCTCCAGGTTGGCCGCGCGGTTCAAACCCTGCCCGGGTAATGCGCGTGTGGTCTGTCTGGGATTCCGGATGAGTATGAATTCATGGGCCTGGATCTCATTCGCCCGCTTCAGGCGAAGGCCACACGCCACTTGTCAGTCCGTTGATCGTCTTCGGCAGCCGAACGGCAGGGTTGCTGTCGAGTGATGGGTGTAGCGTGCTTGCGCCCCCGCCTTTTCGGGGGGGTGGCGAGGGGTGAATGCAAGCAATCCTCTCTTCGTCTTCATAAGGCGCAAAAAAGCGTGTCCTACTCTTTTGTAGAGACGGGAGATACGTGAGGGATGCCAAGTCTCACTATTCCCGAATAGACGGGAGTGCAGCCTTCATAGGACCGCTTGTAATCGCAGCCGGAGCGGTGAGGCTGTGGCGTCGGTCTCCAATGTGGTGCGGAGGATGCTCGTTGTTGTTCTCAAAAAAAGCGGCGCCCGTAGGCGCCGTCTCGATTGCTTGGAGAGCCGCAATCACTTCTTCTTGACCGGCGCCTTCTTGGCAGCCGGCTTGGCAGCTGGTTTGGCGGCGGGCTTGGCTGCAGCCTTCTTTGCGGCTGGCTTTGCGGCTGGCTTTGCGACGGCCTTGGCGCCCGCCTTGCTTCCGTTGAGCAGATCTTTGAAGCCTTTGCCGGCCTTGAAAGTCGGACGCACCTTGGCAGCGATCTTGATCGATTCGCCGGTGCGTGGGTTCTTGCCTGTACGCGCTTTGGACTTGGCGCTCGCGAAGGTGCCGAAACCGACGAGGGTCACGGTGTCACCCTTTTTCACGGCCTTTTGCGTGTTCTCGACAAATGCGCGCACCACGCTGTCGATGACTTTAGGCTCGATGCCAGTGTCCTTGTTGATGGCTGCGATCAGTTCCAGACGGTTCATCTCATCTCACTCCGTTTTTGTTGGGTGCAGTACACCCCAGTCTGTAGTGCCGGGCAGGGATTCGCCCGGTTACGGCGCGAAGCATGCCACGGCATGCTTTGATCCTGCATCTTCCCTGCGTGCTTTATGCCAGGAAAGCATTGTTGGACGTTGCGCGAGGTTGAAGTACTGCATGACTGCCTCGCACTCCGTCTAGTTGTCCTCAGGCCGTAGCCTTTGTCTTGCGCGGCGCCCGAGACTTTGCGGCGGCACGAGTCGGCTTTTCGATTGCGGGCGCGCGGGGGGCTCGGCCTCTGCGAATCAACAGGTCGGAAAGCTCGCCGCCCGATTCGAGATGTGATTTGGCCCACATCGGCCGCTTCCCATGACCACTCCACGTTTGCGAATGGTCGGCGGGATTGCGGTACTTGGGTGGAAGCTTGGCTTTCACTTCCTTTGGCTCGGTACTACGGCTGCGGGTGGCACGCACCCCGCCTTCGACCAATTCGTCCAGCCTGAAGCCGAACTCGCGTGCGACGGCGGCGAGTTTTTGCTTGGCATCTTTTTTCTTTACTACCTGGCGACGGGAGATTTCCTTTTCGCCTTGTTCAATGAGGTTGCGAATTTCGCGCTCGCTCATTTTGTCCCAACGGATCTGCGTCATTTGCGTGCTCCTTGGTGAAGGTGCGCAATCGTAACCTGATTCCGTTCCAGTGCCGGCGTGGGTTTTGCAAATAAATCCGCTTTCGGCTCCGTCCCAGACTGGATTTCCGGAATCCAAACTCTCATTTCATGCTGAAGCATGCATCAATACAGCTTTTTTTGCATTGCGGTTCACACGAAATTCTTTTGCCCAGATCAATATGGCTTCTTCTGATAGAGGCAGACCGATGGAATATTCCTGAACAAGGTCACATTCGAGTTTCTTGAGGCCCACTATGTTGCTCGGTTTACGCCAAGTCATGGTGATCGTACTGATCTTGATCATTCCACTCGTCGGGTTGTGGGCGAATGTCCAGGAGCTCCAAGTTCGTCGAACGACAGCATGAATTAGAGCGCCGGCAATTGAGCCTATGCTGGAACGCCGGCTTGAATTGGCGGACGAGTGCGCTCTCGGTCCATTGGCGTTCCGCAATGAGGTGGGTACATTGAGCCGTTGCTGCCGGGGACAGCGTGGCGAAAAGCCGATGTCATGGAGATCGTTGATATTGGCATTGCTGCCAAGGGTGCCGCGAAATGGCTCTTCCTCTTCGCGGTGAGCTGCGAGCGTGTTCGATCCACAATTCAGGTGGGGTGGATGGATCCGTATTTCTTGTGAGAGCGATCATCGATCGAATCGATCGGTTGCTCCGAAGGCGTGCGTCTGGCCCGTTTTGGTAAGCAGGCGGTATCGTCTTTAACCAGCAAGAAGGATGTGAACGCTGCGCGGTCCGTGTGCGCCGATCTGGATGGTCTGTTCGACATCACCCGTGCGCGAGGGGCCGGCAATGAGATTTACTGCGCGTGGCAGCGGCCCGCGGGTACGCAACAGTCTCCAGGCGTCTTCCTGGTGTGCAACGATGAGTTTCGCATGGAGTACGACAAGGTGGTGCTCGGGCGCGAAGTTGTGGGTGATGGGTGAGTCGGGGCCTGAGCACATCACGAGGCTGCCGGATTCGGCGATGCCGGCAACGGCCAGAGAGACCGCACTCTGTGTTGCCTTGTCGGCCGCGCCGGTATTGCGCACCAGACTGTCTGGCCACGGCAGTACGGCAAGCGGCGCGGCGAGGGCGATGGCAGGTGGGAGGTCGTGGTCCTGGAGCCAGGCAGCTACTTGGCGTGGAATGTCGTCGTCCGATGCAATCTCTTCCAGACTGCAGCCGTGCTCGAGTACGCGCTCGCAGAAGCGCTCCCGCAGGGTTCCTGCAAAGTGCGGGCGAGGTGCGGTTTGGGGCGGTGGGATGGGGCGGTGGGCGCCAAGCGCGGCGCGGATTGCCCGTAATACCGCTTCGCGACTCATCGGGACGTTCCGCGCGTGCGCCATTGTTCAAGAAACGTTGGCCCCTCCGGTGAGGGAAGGTCGCGTACCTGCGTCCAGGCGCTTGCGGGGCCGGGCAGAGCGGCAATGCTGCCGCGGGTGCCTCCACGCGCGCGAAGCAGTCTGCTACCAAACCGTTCAAGTGCGTGGTAGAGCCCGGGATGGCGCGCCACCCAGCCCCATGCGGCCAGCATGCGGTGCTCTGCGGCTGGGCGTAGGCCAAGCCTTGCCTGTTCGGCGCGCAAGGTGCGGATCAGGTCAGTGAGTGGAATCTTTACGGGGCATACGCTCTGGCAGCGGCCATTGAGTGTGCAGGCATTGGGCAATTCATAGTGCTCGGCCAGTCCATTGAATAGCGGTGTGAGGATCGACCCCATCGGCCCCGGATAAACCCATCCATATGCGTGCCCCCCAACAGCGCCATAGACGGGGCAATGGTTCATGCAGGCGCCGCATCGGATGCAGCGCAGCATCTCACGGAACGGGCCAGCGAGCATCTTGGAGCGCCCGTTGTCCAGCAGCACGACGTGGTATTCCTGGGGACCATCCGGGTCGCCGCTGCGGCGAGGACCGGTCGAAATGGTTGTGTAGCACTCAGTGTCCTGCCCGGTTGCACTGCGTGCGAGCAGGCGCAGGAACACCGAAAGATCGTCGAGCGTCGGAATGACCCTCTCGATGCCGGAGGTGACGATGTGAACGCGACCCAGCGTTTGCGAAAGGTCTCCGTTGCCCTCATTCGTCACGATGACACTGCTCCCGGTTTCGGCGATGAGAAAGTTGCCGCCTGTGATGCCGACATCGCAACGGAAGAACTTCTCACGCAATGCGATCCGCGCTTCATGGACCAGTCCGGCAACGCTTTCCTCGCGAGGGCGGCCTGGGTGGTGGGCCTCGAAAAGATCCGCGACCTGTTCCTTTGTCTTGTGGATTGCCGGGGCGATGATATGGGAGGGCGGCTCCTTGGCAAGCTGGATGATGTACTCGCCGAGATCGGTTTCGACGACGTCATAGCCTTCAGCTTCGAGCGCAGGATTGAGCGCGATCTCCTCGCTGACCATCGATTTCCCCTTGCATAGCGTGCGGGCATTTGCGCGCCTGCAGATGTCGAGGATGATTGCGCGCGCTTCTTCTGCGTCTGTCGCAAAATGCACTGTTCCGCCAGCGGCCTCTACGGCGTTGGCATACCGCTCCAACCAGATGTCGAGCTCACTCAGTACTGCATTCTTGATCGCAGCGGCGTGGTTTCGTAGCGCTTCGAACTCGGGCATCAATGCGATCTGCGCTGCCCGTTTTTCCACGAATTGTGTCTTGAACCTACCCAGCGCTTTCTGGAGATTTGCATCGCGTAGAGCGTGCTCCGCCCGTTCGCCAAAGCGGGCGCTACTCATGCTTCATCCCCTTCGCCGATGGCGTGCCCAGTGGTACGACCGGCAAGGATTTCGGCCGCATGCCACACGCGGATTCTTGATCCGTTGCGTCGCAGCTTTCCGGCAATGTTGAGCAAGCAGCCCAGATCGCCGCCCAGTACGGTGCCCGCTCCGCTGGCTATGATGGCGGAGACCTTGTCGGCAACCAGCTTTCCAGAGATCGCGGGGTACTTCATGCAGAAGCTGCCGCCGAAGCCGCAGCACACCTCGGCGTCGTCGACTTCCCTCAGCTCCAGATTGCGTACGTCGGCGAGCAGGCGGCGGGGCTGGGACTTGATACCAAGTTCGCGCAGGCCACTGCAGGAGTCGTGATACGTGACGACGCCGGGATAGGCTACGTCGATCTTCAGGTTGCGCACGTCGGCCAGGAAGCTCAGCAGCTCGTGCGAGCGCGCGGCCAGCGCTTCAGCACGTGGTTTCCATCCGTCATCGGTAGCGAACAGCGAGGGGTACTTGCGTAGCGTGCTGGCGCAAGAGCCGGACGGTGCAACGACGTAGTCAAAGCCTTCGAACCGATCAATTACTTGTTGCGCCAGGCCGCGTGCCACATCGTCCTCGCCGCTGGAATAAGCGGGCTGGCCGCAGCAAGTTTGATCGAGGGGAACGTCCACTTCACAACCGGCACGCTCCAGCAGTTCGACTGCGGCGAAGCCGATGTTGGGGCGGAATAGGTTCATCAAGCACGTCGCGAACAAACCGACACGCGGTCGCGAATGCGATTCCATCAGGGTTGGCTCCGGATAAGGTTGGTTACCTTAGAGCCGGTTGGCGCCGGAGTTCAAGGGGAAGGCGGATGCCATCCGTGTGTTTGTGGCGCCCGTCCGCAGCGTGGTCGGGCGGGCGCTGTCAAACACAGATGATTACTGGATGCCGAGATCCGCCCAGGAAAGGTTGGTGCTGGTCTCGTAGGTGCCGTCGCCGTTGGCGTCCAGTTGCAGGATTACGTTGCCACCGTTGTTGAAGCCGATCTGCACTTTGCCCCTGTCTGCGGCAACCGTGTAGCTGCCGGCATAGGGAATGCCATCGGGGCCGGAAAGGATCGATGTGGGCGTGTTGATTGTTAGCGTGCCGGAAAGTCCGGTCCACGTGCCGTTTGCGGTTTCGGATACGTTGAGTGCACGGCTGCAGTCGACGCCGATCGTGGAATTGATGTGGCCTGCCTTGAGCGTGGTGGTGCGGATCACCGTGCCGTTGCTTGCCAGCTGCTCCGACGTGATCTGGTCGAAGGTTGCAGTATTGGTGCTGGCGTTGCACACGTCTGGATTCGGGGCGCCGGAAACAAGGCTGCCATTGGTCGTCAGATTCACGGTGCCGTTGAGCCGGGTGGCGCCAGCCTCGCTTCCCGTCACGTAGTTTGTGTAGGTGGCATTAAGCACTGCGCTATTGGACTGCATCTGCTGGATCGCCAGTACGATCTGGCCGTCGGTCAGCTGTCCGTCAACCACGCATTGGGAGTAGATCAGCGTGATTGTGTCACCTGCATCGATTGTGCTGCTGTCGTTGGTGTCGCTCCATCGGAAGACTTGCGTACCGCCGCTGGCACACGCATTTGTTTGCGTTGCGTCCGAGGTGGTTGCCTGGATCGTCTTGCGCAGGGCGGTGGTGGTTGCACTCAATGCGAGAGCGCCTTCGGTAGAAGCAACCTGCTGCGTGCCCGACGGGTTTCCCGTTGCGGAGTTCACTGCCATGCTGCCCGCAAGTGCTGCCTGTGCTCCAGCACTTGCGGCGGCTTTCTGGTTGCTGCTGTCGAGCGACAGGCCGCTCGGTTGCTGTGGGGGCGGCGGGGTCGAACCGCCGCCATCTCCACCGCCGCCACCACAGGCAGCCAATAGGCCAAGGGTGGAGTAGATGGCGAGATGTTTGATGTTCGTGCTTGACATGAAAGGCACTCCTTTGTCTTGGTTGGGGTGTGCCGATCCTAGCAAACGTCAAATTCCTATTCGTCCGTTTTAATTCACGCTCTGCAACAAAAACGCCACTGCGGAAACTTGCAGAGTTGGCTGTATCTGCATGAAAGGCCTGTCAGTTCCCGATCATCCGTCCGCCTCGACGGCGGCTCTGTGGTGCAGCGAGGGCGGTGGTCAGGGCTGCTGCATGGGCATGACAGATCGCGCAGGCGAGTGCGTCGGCGGCGTCGGATTGCGGTGCGCCCGACAACTGCAACAGGCGCACGACCATGTGCGAAACCTGCTCCTTCGTGGCACGCCCCTGTCCGACCAGTGCCTTCTTGATCTGCATCGTGCCGTATTCGGTCACCGGAAGACCCGCCGTTGTGATTGCCGCAATCGCGGCGCCGCGTGCCTGGCCCAGTAGCAGGGTTGACCATGGGTTCTTGTTAAGAAAGACCTCTTCGACCGCTGCGACATTGGGCTGGTACTTGGCGATGACTTCGCGGACGCTGTCGAACACGACGCCGAGCCGCGTAGGAAGCGCGTCGCCGGCGGGCGTGCGAATGCAGCCGCTGGCGACATATGCCAGCTTGGTGCCGTGGCGCTCAACGAGGCCAAAGCCGGTGGATTGAAGTCCTGGGTCGATGCCTAGAATCCGTAAGGTCTGCATAGTGAGGATCTCATCTACCTCGGGCGAGCCAGACACCAACGACTGCGATGCACATGCCTGCCATGGCGGTAGCGCTCAAGGTTTCGCCGAAGATCCCCCACGCGAGCAGTGCGGTTGTTGGCGGAGTTAGGTAGAAAAGCCCGGCAACGTTTACCGCCGAGCCGCGCCGGATCAGCAGATTGAGCAGAGACACCGCGCCAATCGACAGTACCAGCACCAGCCAGCCGAGCGCGAAGATGAACTCGTTGGTCCAGTGCACCTGGATGGGCTCGGTGGCGAGTGCGAACGGCAGGGTGACAAGGGCGCTTGCGGTGAATTGGATCACCGATCCGCTGCGTAGATCGAAGCTCGGGCAGAAGCGCTTTTGCCAAAGGGTGCCGGCCGTGATGCCTACGAGTGCGAGCAGCGCTGGCGGTAGCGATGAGGCCAGGTCGATGCTTCCCCCAGTTTTTGCTCCGACGACCAGTGCGACCCCGCAGAGGCCGAGCATCAGCCCTGCCCATTGACGTCCGGATACGGGCTCGCCGAGCAGTGGGCGCGCCAGTGCCGCAGTGGCCAATGGCTGCATGCCGACGACGAGCGCCGTGATGCCTGCGGGTAGTCCGCGATGGATCGCCGTGAACACTCCGCCCAAGTAGAGCGCGTGCACAAGCGTCCCGGTGACCGCGATATGCAGCATCCGGTGCGGCGCGCGTGGCCAGGGGGCACGGACGAGTAACGCTACACCACCCATCAAGACAATGACAAAGACGTAGCGCAGCAGCAAAAAAGCAAGTGGCCCGGCATGCGGCAGGCCGAGGCGCGCGCCGATGAAGCCAGTGCTCCAGAGGAATACGAACAGGAAGGGAGTCAGTGCCTGCGGCATCCGTGGATGTCGAGGCTTTTTACAGCGAACGGATGAGCACGCGATTCTCGTGATTGCGGCCGGCAAGCCGGAACGTTGTGAAGCCCGCATCGACGAAGCCCTGCGCCTCGTAAAAGGCGCGAGCTTCCATGTTGTGCGCCCAGACGGTGAACCACGCGGTTTCTAGCCCGTGTCGCGCCATGTCGGCAAATGCGTGGCGCAGCAACTTGCTGCCGACGCCCTGGCGGGTGAAGCGGCGCAGGACGTACAGATGGGCGATTTCGAGTTGTGGTCCATTCGACTTCGCGGGGCAATGTGTGCCTGCGTCCAGATCGCAGATACCGATGGCCAGTCCGTTGCAGCGTGCGACATAGGATTTTCGCCCCGGTGCCGTGCACTGCGCGGCAATGCGCGGGGCGGCAAACTCCTCGAACACATAGTGGGCAAAATCCGGACTGAGCCCTTCAGACGCGTAAGTGTCGACCCAGACCGACAGGCACAGCGCAGCGATCGTCGATGCGTCGGCAGGTGTTGCGGAATCGATCCGGATCAGCGTCATTGGCAGGGTGCCGCCTATTCCTCGAGCTCGGCGGAGGTATAGACCTCCTGCACGTCGTCGAGCGATTCGAGCGCATCGAGCAGCTTCTGCATCCGTTCGGCATCTTCGCCAGTGAGCACCGTCTCGTTGAGCGGCTTCATGGTCACCTCGCCGAATTCAGCGGTGAAGCTGGCTTTTTCGAGCGCGTCCTTGACGTCCGAGAACTCATATGGCGCGGTGATGACCTCGATCGAGCCGTCCTCGTTTGGCACGACATCCTCGGCGCCCGCTTCGAGTGCGGCTTCCATGAGAGCGTCTTCGCTCGTGCCGGGTGCGAATACGAGTTGACCGCAATGCTTGAACTGGAACGCCACGCAGCCATCGGTGCCCATGTTGCCACCGTATTTGGAGAAGGCGTGGCGTACATCTGCGACGGTGCGAGTCTTGTTGTCGGTAAGGCAGTCGACCATTACGGCCGCGCCGCCGATGCCATAACCCTCGTAGCGGCACTCCTCGTAGCTCACGCCCTCGAGCTGGCCGGTGCCGCGCTTGATGGCGTTCTCGATGTTGTCCTTCGGCATTGATTCGGCCTTGGCTTTTTCGATTGCCAGGCGCAGGCGCGGATTCATGGCTGGGTCACCGCCGCCCATCTTGGCCGCGACCGTGACTTCCTTGATCAGCTTGGTGAAGACCTTGCCGCGCTTTGCATCCTGCCGGCCCTTACGGTGCTGGATGTTGGCCCACTTGGAATGACCCGCCATGATGAAACGTCCGTCCGGAAATGGAAAACCGTGGATTCTACTTCGCCGGGATCCGCTTTGCCCGGGGATGCCTGATCCGCGAAAGCCGCTGGCGGGCTGCCTCGGCATCGAAACGGCCCGGGTCGACGTCGCCCGCCCATTCGGCGAGTTCACTGCGCTCGGGATGGTCAGGGTCGGCGAGCGCTTCGAGGAGATCCGCATAGCCCCAAGGGCCGCCACAATCCTCCGGCGGGCAGGCATTTTCGCCTTCGATGAACACGGCTGCTGGCGTGGCCGGGTCCCCCGGTAGGCGCTTGTCGATCGTGATCGTGTGCCACCAGTCGTCGCCGAAGTCGTACCAGTAGCGGAACTTGCGCCGTTTCCCGAGCGTCTCGCCCAGCCGGGCGCTGTGTTCCGGCAGCAGGCGTTGTCTGGCCGAAGAATCCGCCGAAATCGTCATTCGAACTCGTGCCGATCCGCACGCGCGGAGAGGCGAGTTCGAACTCGTGCATGTGGCAGTCCTCCCAGTCCATCGCCGCCTGGAGGACATCGTGGAGTTCGAGGAAGCTCAGCGAATCGATCACTTCCACGACGCGCCAGATGGCGGGTCCCACATTGTCGAGGGTGATCTTCAGGCGCAGCCGGGCTGATGCGGATTTGGTCTTGTCCATGAGTGGCGTCTCACATCGTCAGTATCTTGATGCTTTCCTCTCCGAACTGGCTGACTACGCGCACGGCAACGCGTGTTCCCCTGCGATACGGCACGGGATGAGAGCGGTGGCCGCGGATCTGGTCAAAGGCTGCATCGTCGAGCTCGATCTTCAGCGTGCGTTCGACCTTCTTCTTCGTGCCGGCCTTGGCGAGATCCGACAGGTCGCGCTTCCATTTGTCGAACTCATCCTTGTCACCCCCGCAGAAGAACACCTGCCGGACCATGACGCTCGCGCCGTCATCGTCGTCGTCAAGCATCCAGTAGGCGATATCGGCAACCGAACGGGCGCGCACTTCGTCCTTTACGGGGTCGTAGATGTCCAGGCCCTGAATCTCCACGGTCGCGGTATCGCCCTGGCGCACCAGATCGTCGTGTATGCGGATCTTGGTCACCTCGAAGCTGCCGCCCGCACGCTGGTTCTGGTTCGGGGTGGCGCAGCCGGTATTCACGCTCGAAGCGGTCAATCTCCGGTGCAAACACTTTCTTGAAACTCTCGTCGATCTGCCCGGAGTTTTCCAGCGCGTCACTGTCGATCAGGAGTGTAGGCGGCCGGTTGCGGGGCTGTCGGGTGATCGGATCGAAATTCGAGAACAGATCGAGTCGGCCGGGCACAGCATGGGACGTCCCGTTTTCGTCCTGCGTTTCGTATCCCGAAATGTGATTGAAGACTTCCTGCGGCACCTCCGTGTTGCTGCAAACAACGATGAACACGGGTGGCTCGGACAACAGGTCCAGCCGTTGTTCGCCGGGTTGCCGCAAACCTTTTTCGTACTGGACGTAATGCGAATAGAACTGGTCGAGCGTTGTCTGCATGAGATTGGACAGCACGGGTTCTGGTTCTCCGGCCGTGCCGTCTTTCGGCTTGGCTGTCTTGCGCTGAGACCGGGCGCGCTCCGGATTATTGAACCAGTAGGCCAGCAAATCTCCGTGACCCGCGAGGTGATGCCCGCGTAGCCCGATTCTCGCCAGCGGCCGACTTCATCGCAAACACGATTGACAAGGTGCTCGCCATACTCGGATCTGAAATCGTTGAGGTCGAACATGCCCGTCTGGTTCTGCTGACCGAGCGGTACTTGAGGTACGTCGGGCACGAACAGGCGGCGACCCTTGCGAACATCCTTGTCGTTCAGGTTTCCGCTGCCTCTGTTGCGTAGTGGCGGGAGGGCTCTGCGTAAGGTGAATTGAGGATCGGGCTGGCGTCTTTGCGCATCGGAATCGGGTTTGTGCCTGGCCCTCGTGACCGGCAAGTGTAACAACGACGGGAGTCGGGCCCAATGCGACGGATCGGATGCCTCGCTATCATGGAGACTGCCTCCCGTTCTCCAGATAGAGACTTCAAATGACTGAACCGCTCGTCGTCGCCCGTTGTGGTGACCAGGACATTGCCCTCCTACCCGCCCTTGCAAACCGTCACGGACTGATTACCGGTGCCACAGGTACTGGCAAGACGGTGACGCTGCAAAAGCTTGCTGAGTCCTTTTCGCGTATTGGCGTTCCGGTATTCATGGCCGACGTTAAGGGTGACCTGTCGGGTGTCGGTGCGGCCGGCGTGGAAAACCCCAAGCTCGTGGCACGCGTCGCACAGCTTGGCGTCGACATGCCAATCTTTGCGGCCTGTCCGGTTACGTTCTGGGATGTCTTTGGCGCTAGCGGTCATCCCGTGCGTGCAACGGTTTCCGATATGGGGCCGCTCCTGCTTGCACGGCTCCTGAACCTTAACGACACTCAGGCTGGCGTGCTGCAACTTGTGTTCCGGATTGCGGACGACAACGGCTTGCTGTTGCTCGATATGAAGGACCTGCGTGCCATGGTCCAGTATGTCGGCGATAACGCAAAGCAGTTCACGACCGAATACGGCAACGTCTCGGCGGCCTCGATCGGTGCGATCCAGCGCGGCCTGCTCGCGCTGGAGAGCGAAGGCGCCGATAAATTTTTCGGCGAGCCGATGCTCGACATCGCGGATCTGATGCAGACGGATGCCAACGGCTATGGCGTTGTCAATGTGTTGGCGGCTGAGAAACTCGCCAATTCGCCGCGGCTTTATTCGACGTTTCTACTCTGGCTGCTGTCCGAGCTATTTGAACACCTCCCCGAAGTCGGCGATCTGGACAAGCCGAAACTCGTTTTCTTCTTCGACGAGGCACACCTTTTGTTCAACGAGGCGCCACCCGCGCTGCTCGAAAAGGTGGAGCAGGTTGTTCGGCTGATCCGATCGAAGGGTGTGGGGGTTTATTTTGTGACGCAGAATCCCCTCGACGTTCCCGACACCGTACTCGGACAACTTGGCAACCGCGTCCAGCACGCGCTTCGTGCTTTCACGCCGCGCGACCAGAAAGCGGTGCAGACAGCGGCGCAGACGCTGCGTGCGAATCCGGCTTTCGATGCCGCAAAGGTCATCACAGAACTTGGGGTCGGCGAAGCGCTGGTCTCGTTCCTCGACGAGAAGGGGCGGCCGGAAATCGTGCAGCGAGCTTTCATCGCACCACCGGCTAGTCGCATCGGACCAATCGTGCCTGCTGAGCGAAAGTCGATCATCGAAAGTTCGGTGCTGTTCGGTCACTATGAGGCGGCTATCGACCGCGAGTCCGCCTATGAACGCCTGCGAGGCAATACGCAGGGGGTGGTTACCGGAGCGGCGCCGAACGGACGGGCGACACCCGTACCGCAGCAGGGGGGCGCGCAGCAGGAGTCGGGCGGTGGGTTGTTCGGCGGGGCGCTAGGCGAAATCCTATTTGGTAAGACTGGGCCGCGTGGCGGCCAGCACGATGGTGTCGTACAGGCGGCCGCCAAGAGCCTCGCACGCACAATGAGCAGCGCAGTCGGTCGCGAGATTGTCCGCGGTGTACTGGGATCGATCCTGGGAGGTGGTAGTTCGCGGCGGCGCTGAAATCGCATCCCGCAGAACTGGTCGGGGACTTGGGAACTGTTGCAGCTGGCTTCGTCCCACCGTGCAAACTGTCCGGTGGGACGGGGCAGGGCTCAGCCGAAGCGGAAACCGGAGATCCGCAATCCCATTACGTCGTCCGCATAGATGCAGCGACCGGTGTCCTTGCCTGCTGCACCTGCGGCAATCATTAGCGGAAGCAGATGTTCTTCGCGCGGATGCGCTTGCCTGGCTGCAGGCGCCTGCTCCCAGGCTATCAAGGCGGCCTCGCGCTGCGCTGGGTCCGGTGATTCGACCGTGCGCGTCAGCCAGTCATCGAAGGTATACGAAATGTCTGTGCCCGCGGGTCCGAATGTCCGCAGGTTGTGATAGCTCATCCCGCTGCCGACGATGAGCACGCCCTCATCGCGCAGAGGGGTGAGCGCTGCGCCGACGCGCAGATGCTCTGTCGGATCGAGGCCTCGAAGCAGCGAAAGCTGTACGATCGGAATCTCGGCCTCGGGGTACATCACCTTAAATGGCACAAAAACGCCATGGTCAAGCCCCCGCATATCGTCGAATCCGACCTCGTAGCCTGCAGAGGCGATCAGGCCGCCTACACGATTTGCCAAGGCGGGTGCACCAACAGCCGGGTACTGAAGCGAATAGGTGTGTTCCGGGAAGCCATAGTAGTCATAAAGCAACGACGGTGACTCGGCACGGTTGATGGTGAATCGTGGCTCTTCCCAGTGGGCCGAGATCACTAAGATCGCACGAGGACGTTCGCTCAGAGTTCCGGCCAAGCCAGCCAGGAATGCGCGCATGCAGTCCCATGCGTCGGGAGGATTCCAGTCCATGAAGAAGCATGGGCCACCTCCATGCGGGATAAAGAAGGTCGGCAGTCTTGCATTCGCCATCGTGCGAGCCTCCAGGAAGGACATCGAAACTACATTGGGGTTGCTAGCCTGAAGTCAAGAGACGCCCTTCTGGCCTCTCGGCGCGTGGTGGAGCCGAGAGGCCGCTCCATGACGTGCGTGCAGGAAAGCAAAAAGCCCAATCCGAAGATTGGGCTTTTCTTAAATTCTTGGTGGGGGCAGTAGGATTCGAACCTACGACCTACGGATTAAGAGTCCGCTGCTCTACCAACTGAGCTATACCCCCAATAACTGCTTCTGCTGCTCCCCCGTACGCCACGAACCAGGCGCCGTGGTGGGTCGGGCGAGACTCGAACTCGCGACCAACGGATTAAAAGTCCGCTGCTCTACCGACTGAGCTACCGACCCGCGGCAGAGACGAAGACTATAGACTGCAAAATCGCTGCCGTCAACTGGAGGTTCTCTTGTTCAGGCTTGGTAGTGTGTTGGATCGGCGAGCCCTGCGGCGCCGAATCCTTCACGGCGGAGACGGCAGGCTTCGCATTTGCCGCATGCCCGGCCGTGGGTGTCAGCTTTGTAGCAGGACACCGTCATGCCATAGTCGATACCAAGGGCGCTGCCGCGCTGAACGATTTCTGCCTTTGAAAGGTGCATCAACGGCGCGTGGATACGCAGGTGGTTGCCTTCAACGCCGGCCCTCGTCGCGAGGTTGCCCATGTGTTCGAATGCCTTGATGTAATTGGGGCGGCAATCTGGATAGCCGGAGTAGTCGACCGAATTCACGCCAATGTAGATGTCCTGCGCACCCAGCACTTCGGCCCAGCCAAGGGCGAGCGACAGCATGACTGTGTTGCGAGCGGGTACGTATGTGATCGGAATGCCGGTTTGCGGGCCTTCGGTCGGGACATCGAGTGAGGCGTCCGTCAAGGCCGAACCCCCAAACTGCCCGAGGTCGACATGTGCGATGCGGTGTTCGCGGGCTCCGAGTTCGTATGCGATACGCGCCGCGGCTGTCAGCTCCGCATCATGACGCTGGCCGTAGGCGACCGAGAGTGCATAAGGAACGAAGCCTTCGCTGCGTGCGATGGCGAGGCAGGTGGTGGAGTCGAGACCGCCTGAGAGGAGAACGACGGCGCGCTTTTCGGTGTTCATGGCCAATTCGGAGAAAAGGGGACGAACTTACCAGCGGAAGATAAGGTCTGCATGATCGCGACTTGCCGCGAGGCACCGCGCATTGGGCTCGTCGACTGCACCGACCCATGCGCATTCAGCAGTGGCGTCACGTCTGAAATACTCGTGCCTGGCCACGAGTTGTTCGATGAGCGGATCCGGGATCTCGGCATATCAAGTCCCATCGATCAGGGTTCGCCCGGGGGCCAAGGCTCTTCGCCTAGCAGCACATGGTTGCTATTGGTAGTCACGAGCGGTACGTCTGGCGCAATGGAGATTGCGTCGGCGATGGGCTCTTTATGAAATCCATCCATGAATACGACAACGGCATCGCTATTGAGTGCTTCGCGCAGAAGGCGGGCGATAGTCGACTTGCCCGTTCCGGGGGCTCCCGCAAGGCCGAGGATCGTACGGCCCCTTCGGGAAGCCAGTGTGTACGCACGTTCGGGGTAGGCGTCTGGAATACGCACGATTGGGATGTTCAGCGACCGGGGACGTTGCCCCAGATGACCTTGTGCAACTGCACCTGCATTCGGACCGGCAGGCGATCCCGCAAGATCCATTCGGCGAGACGGTCGGGTGAAAGCTGACCCTGGACAGGCGAGAGCAGCACGCCGCAGCGTTGGTCCAGCCGGTGTTCAGCGACAACCTGGCGGGCCCATTCGTAGTCGGCTTCGTCGGCGAGCACCAGTTTGATCTCGTCGGCTGAACTGATATGGTCGAGATTCTCCCAACGGTTCTTTTCGAGTTCGCCTGAGCCGGGAGCCTTGAGATCCACGATCTTCGATACGCGTGGGTCAACCTGCGAAATGTCGAGTGCGCCGGAGGTTTCGAGCGAGACTGCGTAGCCCGCGTCGCAGAGCGCGGCCAGCAGTGGCAGACAAGACTTCTGAGCCAGCGGTTCGCCGCCGGTGACGCAGACGTAGCGTGCGTCGTGACGGGCCACTTCCTCCATTATGGTGTCGAGATTCCACCATTCGCCGCCGGTGAAGGAATACGTGGTATCACACCAGACGCAGCGCAACGGGCAGCCGGTCAGACGGACAAATACCGTGGGCAAGCCGACTCGGGTCGACTCGCCCTGAAGCGAAAAGAAGATCTCGGTGAGCTTGAGCTTCACCAGCGCTGCGGATACTTCGGTAGTCACTTGCTTACTTCTTGCCCAGGCGCTGCTTTGCAGTCTGCGCGGCGGGGCTGGATGGATACTTTGAAACAACCTTCTCAAGTGAGGCGCGTGCGCCTTTCTTGTCGCCCAGTTCTTGCTGGCAGTTCGACAGGCCAAGCAGAGCATCAGGTGCGCGGGCATCGTCGGGCCAGCCATCGACGACCTTGGTGAAGAGCTTTGACGCTTCGTTCACGTCGCGTGCCTGGTACAGCGCGGATGCGGCCCAGAAATGGGCGCTCGGCAGGAAGCTCGACTTCGGATAGTCCTTGATGAACGCTTGGAAGGCCGTGGCAGCTTCCTTGTTCTTGCCGCCCTTGAGCAGATTCAGCGCGGCTTCGTAGTCGCGCGTTTCGTTGGCTGGATCTACCGCTGGCTGCGTTGCATTTGCATCGCTTGTCGCAGGTTGTGCGACCGCGGTGGCTTCGAACTTCCGCAAGCGTGCATCGAGGTCGACGTAAAAGTCTTTTTGGCGCTTCTGCGTCTGGTCGAGATCGTTGGTGAGCACCTCGATTTGGCCGCGCAGGCGAGCGATCTCCTGCTTCAGGGCGTCGATCTGGTTGGCAAGTACGATCTGGCCGCTCGCCGCCGCTTCAAGCTTGGTGAGCCGCGCGTCACTATTGGCCCGCATCTGCTCGATCTGCTGGCGCGCTTCCGTGTCGTCGAAAAGCCCGGCGCGGGCCGGAACGATCGATACCGCGCCAAGCATGAGCAGCAAGGCTGCCTTACGCATCAATATTCACCCGAATAAAGGATGTCCGCGCGGCGGTTTTCCGTCCACGAGGCTTCGTCATGACCCATGGCCTTCGGCTTTTCCTTGCCAAGGCTGACTGCTTCGAGCTGGCTGTCCTTCGCGCCGAGCAGGCTCAGAGCTTTCTTGACGGCTTCGGCACGCTTTTGCCCGAGCGCCAGGTTGTATTCGGAGGAGCCGCGTTCGTCGGTGTTGCCCTGGATCATGATCTTCACTTGCGGCTGTGCAACCAGGAACCTGGCATGCGCTTCAACCAGCGACTGGTACTGCGACTTGATGTCGTACCTGTCGAAGTCGAAGTAGACGCTGCGCTTGGACAGGATGTTGTTCGGATCCTTCACTGCCGCCAATGGATCACCGTAAAGCGGTGTCTGCGTGGTCGAGCCTGTGGTGGTGGAGGAACCGGAGGAGACCGGAGCCGGAGTTGTCTTGGTCTCAACGGGTGTCGGCTTGTCGGTCGGCGTGCTGGAGCATGCGGCAAGCGCGACAGCGAGGAGGGAAGGAAGAATCAGCTTGCGCATGGTGTAAGGCTCCTGTTGTGCAATCGTTAGTTTCTTAATTGTGCCATTCATTTTTGGAACGGTGCCCATGCGGGTTCCCGCACATCGCCTGCGAAGCCCGACAAGCGCTGCTTTACGCGTCCATCGACGGATATGGCCGAGAGGACTCCACGACCGCCTACCTCGGTGGCATAAAGAATCTGGCGGCCATTGGGTGCGAAGCTGGGAGATTCGTCCTTGTCCGAGTCGGTCATGACTTGGACCTGCTGCGATGCGATGTCCATCAGTGCGATCCGGAATCTGCCTTCGCTGCGGGTCAGGAACGCAAGCGTCTTGCCGTCGGGTGAAACGCGCGGTGTGACGTTGTAGTTGCCTTCAAACGTGATGCGTTGCGCTGCGCCGCCGCCCGCCGGCATGCGGTAGATCTGCGGGGAGCCGCCACGGTCCGAAGTGAAGTAGATCCACTGACCATCGGCTGAGAACTGCGGTTCGGTATCGATCCCGGCAGAATTGGTCAGACGGCGGACACCGGTACTGTCTGGTCGGATGTCATAGATCTGCGACAGGCCGTCGCGGGTGAGGACCAGCGCGACGCGGCTGCCGTCGGGGGACCAAGCCGGCGCCGAGTTGGATCCCTTGAAATTTGCCAGCACGGAGTGCTGCCGGTTCGCCAGGTTGTATACGTAGACGACGGGTTTCTTCGCCTGGAACGAGACGTATGCGAGACGGCCGCCATCGGCGGACCATGCGGGCGAGATGATCGGCTCATTCGAAACCAGCACCGCGATTGCGTTCTGCCCGTCGGCATCGGCAACCTGGAGCTGGTACTGACGGCCATTCTTGAGGACATAGGCAATACGGGTCGAGAAGATACCGCGTTCGCCGATGAGCCGCTGATAAACCCAGTCCGCGATCCGGTGCGCAGCCTCGCGGTACTGCTCCGCGCGGAATGTCAGCTCGACGCCGCCCAGGTCTGCTTGGCGTGCGGTGTCGAACAGCTTGAACCGGACCTGGAAGCGGCCGTCCCCGGTCTTTGAAACCGAGCCGGCAACGAGTCCGTCAGCGCCCCGGTATTTCCAGTTGCCGAAATCAATCTTCGCAGTTTCCGGAATTGGCGTGGGACCGGTTTCGATCATTTTGAACAGGCCACAACGTTCGAGGTCGGCACGCGCCACATCGGACAGGGAGCGGGGTAGCAGGCCCTCCCCGTCGAAAGCCGCAAATGCAAGCGGGAACTGGTTGGCGCCAGCGCCGGTGATCTCGATGCGCAGTTGCGCCGCGGCGGGCAGGGCCGTAAGGCCGAGGCCGGCAATGGTGCCGGCGGTCAGAAATTCGCGTCGGGAAAGCATCTTGCGATTATAGGTGTCCGTAGCAAAGCGGTACGCGGGACGTGCCGCTTATGGGTTGTCGTCAAACGGGCGGTACTTGATCTCGATTTGACGCTGGTAGAGCGACGGGTCGCTTGGCAAGGGGAGTGGGCTGGACTTGCGGATCGCTCGTTCAATTGCCGCATCGAGCGTCTTGTTGCCGCTCGAACGGGCGAGGTGCACTTCCAGTACTTCCCCGCTCGGCAATTGCTCGACCATGAACACGGCTTCAGGGTTCCCATTGATCTGGCCGGGCAACAGAATGTTGCCGCGGATCTTGATGCGGATCCTGTTGCGGTATTCGTCCATTGCGCGATCTGTACTTGCCTTGGCCTTAGCTCCGGCGACTCGACCGGTTTCTTCCCGCAGGAGGGCGCTTTGCCGTGCCCGCTCGGCATCGCTCGCCATCATTTGTTGCGTACGCTGCTGCTCAGCCTCGATCTGCTTCTTCATCTCGGCTTCTTGCGCGGCGCGCGGGTCCGGCGCGGGGGCGGGTTTCTTTGTTGGTTCGGGCTTCTTCTCGTCGGGCCTTTTCTTTTCGTCAGGACGCGGCTTGGGAGGCGGCTCGGGTTCCTTCTTTTTCTGCGGCTTGGGTTCTGGCACTGCAATGTCAGGCTTGGCCACCGACTTTTTGGGCTCGGGTACGGCCGCAGGCTTGGGTCTTGGTGGTGGAGGCGTCTCGATCTTTGGTCGAGGTGGCACGGGTGGCGCCTTTTCGCCAAGCGGCGCTTCGCTGCGCACGAGCGCAACCTCGAACGCATCGGGCTGCTTCCGCTGCCAGCTCACGCCATAGAACAGAAACAGGAACAGCATGAGGTGGACGGCAATGGCAAATGCGCCGGCCGACCACTTGCCGGGTTCATTGAAGCTGCGCAGTGTCGGATTTACCTCGACCATCGGCGCGCCTTACTTTTTTCCGGGCTGGACGAGCAGGCCGACCTTCTGCACTTGGTTCTTCTGCAGCAGGTCCATGAGGTTCATGACCGATTCGTAACGTACGCTCTTGTCCGCGGCGATCAGTACCGGCTGTTCGGCATTCACCGATTGCGCCTGCTGGAGAATTTCGACGAGTTCATTCTCGGTGACCTTCCGTTCTTTGCTGCCGCCCTTGGAGCGATCGCGCACGGTGAGTGAAAGATCTGCACTGAGGTGCACTTCGATGGCTTGTGCGGGTGGCGTTGGTGCCTTGCCGACCGAGGGTAGATTGACGGTACCGCTCTGCATCATGGGTGCTGTGACCATGAAGATGATGAGCAGCACCAGCATCACGTCGATGTACGGCACGACGTTGATCTGGTTCATCAGGCGACGCTGCTGGCGGCGGGCCATTTCCGGGCTCTCCGGGCTCAGCGCAGCTGGCGCTGGAGGATGTTGGAGAACTCCTCCATGAAGCTGTCGAAGTGTGTCGACAGCCGGTCAATGTCATACGCAAAACGGTTGTACGCGATGACGGCCGGGATTGCGGCGAAGAGGCCGATGGCCGTTGCCACCAGTGCCTCGGCAATGCCTGGGGCGACTTGGCCGAGCGTGGCGGATCCCACGTCACCCAGTGCGCGAAACGAATGCATGATGCCCCATACTGTGCCGAACAACCCGACGTACGGGCTGACCGAGCCAGCCGTGGCGAGGAAGGACGTATGTGCCTCGAGGTCGTCGAGTTCGCGCTGCGTGGTGGCGCGCATGGCCCGCCGCGCGCCGTCGATCACGTCGCTTGCTTCGAGGTTGTTCTGGCCGCGCAGCTTGGCGAATTCGCGGTAGCCGGCTTCAAAGACACGGCCGAGGGGGCCGATGGATTCGCGGTCGGACGCGGCGCTGCGATAGAGCGTACCGATGTCACCACCACTCCAGAACTCGCTTTCGAATTCCTTGGTGCGCAGGCGCGCGGCACGGATTGCAATCCCCTTGCGGAAGATCCAGTACCAGGAAACGAAGGATGTGCCGAGCAGCAGTGCGATCACGAGCTTGACGACGAGGCTCGCTTCGGCAATGAGCGACAGGATTGAAAGGTCACTGGTTCCGGTCATTTGAGAATTTCCAGGAGAGCGCGGATTTCGTTGGGTAGGGAGGCTGGTTTCTTTTTGTTCCAGTCGATGCACACAACGCCGACGTTCGATTCGAAAAGCACTTCGTCGCCACGTAGGATCTTCTGCGCGAACAGCATCTTTACGCGGTTGACCGCGGCCAGATGTGATTCGACGACCAGCGAATCGTCGAGTACGGCGCCGCGCAGATATTCGGCTTCGACAGAGCGCACCACGAATACCACGCTGTGTTCGTCACGCAGGCGCGATTGATCGAAGCCCAGTGCGCGTAACCATTCGGTACGTGCCCGTTCGCAGAATTTCAGATAGTTCGCGTAATACACGACGCCAGCGGCGTCCGTATCTTCGTAATACACGCGCACTGGCCAATGGTGCTTAGAGGATGCGTGGCGCTTGGACATCGCGCCATTCTATCAGCGGCATCGCGAGCGCCGTCGCGCGACGGTTACAGAATGCAACCGACTGTTTTCGGGGCAATTTTTTCAGCAGAGTTCGAAAAAGAACAACTGCACGAGACGTGCATCTTCAAGGGTGGTTCCAAAGACTTCCGATATCGAATGGAAGTAATCACTGCGATAAAGCACGAGGCGATTGTGTTTCATTGGAAGTTCGACCAGTGATTCCCATGCTTCGCGGCGTGCGGTCAGTTCGTCGAAGCGCTCGGTGGTGGCGTTTGGTAGCCAGCGTTGCTGGAATGCCTTGAACGAGGCATAGCCGAGCGCTCGCGCTTCCTCCTCGGCGTAGCGGCGATCCCAACCGGTTTCCTTGTGACGCCAGAATATGGTGCCGCCGCGCTCCTGCTCAGGCAGATTCAAGTACAGCACGGCGGCGAAACGGTCGCGATTCTCGCCCTCTTCGTTGTCGACATGAATGTCAGTGCGTGCCATGGAGCTGGCGAATGACAAGCGCAGGGCACCGGTATCCGGCGAGGCGGACTTGATGCGTTGCCCGAGAGCCGTGGCGATCAAGCGCAGCAGCTCGGGGGTGTCGAACCCTTCGGTCTGGATGCCGGGAAAGTTCTGGCCGTGGTATTGCGTTGCCCGGAAATCCTGCGCCAGCGCGTGATTGCGGTATTCGAGCGGGTCTGCGAGTGCGTCGTCAATGACGATGATTCCGCGCTCTTTGGCGAAGGTGTCCAGGGATTCTCGCGTGGCCAGCTCGGGGTGACGTGCGGCCGATAGCGGGAGCAGAGTGATGTTCGGCTTAAGGGCTGGATCAGGATCGGCGTAACGAAGACGTCGTTGAAGGGCGATCTCTGGTTGCAGGGCCACTGCGTGGGAGTGTGCGGTAACCGCTTCCTCGGCTTCGCCTTCTCGGTACAGGAGGACCGATAGCCTGTCCCAGATGTCCGCCACATCTGGCGCCGCGGTTGCTAGCAGGCGCGCGTGGTGGATGGCCCGCATTCCGTGGCCCAGGCGCGAATACTCGCCCGTAAGCACGCTACGTACGCTGTCCGCATCGGGGGCCAACTCCAGCCCGCGCTCGAATGCATCGAGCATTTCCATCGTTCGGCTGCTTGCCTGCAGGCACCGACCGAGGTTGAACCAGGCGGCAGGGTCGGTTCGCAGCGCTTCAGCCGCCTTCTTCATCATGGAGAGTCCAGGCTCACGCAAGCCCATCTGGAAGAGGGCGAGGCCCTGCATCTTCTGTGCGTCGTGGAGTTCCGGCTCAAGCTTCAGGGCTGCCTGATAAGCCGCCACCGCCTGTGGTAGGCGACCATTGCGGTGGTGCTCGAGGCCTAGAGCGAGCTGTGTGGCAGGGTGGGTCGTCTGCGGTTTCATCGGCCCGGCTTCCGGACAAGGATGTCGCAGTCTACAACCGGCCTTCTGCCTTGACGGCGAGATATTTATTGATCGTCGATACCGCCAGTTCCTGCGGCGGCACGTCGATGCTCAGCACGCCTCCCTGCCGCAGCCGGCGTAGCGTAGCCATGCGACGCTCCCGGTAGTCGAGTGCGGCCGCGCGAACAGCCAGCGATTCGGCGTCGCGTGTGGCGATCCGGCAGGCGTCTTCGAGCGACTGCTCGCGCAAGCTTGCCACCAGCACGAGATGGCGACGGGCCAGGAGCCGACAGGCGGCGGCGAGGCTTTCATCGTCCTCGTCGCGCAGATTGGTGAGAATCACCACGAGACTGCGCTTGCGCTCGAAGGCAAGCAGCGTCTGCGCTGCACGCTCAAAGTCGGTCGCCTCAAGACTCGGCTGAAGGTCATAGACCGTCCCGAGGATTCGCGAGAGTGCAGCAGCCGTCTTCTGCGGCCGGAGCCGGCGCTCGGTACCGCCCAGGGTCATCAGCCCGACCGCATCGCCATGATGTAGACCGACATATGACAGCAGCAGCAGCGCGTCGAGTGCATGGTCGAAATGGGAGCGCTGATTGCCGCCAGGCTCGGAGGTCATTTCTCGCGCGGCCATTCGGCGTCCGCAGTCGACCAGTACCATGATTCGCTGGTCGCGCTCGTCTTGGTATTCGCGGGAAATCAGTTTGTCGAAGCGTCGGGAGGCTTTCCAGTCGATCCAGCGCGGGCTGTCTCCAATGCGGTATTCCCGCAGTTGATCGAAGTCCAGCCCCTCTCCCCGTCGACGGCGGCGCAGCACACCTGTTTGTGCGACGAGCGATGAGGTGGCTTGCAGGGCGTGACGTGCGATAGCTGAGAAGTCCGGGAATACGCGGACCGAGGTGTCGCAGGTCGTCGTGTGTTGGCGCCACCACAGACCCCACGGTGAGCGGATGCGCATGACGACTGGCCCGAATCGGTGTTCGCCGCGCGCCATGGGGCGTACCCGATAGACGAATTCCTGCGGCTCGCCGGGCGGGAGGGCGAAGCGTGCCGGCATTGCAACAGCCTCGAATGAATCGGGGACATGATCGTGAATCTCGATGAAAACTTGTCGCTGACCGGGCCAGACGAGCCTGATTGCGATGCGCGCGCTGGCGCCCAGTGCCAGCGTACCGGCATGCAAGCGCGCCACGCCAGGCATGCGTTCGAGTGCACTACGAAGCCCGTCGATGCCTGTTACGGCTACCACGAGACCGCCCAAGATCCAGCACAGCGGCCTCAGCAGGGGCATGAAAGCGGCGAGCACGGCCAGCACAAACCACGCGGCGGCGGTGATCAACAGTGCGATCGAAGGAATCGGCATCGGGCTCAGGTGCGTGGCGCGTCGACGCGATCGAGCAGACCTGCAATCAGCTGCTCAACGCTGAGGCCTTCGATTTCGGCTTCGGGTGATAGCACGATGCGGTGGCGCAGCGCCGCGGGTGCCATCGCCTTGATGTCGTCTGGCAGCACATACTCATGACCTGCGAGCAGAGCCCGAGCGCGTGCTGATCGGATCAGCGCAATCGCGGCTCGCGGACCGCCACCTACCGCAATACCGGGCCAGTCGCGTGTCGTGCGTGCAATTCGTACAGCATAGTCGAGCACCGACGGGTCGACGGTGAGCCCGGCCGCAACGGCTTGGATGGCGAGTAGCTGTTCAGCATCCGCCACGGGTTCGACGGCAGCGACATCGAGGCGGTCACCGATCTTTCCGCCCGTCGACCAGCTGACCAGCGCACACTCGTCGGCATGTGTCGGATAGTCGATCAGCACCTTGAGCAGAAAGCGGTCGAGCTGTGCCTCGGGTAGAGCGTAAGTGCCTTCCTGTTCAATCGGGTTTTGGGTTGCTAGTACGAGGAAGGGGGGCGGCAGCAGGTGTGCTTCGCCATCGAGCGTTACCTGCCCCTCCTGCATGACTTCGAGCAATGCGGCCTGTGTTTTTGCGGGTGCTCGATTGATTTCGTCGGCCAGTAACAGATTCGCAAACACCGGGCCGCGCCGGGTGGTGAATTGGGCGGTGCGGGCATCGAACAGGGTGTGGCCGGTTATGTCGGCTGGCATGAGGTCGGGTGTGAACTGGACCCTCGAAAAGCTGCCGCGGAAAGTCTGGGCGAGCGCCTTGACGAGTAGCGTCTTGCCCAGACCTGGTACGCCCTCAAGCAGCACGTGACCGCCCGCAATCAGTGCGCAGAGCGTGGCGTCGACGACGTCGCGCTGGCCGATGAATACGCGCGAGATCTGGTCGGAAAGGCTGCGCGCGATGTGGTGCGCTTCGTTATGGGTCATCTGGCGATTGGTCATGTCAGCGGTTCTTCACGGAACGATGAGGAGCGGTGCGGTGCGCCTGCAGGATGTCGATGACATCGCTGAGCAGCGTGGCGGTGCGCACGAATTCGCGTCGTTCGCGTACCGGTGTGTCTGCCATGGCAGTTTCGAGATTTACGGTGGAAACGCCCGTGCGTGCGGCGAGTTCGGCGATATCGAACTGGCTGCCACCCTGCTGTGCGAGGCGACGCACTTCGTCGCGCAGCGCGGTGAGCAGTGTCAGCCAGTCACTACGGCCAAGGTGAAAGTGACCGATGGCGGATAGGTGTGTCCCCAGTCCGGGGCGTTGCGGCGGTGGTTCGCGGCGGATTGCCCCTGCGCGAGGGATCGTACGCCAGAGCGCCAGCATGACGAGCAGCACCGCGCCGCCTACTGCTTCGGGCGCATGGCCAAGAAGCCAGAGTGGCAGTGATGGATAGTCTGTTTGAGGTGCGAAGTAGACCGGCCCGCCTCGGCCGTCGAGCAACAGCCGCGTTACGAATTCTGCGTGATCGACGCGTCCGATGCCGTCATTGGAGAATGGACGGTCGTCGCACATGGCGGTGACCAGACCCTTGCCGAATTGCCAACGGGCTACCGCTATCGCTGGATGCGCGATTTCCCTGCGGGTATGCCCTGAAGGCGCCTCCATGTCCGGAGCGTCGGCTTCATCTGAAGCATCGGTCTCATCTGACGTATCGGCGTCCTCGGGCTCTTCGTCATCTTCGTTTTCCTGCGAGCCGGAGTAGGGTCGGTACGAAGGAACGGTAGCCGACCACAATGGTTTCGCATCGAGTGCGAATACATCGCAGTTGGAAAGGCGTACCGATAATGTTCGCCCCTCAATCTCGATCGGCTCATCCTTTGACGACAGGTGCCGTCCGAGTCGATGCATGCCCAGCGAGTGGGTGAAGCGGTCAGATTGCTCTGGCCCTGCCACCGCAACAACCAGATGACCACCGCGTTGTACCCAGTTGATGATCGTTGGCTCAAGTCGGGCGGCGAGCGGTTCCGCGATTAAGGCGCCCAGATGCAGCGTGGCGTTATCGGGCAGATCGCCGAGTTTGGTGGGGTCGTCGACCTTCGCGGTGTGGTACCCGAGCTTGCTGATGAGCAGTCGTGCACCGTAGTCGGGGTCGTCGGCCGCCTCGCCGTGCGCGCCGATCCGCTTGGTTTCTTCTACCCATTCGAGCCGTGGAACCACATATGCCGCAAGCAACGCCGCAAGCAACCCGAACAGGAGGCTGTTCCTGACGGTCTCGTGCTTCATGGGGGTGCTCCAAAGGCCGATTCCCAGCCGCGGCATAGAGCGATGCCTTCTTCGTTCGACATCATCCGTCTGGCATAGGCGACGGATTGCCAGTGCAAGGTCAGGTTCGCAAAGAACGCCCTTGCTGGGAGGTTTGCGCGCGTTACACGGAGCAGACAATCGCCTTCAGTATCACCGCGTTCGAAAGGAATCCGTGCGCTGTGGGCAAGCCGTGACAACGCACCACGGTACAGCAGTGCAAGCGCTTCGCGCGTGCGGCCTTCGCCAAGCAGTGCTTCAGCAGCCGCTGTGACGTGATGCGGCAGCGACTCGGGCCGGATATCGAGGCCGGCGACTTCGACGGGTGGCGGGGGCGGCCGTCGTGCTGCCTGGATCCGCTGGACCTGACGAATCAGGAACCCAATGAGCACGCCGGTGAACAGCACGAGCGCTGTCCATGCGATCACGCGCCAAGCGGTGGCCAGCCAGCGACCGAGCCCGGCGAGTAGTTCGGACAGTTTCTTGAGCCAAGGTTGCGGCTTGCTGTGATCTTTCTCCTCCGCCGACTCGTCGTCTTTCCAGCGTAGCCGCTCGACTTTTTTGTCATAACCGAACTCGGGGCGTGCAAGTATTTCGCGGATTGCCACTGGAGCTTCGTGAGCCGCATGCTCTCGGCGTGCCGCTCCGTCTGCGGCGTGGGCGGGTTGCGGGGCAAGCGTAGCGACGCCAATCAGCACTGCAGCACAGAGCATCACCGCAGTGGCGGCACCGATCCGGCGTAATTGGAGTTCGACATCCCACGCTTCCAGATCGGTCCGCCGCTTCAGGTACAAACCGAATCCGCCAGCGAGATAGAAGGGTTCGAGCAGTGCGACGACGAGTCCGTCGCCGAGATACCAGACCAGGGAAGACCACGACGACTGCGGCGTCAGCGCATAGAACACCGCCAGCGGCGGCGGCACAAAATCGATCTGGTTGGGTGCCAGCAATGAGATCAGTGCAGGAATGCTCCACAAGAGCAGCAACTCGAAAAGCAGGAAGCAGAAGAGCAGCCCCAAGCCGCTGCCTGATACGCGGCGGCCCAGCAGCTTGCGCCGAGCACGGGCCGGCTTGCCCCGCAGGCCTTCGAGCTGCGCTACGGGCAGGCGCAGCGCACGTAGGCTGTCGAAGCGCTGGATCGTGAGTGCGAGAAAGAGGCCGCTGCCGCGGATCAGACCTGGCAAGGCGCGCAATGCTTCGCGCGCAGTGGGCGTGGCGTCGAATACCGCACGCGACAGTACGTGCAGGGAAAGCCTGTCGTACAGTGGCTTCAGCCACCAGACGATGATGAATCCAATGTCGGGTTGTTCGAGCCACACCCCGAATATCAGATACATGACGATGGATACGCTCATCACAAGCACGAGGTTTGCCACGAACAGTGGTCGCGCGCAGGACTGCGCGAGCCGTAACCCGAGGTCGATCGCCTCGAAGCCGCTGCGTGGGCGAAGCACGACGGCAAGCTTATCGGGCTGCATCGTTCCTGCCAGCAAATAGAAAGTACGTCGCGACCACAAGCCAGTTGATGATGCCTACAGCGTATTTGATGCCCGGGGCCAACTGGCGCGGCGACCAGAAGGCCTCGATCGCCGCCGCGACCAGAAGCATTGCGGCGGCGCCTGCGACGATCCCGATCACGCTGCGGGATGCGTGGCGCAGCGCGGCACCGCGTGTCAGGCTGCCGGGTGCGAACAGCGCCCAGCCCAAGCGGAGCCCGGCGGCTCCGCAGAGGACAATGGCGGTCAGTTCCCATGCACTGTGACCCGAGACGAACGAATAGAATCGTTCGGCATGGCCGAGGTTCACTACATGTGCTTCGACAACACCGAGAAATACCCCGTTGTAGATCAGGAAGAAAAGCGACCCCAGGCCGAAGACTACGCCGGTAGCGAAGGTTCGAAAGCCTATGCCGATGTTATTGGCGATGTAGTGGCCAAACATTGTTAGGTCGTCGCCCGCATCGCGAGTGCGGCCGAGCGCATCGGCCGCTGGGCCGTACATCTGGTCGAATTCGCGCAATTGCTGCTGAGGCAGGACGACGAAGGCGAAATCCGGCCATATGCGTACCGCGAGGGCCAGCAGGATGTAGACGCCATAGAACATGAGCATTGCGGTGAGAACGATTCCCTGCTCAGCACGTACCTGTCGCGCGAAGCCGCCAGAGAGAAAGCGTAGCCACTCGCGCCACCAGCCAGCGTGCGTGCCGTAAAGCCGGTCATGTCCTGCCTGCGCGAGCCGCAGGAGCCGGTCGATCAGCGCCGGGCCGTAATCGCGACTGCGTGCCAGAGCAAGCTGGCCGCAGATCTCGCGATAGCGTGCGGGGGCCTCGTTTCCGGTAAACGGCTTGGGATGTCGCACCCGGTCTCGCGCCGGAAGACGCTCGCGGGTCAGCCAGTCTTCGAATTCGGTCCAGCGCCCAGCGAAACGGGCTTCGAACTGCTCCTGCTTCATCGATCCTGTCCAGTGAGCACGCGAGCGAGGCCATAGAGGCGCTGGACTGCAAGGCGGCCACTCGCGCCGCCGGTGAGTTCTGGTGCGATCTCGGCCAACTCTTCGCTGCGCTCAGGGGAGAGCTGCGGCGCGCGCTCGGTGAAGGCGAGTACGGCCTGCTGGCGCGCCCGCGTGAGCGCAATCTTCGGCCGCCATGCGGGCGCTTCGGGGGCGATGGGCAGCGGTGCAGGCGGAATACGATAGACAACAACCGTTCCGGCGACGAGGTCGCCGATGCGGCGGAATTCGCGTGTCAGCAACATGAAAACGAGCCCGAAGGCATACATAAACGGCAGGAAATCCGCGGTACGCAGGAGATTGCGCGAGAGCGACGCACCCCAGCCAACCGGGCTGCCGTCCTCATGTAACACGCACAGGCCGAGGGCCCGCTTACCTGGGGTAGCGCCGTTGGCGAGCACTTCGAAGAAAACCGGGTACAACCATTCGAGGGCGAACCACAGGATCAGCACAAGGCCTGTCCCGCTGCGACCGAGCGCGGACAGCCCAATGTTGGCGATAACGAGGATGCTCCCGCGGATCACGGTATCGAGCAGCCATGCCAAGGCGCGCGGGACGGGGCCGGCGCAATGGAGCCGCAATTCGATCAGTTCGGGGGTGGCGACTTCGCGGACAGTGTCGAGCATGTGAAGTCGGCCGGGTGGAGTGCCCGGCCGGCGGAAGAATGCGTGGCGTCAGCGCTCGATGAAGATGTCCCGATAGGCCAGGTAAGTGGCCGCCATCAGCGCTGGTACTACGACAAGGAGACCGATCAGGAGGAGGAGCGAACCGAGGAACGCCGCAACGGAGGCGAGTACGCCATAGATCAGAACGGGCGCCCAGTTTCTGAGGGTGGCGGTGAAGCTACGTTTCATCGCTTCGATGGGCGGGATATCGTGGAACACGATGAGCGCCGGAGCGAGCCACCAACAGGCGGTGACGACCATGCTGATCAACAGGATCAGAGGAATGGCCAAGAACAGAGCGCCAATCGCTCCGAGCGCGGCTCTTTCGTTACCCGTCATCATGGCGCTGAACATCGAGACGCCGACAAAAGGCACCAGCACGATGAAAGTCAGGGCCACCGATAGCACAAGAACCAGGATGCCGACGACGACCAGTGGGCCAAATTTTTCCTTGAAACCGGCGAACAGATCGCCGATTTCGATCGTTCCGCCTTCGGCTTGGCGTCGAGCGCCGATGAGCACTCCGCCCATGAATACGGGTAGAAGCGCGTTAAGGACGATCCCGATGCCGGTCAGCGAGATCACCAAATAAAAGACCGTCAGAATGATTGTGATCAGCAGCCATGGGCCAAACTGTGCGAAAGCCATCCGAAAGCCTTCAGTCACCCAGGCCAGACCGCGCTCGCTGCTGACGGCTCGACCTTCCGGAACGAAGTTGCCCTGCTCGGGCGCACCCTCCGCATCCTGGACGATCACGGATGGCGGCTGGTAAGGGTTCGATTCGTTCATTACGCGGTTCTCCCTGAATGAAGGTGTCTGGAAGTCAGCCCGTCGGATCGAGGCTGCTCCAGACAAACGATTCCCCATCATACGCAGCGGTGCCGTGTGCGCTAGCTTGCCGAGTGTCTAACCGTGAAAGGCTCGGCGAGCGGATTACCAGAGTTCAGGATTGGCGTTCCGGGGAGGCAGGAGGCCCAGATGACGATAGATCGCAGGGGTTGCGATACGGCCGCGCGGGGTGCGCTGCAGGTAGCCCTGCTGGATGAGGTAGGGTTCGAGCACATCCTCGATCGTGTCGCGTGATTCGCCGATCGCCGCGGCCAGGTTGTCTACGCCGACCGGTCCTCCAGAGAATTTTTCGATCACTGCGTCAAGCAGTTTGCGGTCCATGAGGTCGAGCCCGACTGGGTCGACGTCGAGCATGGTCAGTGCTGCGTCGGCAACTTCCGGAACGATACGACCGTCAGCGCGGACTTCCGCGTAGTCGCGTACGCGGCGCAGCAGCCGGTTGGCGATCCGGGGTGTGCCGCGTGCGCGGCGGGCAATTTCAAGTGCGCCAGCGGGTTCGATGTGAACTTCGAGCAACTGCGCAGAACGCGCGACGATGCTCGTCAGTTCCTCCGGCGTGTAGAACTCGAGTCGTGCAACGATGCCAAAGCGGTCGCGCAGCGGATTGGTCAGCATGCCGGCGCGTGTGGTGGCGCCAACCAGCGTGAAGGGCGGCAGATCGAGCTTGACTGAGCGGGCTGCCGGGCCTTCGCCGATCATGATGTCGATCTGGTAGTCCTCAAGCGCGGGATAGAGCACCTCTTCTACCACTGGCGAAAGTCGGTGGATCTCGTCGATGAAGAGCACGTCATGTGGCTCAAGGTTGGTGAGGAGCGCTGCGAGGTCGCCTGCGCGTTCAAGCACCGGGCCCGAGGTTTGACGCAGATTCACACCCATCTCGGCGGCTACGATATGCGCGAGCGTGGTCTTGCCAAGGCCGGGTGGGCCGAATAGTAGGACGTGATCGAGTGCTTCGCCGCGCTTCCTGGCGGCGCCAATGAAGATCTCGAGCTGTTCGCGGATCTTCTTCTGGCCGACGTAATCGGCGAGGCGTTTCGGGCGTAGCGCGCGTTCGAGTACTTCCTCCTGCTGCGAGGCGCTGCCGGCTGAAACGATCCGTCCGGATCCGGGGAGCGGGGCGAGGCTGTCGGTTTCGATCATCCCGCGAGTTTAGTCGATTCCCGGACCACCCCGGAGGCGCAAACGCGCGCGACCACCTGCCGTGTGCGTTTGCGAGAGCACGCCTGATTATTGGACCTGACGCTCGATCGTGATGGGCTCGACCTCGACGCGGCGGTTCGGGGCCAGGCATTCGATCAGGGCCTTGCGCTTCTTGATGCCTTCGCACGGCACGAGCGGATTTGTCTTGCCCATGCCCCTCGCTTCGATCTTTTCAGCGGGGATTCCTAGCTCAACCAGCCGTGCCTTGACTGCATCGGCGCGTTCCTGCGAGAGCTTCATGTTGTATCTGTCGGAGCCGATTCGGTCGGTGTGGCCTGTAACTCTGATATTGGGGATGTCCGGCTGAGCCTTCAGCGTGTTGGCGATTTCTTCGAGCTTGCCCATGCCTGGGCCTAGCTTGGCCGAATTGAATTCGAAGGTTCTCTCGGCCTCCAGCGTGACCTTCTCAAATTTCGGTTGCGGTGGAGGTGGTGGTGGTACGGGGGCTGGTTCGGGGGCTGGTGGGGGTGCGGCAGCGATGACGGGCACTGGCTTCGGCGGTGCACTGAACAGATAGCCGATGCCAAGGTTCAACCGCCAGTCGCCAGCGTCGTCGCGGCGGAATGCCCAGTCCTCCTTGTCGAGGAAGCTATATACATACCTGCCATCGATCTGGCCGAACCAGCGTTCGCTGAAGAAGGCCTGTAGGCCGACGCCGCCGCTGACGTAGGGAACCGTTTCACCATGGCTGGTGAGATTGCTCGACTGCTGGTCGCGCGCGCCGCCTGCGCCGATGCTGAGGAACGGCCGCCATTGCCTGCGCGAGAGCATCCACAGGACGTCCCCGCCAAAGAGGGTCTGGCGATACTTGCGATCCTCCTCGGCGCTCCAGGCGTAGTCGCCACCGAGCTGTACGTCGAAGTGCTGCGAGATCGGTTTGCCAATGCGCACGCCGCCCCCCACACGATTGCCGTCGGTGTTCCATTCGTTGTCCGGCCACATCGTGTTGATGCTGGGGAGCAGATACCAGGACGGGTTATAGGTTTGCTGAGCGAAGGCCGGCAAAGTCGGACCCGCAAGCAGAAGCGCGAGCAGGCGGGGGGAGAATGCAGCGTGTCGCTTCATGAAGCCTCCTGATGCAAGCCAGGCAGCCATGGGGAACGCTCCATCCCGCCGGGCCTGGCAAATCGCCGGTGACGCCACGGACGGAGGCGCTAACACAGTACTTTTGGCAGCATAGACGCTGAATAGCGTCTCGCAAGCACGCCGGCATGAAACGTACGGATGTGCCTGCCTGAGCGGATGGTCAGCGTTGCGAATTGGCGGCGGTGTGTCCGGCCGGCTGGACTGCCAGCAAGATGGCCACCGTGGCATAGCCGAATGCGACGCTCACTGGCAGCGTTGCGAGGGTCACGCCGCTGGCGACCGCGCTGGTTCGCGCGACGCCGAGCAGCATGCAGATCGAGAACAGAAGTTGCCAAAAAACTCCGTAGGAATAGCAGCTTCCAGGTACTGCGGTCGAGTTGTGCCAGTTTAATCGGGTGAATCTGGCGCAGCATCGCGAGCCCACCGATGCTGAAGCGCGGCCATGGGAGCAGGTACACCGGGATGACGGCGACGAGCGGCTTGGATAGCGCAACATAGCTGCCAACCAGGCTCATCGAGGCAGACGCAGCGCATAGCTCTTCCAGCGGACTGGCGGGTCTACGAGCGTCTGCCGAGTGTGATCAGTGCAGCTTTTCGGGCGCGCCGCAGCACTTCTTGAACTTGCGACCACTGCCACACGGGCAAAGATCGTTGCGTCCAGGGATTTCCGTGGCGCGGAAGGGTTCGCGCGGTGCATTAACCACACGTAGGTACCGGCGCCAGAACGCGTACATGTATTGCAGGCCTGCGGCGAGCGGGCTGAGGATCTCGTCGCGCTCATCTTCGGTCAGCGGATGGCCGGCGGATTTCTCGCCCGTGTCGAGTGCGGCAATCAGGTTGAGCAGTGTTACGCACTCCTCATCTTCTTCCAGCGCGTCCCAGTGGGCGTCCTCAAGCCAGTCGAGTGCGTCGCGAAAACCGCGTGCCCAGCCCTCGGCAAGCGGCCAGCCGGAAGCTTCCGGATCTTCGAGGAAAGGGAAGTACATGGCGTCCGCGCCTTCGTCGGCGGTTACGCCGGACCAGTCCTCGCGGAAGCTGCGCGTCACGGTGTTCCAGTGCCGCATCAGGAGACCGATGCAACGCTTGGCATCGGTCTCGCTTTCCCAGCGGGGCTCTTCAACGCCGAGCGCAGCGGTTAGCCATTCGCTGGGAAGCACTGTCACCGGGCCCACGACGAGTGCGCAGAAAAAGCCATCAAGCTCTTCGAGCGAGAGTGAATCGTCGAATCGCGAGAGCAGAGTGTCGAGTTCGATGAACTCGTCATCGGTCAGCGGTGGTTCGGCCTGGATGAAATCGGTCATTCGTGAATCCTCCGCACTCTCAGCCGTGGCTGGGAGCACAAGCGGGCCGGGCTCAAGCCTTGGAAAGTAGCTTGAGCGCGGCGCGGATGCCGTCCGACACGCCAATGTCGGGGGGCAATTGTTTGAGGGCGCCCTGCGCTTCCTTATCGTTGTACCCGAGTGCGAGTAGGGCGTTGGCGATGTCGCTCTGCGCGGCAGCAGGAGCACTGATCGCCGCGGCATGCGCTGTGGGCAGGGTCTTCTGCAGCTTGTCGCGCAGTTCGAGCAGCAGGCGTTCGGCAGTCTTCTTACCAATCCCGGGAATCTTCACCAGACGCCCTGCTTCCTGCGCCGCAACCGCCTGGGCGAGTTCGGCGACCGACAGACCCGATAGCACGGCGAGTGCCGTACGAGCACCGATTCCGCTGATCTTGAGCAACTGACGGAAAGCGGTGCGCTCGTCCTCGGAGCCGAAGCCATACAGGAAATGCCCGTCCTCGCGTATTGCAAGGTGGGTATGCAGGGCGACCGGCTGGCCCGTGGCGGGCAGGTTGTAGAAAGTGCTCATCGGCACTTCGAGTTCGTAACCGACGCCGGAGACATCGAGCAGTATTTGCGGTGGATTCTTTTCGACCAAGGTGCCGCGCAGGCGTCCGATCATGATGCGGGGATTAGCGCAAAAACGAGATTCTAAGGGCGCGCGGGGGTGCTTGTCCCGCGCGCCTCGAATCGCAACGATCCCCGCGGGCATTCGAGGACACCGCTGCTGGTGTAGCTCGCCGGATCAAGTGAAGACCGAGTCACCCAGAATGCGACCCCCGTCGCAGATCAGCATACGGACCTTGAGCATCGGATTGATTGTGCGGAAACAACCGAAATGACGGAAGACCAAGAGCGACTCGTGTTCGAGCAACACCCCCAATCCATTGAAACAGGGAGCATCGGGCGCATTCATCGTGCCGATCCGCATCATTTTCTGTCCTCTCTGAGGATCAACGGAGGGATCGGACGCCTTGCGCATTCTTCGGCAGTCTGGCGCAGCCTGCCAAGTATCGCGGTGGCTTCTTCGCGGCTCTTGGTCGGGATTCGGATTTCGTGCCCGCTACCAAAATTGCCACCTCCGTAAACAACCAGTACATGCTCGGGGAGGACATCGACGAACTGCACGATACCAAGGTTGACCCAGCGCTGGTTGCCGTTATCTGCGGCCGGTAGCGGGAACAGGCAGAAGGCCGCCGAACCGATCGTCGAGGGGGCCGAGGCATTCGACGTTGATGTGGCGGCCTGTGTTTGGGCCGTGGCCGACGTGCAGACTAGCAGGATGCTGGCGGTGTTCAGGAGCCGCTTCATGCGAGTTCTCCGATGACTTCGTGCAGGCTATCCAGCACCCGGGCTCCCGCGGCGAGAACCCCGGCGTCCGGCTGGAGCAGGTCGGGAATCAACCGAACCGACATGCCGGCGGCCAATGCTGCGCGCGCACCGGCATTGGAGTCTTCAAGCGCAAGGCAGCGCAACGGATCGACCTTGAGGTGCGCCGCCGCTGCCAGGAAAATGTCTGGCTCAGGTTTGCCGCGCAAGATTTCATCGCCGCCGATGAGTGCGTTAAAGCGTTCGAACAGACCGACGGCCTGTAGCTTTAGCACTGCGCGTTCGTGGGCTGTCGAGGTTGCGACAGCTCGTGGGATGGCGAGCGCGTCGAGCCGGTCTAGCAGTTCATGGACGCCAGGCTTGAGCGGAATAGCGCCACTTCTGATCAGGGCTTCATAGCGGCGCCCGAATTCGGCCGCGTGCGCTTCGAACGGGTAGCTATCGCCGTACTCTCGACGCAGTAGGGCGTTGTTGTCCATAGTGTTGCGGCCGATCATCGCCAGCGCGACCTCGCGCCGCCACGCGAGCCCGAGTGCTTCGCTCGCTTCACGGCTGATTTCGAGCACGATGCGTTCTGAATCGAGCAACAGGCCGTCCATGTC
>JAVBUM010000066.1:0-23836 GCA_031555325.1 Niveibacterium sp. | reverse complement strand
GCGCCGAAGAGGTCGCCGACGACGTTCATGCCGTCCATCAGCGGCCCTTCGATGACCGACAGCGGCGGCCGGCCTTCGGCTTCGAGCGCGGCGCGCGCTTCCTCGGTGTCGGCGACGACGTATTCGGTGATGCCGCGCACCAGCGCGTGCTTGAGCCGCTCGCCGACCGACTGCTCGCGCCACGACAGATCCTCGACACGCTCCTTCGCCGAACCCTTCACCGTCTGCGCGTACTCGACGAGCGCCTCGCCCGCGCCGGGATGACGGTTGAGTACCACGTCCTCGACGAGATCGCGCAGCTTCGGTTCGAGTTCGTCATACACGCCGAGCTGGCCAGCGTTGACGATGCCCATCGTCAGGCCCGCCTTGATCGCGTAGTACAGGAACACCGTGTGGATCGCTTCGCGCACGAGGTCGTTGCCGCGGAACGAGAAGGACACGTTCGAGATGCCGCCGGAGGTCTTCGCGTGCGGCAGGTTCTGGTGGATCCAGCGCACGGCCTCGATGAAGTCGACCGCGTAGTTGTCGTGCTCGGAAATGCCGGTGGCGATCGCGAACACGTTCGGGTCGAAGATGATGTCCTCGGGCGGGAAGCCGATGCCAGTCAGCAGGTCGTACGCGCGCTTGCAGATCTCGGTCTTGCGTTCATACGTGTCGGCCTGGCCCTTCTCGTCGAAGGCCATCACGACGGCCGCGGCGCCGTAGCGCAGCACGAGCTTCGCCTGTTCGAGGAACTTCTCCTCGCCTTCCTTCATCGAGATCGAGTTGACGATGCCCTTGCCCTGCAGGCACTTGAGGCCGGCCTCGATCACTTCCCACTTCGACGAATCGATCATCACCGGCACGCGCGCGATGTCCGGCTCGGACGCGATGAGCTTCAGGAAGCGCTCCATCGCGGCCATGGAATCGAGCATCGCCTCGTCCATGTTGATGTCGATGACCTGCGCGCCGTTCTCGACCTGCTGGCGAGCGACGGCGAGTGCGTCGTCGAAGCGGCCTTCGAGGATCATGCGCGCGAAGACCTTCGAGCCCGTCACGTTCGTGCGCTCGCCGACGTTCACGAACAGCGAGTCGTCGCCGATGGCGAGCGGTTCCAGCCCGGACAGATGCATGACATGCGACTTCTTCGGGCGGTACGCGGGCTTCACGGTCGACACGGCCTCGCCGATCGCCTTGATGTGTTCCGGGGTCGTGCCGCAGCAGCCGCCGACGATGTTCACGAAACCGCTTTGCGCCCACTCGCCGACCTGTCGCGCCATGTTCTCGGGCGTGTCGTCGTATTCGCCGAACGCGTTCGGCAGGCCCGCGTTCGGGTGTGCCGAGCGCCAGGTCTCGGACACGCGCGCCATTTCCTCGACGTACTGGCGCAGCTCCTTGGCGCCGAGCGCGCAGTTCAGGCCGATGGTCAGCGGATCGGTGTGCGCGAGCGAATCCCAGAAGGCGTCCGTCGTCTGGCCCGAGAGCGTGCGACCCGACGCGTCGGTGATGGTGCCGGAGATCATCACCGGCCAGCGGCGGCCCGCTTCGTTGAAGAGTTTCTGGATCGCGAACAGCGCAGCTTTGGCGTTGAGCGTGTCGAAGATCGTCTCGACGAGCAGGATGTCCGAGCCGCCTTCGACGAGCGCCTTGGCCGATTCGAGATAGTCGGCAACGAGCGCGTCGAAGGTGACGTTGCGGAAGCCCGGGTCGTTCACATCGGGCGACAGCGAGGCGGTGCGCGAGGTCGGCCCGATCACGCCGGCGACGTAGCGCGGGCGGCCGGTCTTTGCCGCGAACTCGTCGCAGACGCCGCGCGCCAGCCGCGCGCCCTCAACGTTCAGCTCGAAGGCCAGCGCCTCCATGCCGTACTCGCCCTGCGAGACGCGCGTGGCGTTGAAGGTGTTCGTCTCGATGATGTCCGCGCCGGCTTCGAGGTAGGCCGCATGGATGTCGCGGATGATCTTCGGCTGGGTGAGCAGGAGCAGATCGTTGTTGCCCTTGACGTCGCGATGCCAATCCGCGAAGCGCGTGCCACGGTAATGGGTCTCCTGCAGCTTGTGCCGCTGCACCATGGTGCCCATCGCGCCGTCGAGCAGCAGGATGCGGGATTCGAGCAGGTCGCGGAGTTCTTGGGTACGGTCGGCTTGCATCGTCATGGTTCTCGTCCTGAGGTGCCTGCATTCGAGCAGGCGGTGAAATCAGCGGGGTCGCGCGAGCTGGCTGAGCATCATGCCGGCGACGGCCTGCGCTTGTGCATCGTCCTGTTGGCCCAGTGCGGCGATCACGCGCTGGCGGTCGGAAATGCTGCGGTTCTGCGATAGCTTGAACTTCGCCTCGATCTTTTCCATTTCGAGTGCGAAGCAGTGAATGTGCTCCAGCATGCCGACGCGCTCGTCCGCACGTAGATGGCGTGTGCCGGTTTCGCCGAATGGGTCCGGATCGAAGGCGTCGATCAGGCGGTCAAGTAACGCTTGCGCTGCCTCGCCCTGCAGCGGACGGACGCGGGCAGTGACACTCGCTACGACGTAGTTCCAGGTCGGAACGCCTGGCTGTTCGTACCAGGTCGGCGAAACGTAGGCGTGCGGTCCATGGAAGATGGCGGTGGCGCGTTCACCATCCCCGAGCAGCGCCGCGTGCGGATTGGCACGTGCAACGTGGCCCAGCAGCGAGCCGTCTTCTGCCGCAACGAATGGCACGAGCGTGATGACCGGTTCGCTGCCGGCCATGCTGATCAGCGTTGCGAACGGATTCTCGGCAATCAGTTCGGCAATCGCTTCACGGTTCTGTGCGGCGAAATGGTCAGGGATATAAAGCGTCATCGTCCAGAATGGAAAAACCCGTTCGGCCTTGGCGAGCGAACGGGTTCTTGGAAACAGAAACACGTGGTCTCGCTTTAGCTGTATTCCGGTCCCGGAGAACCGTGCGCCCAGCAAGCTGAGGAGATCAAAGCGGCGCAAAGACGAGAAGTTTGCTTGGCCGGCTGCGCGCTTGTCAAGGAAGAAACCCCAGTGGGTTCAGGGACTTGGATTGGCTTGCAGCGAGGGAAGAACCCCGCGATGCATCACATGTCGCCGTGCTTCTGCGGTTTTTCGAGATTCACACTGTTCAGGCGAGAGAAAATGATTACGCCACATGGCGTCCATCGTAAGATCGCCTGTCGCACAGCGGGTCTCATCATGGCCAAATCCCCAGCCCACAAAGCGTGGCTTGCCAAGCAAGCCTTTAACCCGGATCAGTACACGAATTTCACGCCAGTAAACCTAGATGGCATCACCGGCCCGTATCACCCTTTCGTGGCAACGGGAGGGGATGGCCAATTGCCCGATGCAAACCAAGGGTTTGATTCGTCGACCCTGAACTACATCCACAACAACTACGGCGGGCTGAAAACGGAAGCACGCCGTGCGGGCGATAGCGAGGATTTCGTCTTGCCTGCCTTGAACGGCGGCGCAGTCTCCGTCTACAACCCGAAAATCGACAGGTATGACGTTTGGTGGGGAGGGGCGCCCCAGTCCTTTTTGGGAGGGGATGGGGGTGATGCGGGCCCACCTCCCCAGGCAACGCCACAAATCATGGGTTCTGCTGATCTGTGGCTGCCAAGCTACCCCCGCATGGGAGCGTGGTTTACGCCTGAGATTGCCAAGAAACAGTTCGCATATGGGGCAATGCCAGGCGCCATCACAAAAGGGCTGCCACACAACGTGGGCGATCTCACCGCCGAACAGAAGGCTGCTTTTGGCCTGACGGGAACCCCGGACTCGCATGGGCTCAGATTTACCGACCCGACCGCTCCAAACTGGGGCATCGTGGCTTACAAAAAAGAGGGCGGCTTTGGCATGCCGCCATCCTTTTGGAAATGGGCCGCAGCAATGGCAACGGCGATAGGGGTTGCTTATGCTGCAGGGGCTGTACTGGCGGAGCGGTTTGGCGCGCTGGGCTGAGAAATAACATCTGACGGTGGTGCGCTGCAGCGATCATCTGCAGCCAAGGGGTGGCATCGATTTCCCCGCTCATTTTTCCAGATACAACTGCGCAGCCAGAATGTGCTTGCACGGTCCGCGCGTGCCCCGGTAGCGCGTCCAGAACAGGCAGGTGCAATGGGGCGTGCCGCCCTCAAAACCCACCCACTGAAAGTGATCGTCGCTTGCAATGCGTAAATGTGCTTGCTCGTGCGTGATGGCTCCGGCGGCTACCAGCGCTCGTGCGGCGGCAAGCCGTGGATAGTTCTGCTCCAGACGCGATTCGACAAAGGGTAGCTGACGATGGAAGTAGCAGCGTTCGTGCAGGTCGAATCCAAGGTGGCCGGAGGTTGCGAGGTATTGCAGCGCGCGATGGATGCGCCCTGCATCGAATCCCGTTTCCGCCGCCAGAGCAGTGGAGTCGATGGTGGCCTCCCAGGCGAGCAGGGCTTGCAGCGTAATGGCATCCGCGGCGCAGGCCTGGGTGAGCGCGGGCAACACCGTGCCTTCGCCGGAAAACCCGCGGTAGGGCTCAGGCGACAGCATGAGCAGGACGCGTGCGCCAGGAAGTGTGAACTCCCATGCACTGACGGCGTGCGGGGTATCGGCTTCGATGGAGGGGCCATAGACATGAGCATCCTGAACCAGATGTTGCAGCCGCTTGACAGCCGACAGGCGCGCGGTGCCCGCGAGTGAAATCGCCCCGCGCGCTGGCCGTGCTGTCTGGCGTAGTCCATTTGTGCCTGGCAGCAGCCACATGCTTGGTCCCGAGCCGCTGCCACCGACCATGGGCAGGGCGTTGAGGAAGCGTTGCCAGCCGACCGCGTTGAAGCGTGCACGTGATTCCAGGGTGGGGGCGATGGATTGTGTTTCCGCTAGGGCGCGCACCCAGCGTTCGGGCAAATCGACCTTCCGTTCGACATGAATATCCGATGCTGGTGTCATTTCCACCTGATCGGGGCCGACATTCAGATGCAGGCGATGACGGGGGCGGACTCCGGCCAGCGCTTGTGCCAGCGGTGGATTGATGTCGATGTTGGTGGTACCCAGCCCAAGGCTCGCGTTGTCAAAACTCTCGCTGAGTAGATCAAGCCGTGCATAAACTCCGTTACAGGCAGAAAACGCTTCGCAGCGCAGGCGATCACCGTTGGCGGTGAGGATGGGGTCGAGCGAGCCTCGACCCGGCATCGGATTGAAATAGCGTGTATAGGCGATCTCGGCCAGCATGCGCAAGCCGGCGGCGGCGACGTCCGGTCGCACCACAGTTCCACGGAAAAAGACGGGATGATCGACCCGTCCTTCGGGCGTGAGTCCGGCGGCTGTCTGCAGCGTCATGCAGTCTTGCGCGGTGCCGCTTTCGTAGCGGGAGGCCCGAATGTAACCAGACGCTTTGGCGACCGCCTGGCTCATGATGACGCTCCCTCATTGGCCAGCAGCTGATGCAGGCGACGTGCCTCCATGATCAACTTGGTGCTGCCTTTTCTGGCCGCAGTCCCGGCAAGGCCGGGAATCGTATCGTGTGCGTTCAGTGCGGGGGCGAGGCGGCTGGCAAGTGCCAGCAGTTGATGGGTGCCTGCAGGCTTGTCGTCTCGGGCGAGTGCGGTGGTGATTGCGGCGCGCAGCAACGGCCAGACCTGTGCCTGCGCCCCGGCTGAAGCGACCTGTTCGAGCGAAGCGGCCAGGCGGCCCGCCTTGAGACTGCCGCAGTCGATGGCGGCGGCAGTGAGTCTGGATGCAAGCGATCCGTCATAACGCCCCTGGGTGATCAGGGTGAGCAGGCCGTCGCTGCCTGCCAGGCGTCCTTCGGCATCGTTGGCAGACATGCAATAGAGCACGGCCAGATGCAACGCCGGTCCGGCGGGGCCACCGGCGTCGAGGAATAGTGGCAGGGCGCGGGCGGTCTCGCGTCCGCCGTCGGAGTTGTACGCCAGCCCCGCCTTGCGAAATCCCCAAAGATAGAGCGCGGCAAGCGGCTCGCCATGGCTGGGCAGGACGTCCGTGAGCAACTCGCGCACAAGATCGAAGGGGTAGACATGCGGCACCGTGGTAGGGGTAAAACCCCTCGCCCAACCAACCGGAATGCCGTCGATCTCCGGGAGTTCCGCCATGCCTTCGAGGGTGATGCAGATTTCGCGCCCGGTGGCGCTGGGCCAGTGATGGTCATCCTTGTAAGGGCAGGGTACCTCGCTGCCCACAACTCGCCAGTGAGTACGCAGTTGCGTCATGCCGCCCGCAGCGAAGAAGCGCGCCGCGATCCCGGCTTGAGGGGAGCCAATCCTTCGTAGTGCCTCAATGCCGGCAGCATCGAAATCCTGTGTGCGCATGAGGGCGGCAAGAAAGTCCAGCGGTTCGGCGGCTTTTTGCTGTGTGCCCAGTTCCCGCAGACGAGAGAGCAGATCATTTTGGGAGATCGCACCATGGGCGTAGCTTGGGCGTGACAACAGAGCGTAGTACCGCCCTTCGTTCAGCGCAGCGATGGCTTCCCGCGAACGCTTGCGTGCCACCAGGCTGAGTTCGGAGTGAAGCGCGTCAAACCACTGTCCGCTTTCGATGTGCGACAACAGCGTTCGGGCCGCGGCTTGCCGACCGTCGTTCGACAAGCGTACGGCCAGATCCAGGATTTGTTCCTTCGAGTAATTCAATTGATTCGCTCGGACGCGTGCGAGTGCGGCATCGTCAGGCATCTCGATGGGGTTGAAGGGGATGCAGTGAGACGGCCCCGCTTCCAGACTGGGCTGCGTGTACGAAGCTCCGCCAGAAGTCTCGACATCCTGCCCCAGGGCATTGAGCAGTTCAGCGTAAAGGCTGGCGTCGAGCATGCCCTCACAGAGACGGACGTGCCCGGCAATCACATTGCGCATATCGGGCGTTAGCCGATCGCGGTATGCCAGCAATTTGTCGGCCGCTGCACGCTGCAGGACAAAATCGCTTGCTGCCAGGGCATGGGCGATCCCATGCAGACCCGCCTGCAAGCGCTTCGGGTCGCGCGCCAGCCAGGCTGAGGCCCAGGCCAGTTGTGTCTTGCAGAGCCCCTTTTCCTTGCGAGCAAAAACGATCTGGCAAGCATGTCCAAACAGTTCCTCGCCCAGCGGTTGCGCGGCGTCCAGGCGGCGCAGGAGGGTCTGTGCACAATCGGCGCTGGTGCCATGCCCACTTGCAAGGATGCTGCACAGCGTATCGGCATGTGGTGCGAGTATCGCGGGACCGGGGTTTGCAGCCATCAGCAGACGAACGTTCATGCGTTGCGCATTGACCGAGTCGCCGCGTGTGAGTGCTGCGACGGCGTCCGCCGCGAGCTGGGTGCGGTCCAGTACGCTGCGATCGATCAGCACCGCCACGATGGCGGCGACTTGGTCTGCAGAGTTCTGGTCGAAATAGCCATGGAGCAGCGAAAGGGAGCCGTCGCGCACGGAGAATATGAGCCGCATCATCTCTGGCAGCGCGAACAGTATTTCTGCCGCCTGTTCCGGCGTTGCCACCGTAATCGTCTCTGCCTTCAGTGCCGGGTTGCCATCCTTGGTTCGGGCTACTTCTAGGCGGCTGACTTGCCTCGGGTAATAGGGCGGCGCGTCCTCGGGCCAGCGCGGTCGGTCAAGCACTGTCCAAAAGTACGCGCCCCAGGCTTGGAGCACGGAGGCTTCGTCGGGCAGCGGCAGATCGAAGCCACTGGCGAGAGCCAACAGCAGGTCGATGTACATCGGCTTGCGGGTCTCGCCGCCCTGCACCGCCGTCAGATAGTCGGCCACCCACTCGCGCCCATGCCCGGCCAGTGCCGCAAAGAGCGCTATCTTCCCTCCGGCATTTGCGGCGTGCGGATCACACCGTGCATCCAGATTACGGATGCCAGTGTGGTGGGAGCCGGGCGGGCGGATGGCGAGCGCTTGCCGTACCGTTTTCGCCAGTGCAGCGTTGATTACCACCATGTTGATCCACTGCGTGCTGCCCGTTTGTGAAGCTGCCTCGATCGCTTCGCTGTGGCGCTTCCAGTGGCTGACCAGCCAAGTAACGGCTTCGCGCTTTCGCTTGTCGGGCCACGCGATCGCGGTGGCCAGGACTTGGCGGGCGTCCGGGAATCTGAGAAGGGCTTCGAGTTCCTGCATCGAGAGACTGTGTAGCGTGCGCGGGCCAGCCATTATCGTCATTCCGGATTGATTGGCGGTGTGTGAAAAGCCGTGCTTGGTCGATTGCCGCCGCGCATCGTAATATCGCCGCCGGGCCGATTCCACGGCCCACGTCGCTCGGACGGTTCCGGGCGCCTACGTGAAAGTCATCCAATGTCCGCTTCGTCCGGAAAGCGCCGTTTCGCGCGCATCGATCGTCTCCCGCCCTACGTCTTCAACATCACGGCCGAGCTGAAACTCGCCGCGCGCCGCCGTGGCGAAGACATCATCGACATGAGCATGGGCAACCCCGACGGGGCCACGCCGCCGCACATCGTCGCCAAGCTCGTCGAGGTTGCGCAGCGGCCGGACACGCACGGCTACTCGGCCTCGAAGGGCATTCCGCGCCTGCGCCGCGCGATCTCGCGCTGGTACAAGGACCGCTACGACATCGACATCGATCCGGATTCCGAAGCTATCGTCACGATCGGCTCCAAGGAAGGCCTCGCGCATCTGATGCTCGCCACGCTTGATCGCGGCGACACCGTGCTGGTGCCGGACCCGAGCTATCCGATTCACATCTACGGCGCGGTCATCGCCGGGGCAGACATCCGCTCGGTGCCGATTGTGCCGGGCGTCGATTTCTTCGCCGAACTCGAACGCGCGATCCGCGGCACCTACCCGAAGCCGAAGATGATCGTGATCGGCTTCCCCTCGAACCCGACCGCGCAGTGCGTCGAGCTCGACTTCTTCGAGCGTGTGATCGCGCTGGCCAGGAAGCACGACATCCTCGTGGTGCATGACCTCGCCTACGCCGACATCGTGTTCGACGGCTGGAAGGCACCGTCGATCATGCAGGTGCCAGGTGCGAAGGACCTTGCGGTCGAGTTCTTCACGCTCTCGAAGAGCTACAACATGGCCGGCTGGCGCATCGGCTTCATGGTAGGGAATCCGGACCTCGTCGCCGCGCTCGCACGCATCAAGAGCTACCACGACTACGGCACCTTCACGCCGCTGCAGGTGGCGGCCATCGCCGCACTCGAAGGCGATCAGCAATGCGTGCGCGACATCGCCGCCACTTACCAACGCCGGCGTGACGTGCTCCACAAGGGCCTGATGGAAGCTGGCTGGGATGTCGAGCTGCCAAAGGCGGCGATGTATATCTGGGCGCGGATTCCCGAGCCCTATCGCGCACTTGGCTCGCTCGAATTTGCAAAGCAACTACTGGAGAAGGCGAAGGTCTCGATCTCGCCCGGCATTGGCTTTGGCGACCATGGCGATGAATATGTGCGCTTTGCGCTGATCGAGAACGAACATCGTATCCGGCAGGCGGTGCGCGGCATCAAGCAGATGTTCAAGGCAGACGGACTGGTGCGCCCGAAGAGCGAGACGGCGGCAGCAACCTGACGCCAATGCCGGCACCGTCGGTGCCGGCTCCATTTCAAATTTTCGCGATGGATGGCCTTGTGGGCCGTGCCATTGCGTGGATATTCCTGAAAGGAAGGGACAATGCTGCCTTCAGACTTGCTGATGGCGTTGAGCGCGTATGCCTTCGTCACCTCGATCACCCCTGGGCCGAACAACGCGATGCTGTTGAGTTCTGGCATCAATCACGGTTTTGCCCGAACCATTCCCCACATCTGCGGCGTCTCGATCGGGCTGGCCGTGATGCTTGCCGCGATCGGCGCCGGCCTCGGCCAGCTCTTCAATTCACTGCCTTGGCTGCATGAGGCGCTGCGTTGGATTGGCGCCGCATGGATGCTTTGGCTGGCGTGGAAGATCGCGCATTCGGTGCCGTTCACGAGTGAGGCGCGCGGGTCTAAGCCAATTGGCTTTGTCGAGGCGGCGGCCTTCCAGTGGCTCAACCCAAAGTGCTGGGTGATGGCAATGGGGGCTTTGACGACTTATATGCCCGAGCGTGGCGGTGCTGGTGCACTTGCGGTGATCGTGATCCTCTTTTCCGCGATCAATGCGCCCTGCGTCGGCAGCTGGGCGGCGTTTGGCGCGGCATTGCGCAGCAGGCTTGCCGATCCCCGAGTGCTACGTATTTTCAACGTTTCAATGGCGGTTCTGTTGGTGCTGTCGCTTTATCCACTGCTCTTCCGTGCGACGAGATGAGGTGAGCACTGCCACCAGCAGCTGTTCTCCTTGCCATGCCTTGTCCTGGGCGCAAATCATTACGAGCACGACGGGTACGGAAAGGAGGGCAGGTCGTGGTGCGAGACAGTCCTGCGCCTCAAACACAAGACTGATTCACATCAATTTGGTGCCACTTCCCAGTCGGGATTGCCGTTGGATCGGACAGCACCTCTGGTGCCTTGGCTAGGATCGAGTCTGTTACTGCGCAAGTCCAGCGTGGCATCTTGAATCCAGCCAGATGACTCACATCGCTTCTTCGGTACCCGGCCGTATCCGGCTCAAGGATATGGCCCTGCGTGATCCAGAAACGCTTGCCCGTCTGGAGGCTGCGCTGAATGCGCAGGAAGGCGTGAGTTCGACGCGGGGAAACGCGGCGGTCGGCAGCGTTGTGGTGCATTACGAGCGCAGTCGCGTCAAGCCAGGCCAGATCGTGCAGGCCACCGTCGCCATCCTGGGTAGCACAAGCCCCACGACTGGGCGACCATTCAAGCGACGCGTCAACCGCTACGCCAAGCTTGGTGCTCTCGCCACGCTCACAACCTCGCTGGTGCTGGCGGCCAGTGGACGCAAGTACGCTCACGCGATCGCGGGCGGCGCTTTCCTTGCGTGCCTCGGTACGCACCTCTACATTCACCGGCGCTCAATCACGCGCTGATCATCGACGGAGCCGCCATGCACGAACTTGAACCTTTCCGCCGCTTCGCCTCTGCCGTATCCATCGTTCACCACATTCCGGGGCGGATACGCATGAAGCTCGAAGCGATCGAGATTGGCGAGGGCGAACGCGCCGGTCTTGCCGAGGCGCGCGGCTTTCAGCATGTACTGGATCGGCTGCCGGGTGTGAGGTCGCTGCGAGTGAACCTGCTGGCCCGCTCGTGCATTGTTGAATATGACAAGGAGATCATTTCGCCGGATGCATGGGGTGACCTGCTGGGTGGTGAACGCAGCGCGGCGGCGGATCGGCTGTGGCGCCTCATCGCCGTGCACTATGCGGAGTTCCGCGATGCGCGGGCCTGAGCCAGCAATGCCCCGCGGCCGTGTTGGTACCCACGAAGCGCTGTGGCGCGCAATCCGGGAGGAGTATGCATCACGCGCCTTCCATACGCGGATCGTTGCGGCCTTCGGTGCGCGGCAGCCGTTTCCCACAGCCCTGAAGGACTGCGAACGCCGCATCCGTCAATGTGTCGTGCAGCTCGAACGCCTCGGCGCGGTGTGTCCGCTTGATCCATTTGCACAAAAACCCGCGCTTATTTCATCGTCATGGAGTGAGAACTGCGGGCGCGCCCTGCGTGGCGAGGCCGCGAAGGCTGCCCGACTACGGATGCTTGCTGCGGCTGTTGACGGGAGCGGAGTCGAAGGCTTCCTAAAGCGTCTTTCCGACGAGGCGCTCGAAAAAACCGCACCCGCATTCCAGCGTGCCTTGGCCGACGCTGTGTCGCGTGAACGGATGCATGCGGCAAAAGGCGTTCCGCCCGAGGCGGCGCATATCCGACACGGTCCGCTTGGCGATTTTCTCGAACAGGCGTTTTCACTGCTCTCCAGCCAGCATGGCGCATTCGGCGCGCTCGGGCCACTTGTGCGCAACACCGAGCCTGCTTTGCTTGGTGGCATTGCCGCAGGCGCTGCCACCGTTTACTTCACGCGACAAAAATTGGGTCGCAAGAGGAAGGAGGAATGAAATGATCCCCCTGCTGCCTTTCGCGCTGGGCCTCCTCGGTGGGGCCGCAGCGGTTGGCTTGCTGCGCAATAAGCAGACCCGTGGCGGTCTTGTCAGCGCCCGCACGCGTCTGTGTGAAGCTACGGTCAGTGGGCTGGCTGCGGCCGAGCGTTCATCTGCTCGCTTGCGCGAGCGCCTTGCCCCGAATATGGAGGAGGTGGCCGCACCTGAATCCGTGACTCCGGCAGCCCCTGACGCCACGGTTTCAGTTGCCGCCGAAGCGAAGCCACCGCGCAAGCGCGCGCCACGTAAGCCGGGCATGGCTGAAAAACCGGCAGCGTCGCGCACCGGCTCACGTCGCAAGGCAGTGAGCGGAGGCGATCAGTGAAACGCCGTAATAAGGCAAAGCATGCAGGTGTGTTGGTGCCTCCCGTGTCCGCTGTGCCTGATCGCATGACAAATCAATTCCTTCGGGGGTTTGCAACGACCGGCCTTTTGCTTGCCGTGCGTCCCGGCGGCAGGCTGGCTCCGAAGGCGCTGCTGCATCACGCACTGCGCGGCGGAGCGGCGCTCGCTGCGGGCGCGGCAGCCGCCAATGCGCTTGATCGGCGCGATTACGGTGGAGCGGCATGGTCGCTTGCGATCGGCGCGGCCGGTATTGCGGCAATTGACACTCTTATGACAGGCGCATGCGCGCTGCTCGAAAAGGAGACGGAAGATGGGCAAGAAGAAGCGGCTTGAGAAAGCCTGCCAGCGCGCGATTGAAAAGCACCTGCGCGAGCGGGAGGGTTTTGACTCAAGCGGCACCGATGCCGCCTATGGTTCTGCTCCTTTCGACGCGGGCTTGTTATCCAGCCTTAAGTTGCCATCGGGCTGGCGCAGTGGCCGCACCGAACAGTTCCTGCTCGGCGCGGTTGTCGGTGCGGCGGCGGCGTATGTACTGTCAGACGAAAAACTGCGCGGCAACATCGTCAAGTCGGCGATCCGGCTCTACTCAAACTTCGCGGGCGGCATTGAAGAGCTGAAGGAGCAGGTCGGCGATCTCAAGGCTGAAATCGAGGCTGAGCGCGCATCTGACGCCTAAGCAGCAAACCATCGTGGAGGTCGACGCAACCTGGTTCGCACACGTCGAGCCGCTGCACGTCACGCGCGGCCGCTTGCGGTTGCGCTACCGGTGCAATGCGGCGGCACCCTCCGATCCACAGGCGATCGAACGCGCGGCGGCTAATCTGCATGGTGTCGAGGATGTGCGTGCGAACGGCAGGATCCACAGTCTCACGCTGAAGTTCGATCCGAAAGCCACCGATGCCCAGGCGCTGATCCGGGGTTTCTCCAGGCTGCCGCCACCACGAGCGCTGCCTCGGCGTGGCGCGCATAACAGCGAGCCCGGGCCTGCTGCGCTCGTTGGCAGCCTTGCCACGCTGCTCGCCACGCAGTCGCTGCCTCCCGCCCTGAAGTTGCCGATAGCGGTCGCTGCGGCCGCGCCACTGCTTGCCCATGCGACGCATGACTTTCTCGCAAAGGGACTTTCGTCGCATGTGCTTGAAGCGATTGCTGTGGCGATTTCGGTGGCGCGCCAGGACTTCATCGCCGCCAATACGACGACCTTCATGCTAGCGCTGGGCGAATACCTCGAAGAGTCGATCGCCCACCGCTCCGACGAACTGCTCAAGCATCTGCTGCACCCGGCCGACAGTGAGGTCTGGGTCGAGCGCGATGGCGCAGAGACGCTGGTTCCCACCGAATCGCTCGCGGTGGGAGATACGGTGATCATCCCCGCCGGCACCGTGGTGCAGGTCGACGGCACCGTTCTCGGGGGCGAGGCGTTCGTCAACGAAGCGGCGATGAGCGGCGAGAGTGTGCCGGTCGCCAAGGGCAGGGGCGATTCGGTGCTCTCGGGCACGATCGTTGAAGAAGGGCGGCTCCGCGTATATGCCGAACAGGTGGGGCGTGGCACGGTTGCCGCGCGGATCGCCGACTACGTCGAGCAATCGCTTACGGTGAAGAGCGAGGCGCAGCTTGATGCCTCGCGGCTGGCTGACCGGCTGGTTCCGATGGTGCTCGGCTTGGCCGGTGGCGCCTATGCGTTTTCGGGTGAATGGCAGCGTGCCGCAGCGGTATTGCAGGCGGACTACTCATGTGCGCTCAAGCTTGCTACGCCGGTTGCATTCAAATCCGCGATGTTCGGGGCCGGCAAAGCGGGAATCCTGGTCAAGGGTGCGACCGCGCTTGAAAAGCTGGCGCAGGCCGATACCTTCGTGTTTGACAAGACCGGGACGCTTTCGGAAGGTTCACTCGAAGTCACCGATTCGATTGCATTTGATCGTCATTTCACGGCGAGCGAACTGATCCATCTTGCCGCATCGGTCGAGGAACACTATTTTCATCCGCTCGCGATGGCGGTGGTCGAAGCTGCCCGGCATACCGATGGCCAGCATTTCGATCACACAGAGGTTCAGTTTGTGGTCGCCCATGGGGTGGCGAGCCTGATCGATGGCAAACGTATCGTCGTCGGCTCGCGTCACTTTATCGAAGATGATGAAGGCATTCCGGTGAGGAAGCATGAGGCGGTGTTCGAGCGGCTGTTTCGCGAAGGCAAGACGCTGCTCTATATCGGCTTTGGTGGCGAGCTGATCGGCGTGCTCGCGCTCAAGGACCGCTTGCGGTCCAACAGTGCGGAGACAGTGCGGCGGTTGCGTGAACTTGGCGCGCGACAGGTCCTGATGCTCTCGGGCGACCATCGAGAGCGTGCGCAGGAAATGGCGGCTGAGTTGGGGCTCGATGCCTGGCATGCGGAACTCCAGCCCGAGGACAAGGTGCGAATCATCGAAGACCTTGCCCGCAGGGGTGCGCGCATTGTCTTTGTCGGGGATGGCATCAACGATGCACCGGCGCTTGCCGGTGCGCACGTCGGCATTGCGATGCAGAAGGGCGCGGATGTCGCGCGGCTTTCAGCCGACATTGCACTGCTTGAGGACGACATCGGCCGTGTGGCCGACGTCAAGGCGCTTGCGAACGCGACGATGCGCCGCATTGATGGGAACTATCGGCTCGCCGTCGGCCTCAATACGGCCATCCTCGGTGCCGCGGCACTTGGCTGGTTGCAGCCTGTTGCGACCGCGACGCTGCACAATGGGACCACGATCGCGATCCTGCTCAACGCGGTGCGGGCACATCGCGTGCCGCCGCGTTGAGGCTGGAGCGGGGGTATCGCTCATGAGGTGTCGCAGGGGCAGGGATGAGACACGCGTCTATCCTGAGCCGGATCGACCACTGCTTGGCGGCAGGATCGCTCGATTTTCGAAAGGACAGTCATGGGCTGGATCACTTGCTTTGGTGCCTTGAGGGGCGGCGCCGTTTTGGCTGGGCTGCTTGCATTGGCGGGCTGCGGAGACGGGGATGGAGGATCTTTGATTCCGCCAGCGCAGCAAGGCACGCTCAGAGCCTCGCTGACCGACGGGCCGGCCTGCGGGTTCAACAGTGTCTTTGTAACGGTCGACAGCGTGCGGGTTCACACCAGCGCAAGTGCGGGCGACAGCAGCTCCGGCTGGTCCGAGATCGTACTGAGCCCCGGCCCGCAGAAAATCGACCTGCTTACGCTGACCAATGGGGTCTTCTACACGCTCGGTGAAACCGCCCTGCCGGCTGGAACCTACCAACAGATTCGGCTGGTGCTCGAAAGCAATGCCAGCGTGCCGAATGCCAATTCAGTGGTGCCCATCGGAGGTGTCGAGCAGCCGCTCGATACGCCCAGCGGCCCGCAGAGTGGACTCAAGATCAACGGCAACTTTACCGTTCAGGGCAACCAGTTGACGGATCTCGTGCTCGATTTCGATGCTTGCAAGTCGATTGTCAGGCGCGGCAATGGAACCTTTGGCCTTAAGCCTGTCATTTCCGCGGTGCCCCTGTCGGTTGCTGGCGACCTGATCGGCACGGTGACAGGCGCTCCTGGTGCCATGGTGTACGCTGAACGCGGTGGGCAGGTGATCAAGGCGACGGTGGCGGACGGCAGCGGTAACTTCAAGCTTTCGCCGATCGCCCAGGTCGCGAACCCCGACCGGATCGATGTCGTAATCGTCCCGACGTTTGCAAATGGCCGGGCGAGCAGTGTGATACGCGATGTTCCGGTTGTGGCGGGAGAACTATTCACGATCGGGCCCGTCGATCCGCCGACTTCGATCTACCGGACTGTTTCCGGCTCTGTCACGGCCAGCGCCCAAGCGACGTTGCGTGCGACCCAGACGATTGGCGGACGTTTCTATGAGATCGCTTCGACCAATGCGGCCACGGACTCCGGCGCGTACGCCTTCTACACCACGGAACCCGCCTTGCCCGTCGCTCCACCCTGGTTTGGTACCTACCAGACGCAGCTGCCGATCCCCCTGAGTGAGGATCCGGGTGCCGCAGGGGTGTATCAGATTCAGGCGATCAGTACGAGCGGTGTGGCCAATACCCAAAACGCCAACATCCGCTTAAATGACGTCAGCAATCTGAATTTCTCGTTGCAATAGGTGTCTCGATGGTTCCGCAAGCGGCCGGCCTCTACCGTCCACTTTGCGTCTACGTTGCCACGCCCTGAAGCGAGCGTTTGCCGCGTTTCTCCAGCAGCCGCTGCATCAGGCAGAAGATGCACAGCAATGCCCCGATCGCGATCCGCGTCCACCATGAACTCAACGTGCCGTCGAAGGTGATCAGCGACTGGATGACGCCAAGGATCAGCACGCCGATGAGCGAGCCCGCCACATAGCCTACGCCGCCGGTCAGCAGTGTGCCGCCGATCACCACGGCTGCAATCGCGTCGAGCTCCATGCCTTGCGCATGGAGGCCATAGCCCGAAAGCATGTAGAAGGTGACAGCGATTCCTGATAGCGCCGAACAGATGCCACTGAAGGTATAGACGAGGATCTTCGTGCGTCCGACCGGCAGGCCCATCAGCAGCGCGGAGCGCTCGTTGCCGCCGATCGCATACACCGTGCGGCCAAAGCGCGTGTAGTGCGCAAGCCAGACACCGAGCGCCACCATCGCGAGCGAGAGCACCACATTCACCGAAATGAAGTTCTCGCCCCACAGCATGATCTTGTGATGCGCGATCGACTGGTATTCGGCGTCGGCGATCGAAATCGAATCGATGCTGATGACATAGCAGAGGCCACGTGCGAGGAACATGCCGCCGAGCGTGACGATGAAGGGCTGGATCTGGAAGTGGTGGATCAACACACCGTGCACGACGCCGAAGATCGCACCTATCAGCAGGCAAAGGGGTACCGCCAGCGTGATGTTCAGATGATGGTTCTCGACCAGCGTCGCCGAGATCATCGTCGTCAGCGCCACGATCGCGCCAACCGAAAGGTCGATGCCACCCGTGAGGATCACAAGGCTCATGCCGACGGCCACGATGAGCAGGAAGGCATTGTCGATCAGGAGATTCAAGAACACCTGCACCGAGAGGAAACCTGTATAGGCAATCGATCCGTATCCGAACATCACTAGAAACAGGGTCGCGGTGACGGTGAGTGGCAGCAGTGCCGGATTGAATATCGATGCACGCCTCACGCCTGGATTCCCTTCCTCGTGAACACGCGCACCAGCGCGGCACGGAATTCGGCGGACTGGATCAGGCACACGATCAGCACCACCACTGCCTTGACCACCATGTTGGTCTCCGGCGGCACGCCAATCGAATAGATCGTGTAGGTCAGCGTCTGGATGATCAGCGCGCCGATCAGGCTGCCGGTGAGCGAGAAGCGCCCGCCCGCGAGCGAAGTGCCGCCGAGCGTCACCGCGAGGATCGCATCGAGCTCCATCAGCAGGCCCGCGTTGTTGCCGTCCGCGCTCTTCACGTTCGACGCGACGATGAGCCCGGCGATGGCTGCGCAGATGCCGCAGAACGCATAGACCATCAACAGGATCCGCCGCTCGCCCAGCCCCGCGAAGCGCGCCGCGACCGGGTTGATGCCGACCGCCTCGATGAAAAGCCCAAGTGCCGTGCGGTGGACCATCAGGAGCATCAGCCCCGCCACCACGGCCACGATGTAGAGCGATACCGGCAGCCCGAACAGGAAGCCATTGCCGATCACGAAGAAGGGCTCGTAATAGACCGTGATGATCTGCCCGTCGGTGATGAGCTGCGCCACGCCGCGCCCGGCGACCATCAGGATCAGCGTGGCCACGATTGGTTGCATGCCGGTGCCCGCGACCAGCATGCCATTCCACAGCCCGCATAGCAGCCCGGCGCCGATGGCCGCAGTGAGCGCGAGCAGCATCGGCGTCTTGGAAACATAGACAGGCACGCCGTTTTCGATCATCAGCGTGCCGCCGATGAGACCGGCGGCCACCGCACCGCAGATCGCCACGATCGCACCCACCGAAATGTCGATACCGCGTGTCGCGATGACGGGTGTCATGCCGATGGCAATCAGCATGAGTGGTGCACCGCGATTCACGATGTCGATCAGCGCTCCGTAGAGGTGGCCCTGTCGAACCGTGATCGAAAGGAAGTTCGGGTTGAACCAGGCATTGACCGCGAGCAGGAGGAAAAGCGTGACCACTGGCCAGAAGAGCCGATATTGCGCGAGGTGAGGCACTCGCATGCGATCAAGGACCGTGGTGGACGTACTGTTCATGGCGCAGCTCATGAATCGGCCCCGGCAATCATCCGGAAAACATCTTCCTCGCGGGCTTTGGCCCCATCGAGTTCGCCGACCTTGCGCCGGTCGCGTAGTACCGCGATACGGTCCGCCGTGCGCAATACCTCGGCTATTTCGGAAGAGATGAAGAGGATCGCGAGCCCCCTGCGGCACTGCATCTTCACCATATCCATGATCTCGAGCTTGGCCGCGACGTCAACGCCCCGTGTGGGTTCGTCGAGGATCAGGATCCTCGGGTTGGTGGCCAGCCAGCGTGCGAGCAGTGCCTTCTGCTGGTTGCCGCCGGAGAGTTGGCTGATTGGCTTCTCGGCGTCCGGCGTGCGGATCCCGAGTTGAGCAATCAGCGTGTCGGCAATCTCGCGCTGGCGGCGCTTGGGAATGAAACGGAAAAGCCCGCGCCGCGCCTGCAATGCGATGACAATGTTCTCGCGGATCGACAGATCGGCGACGATCCCTTCGGTCTTGCGGTCTTCGGGACAGAAGCCGATACCGGAGCGGATCGCATCTGTCGGCGAACGGAACTGCTTTGCTACACCTTCGATCTCGATGCGGCCGCTGTCGGTGCGGTCGATACCGAAGAGCAGGCGTGCGGTTTCCGTACGGCCCGAGCCGAGCAGGCCACCGAGGCCAAGCACTTCGCCGGGCTTGAGTTCCAGATCCATTGGTTGCACCTTGCCGCGCCGACCTACGCTCTTGGCATGAAGAAGCGTTGCGCCGATTGTTGTTGCGCCATGATCCATTACGCGCGCAAAGGCGCTTTCGTCGATCGCATGTCCGACCATCTTTTCAATCAGTGCAAGCTGCGGCAATTCGTGTGCGAGGTACTCGCCAACGAATTCGCCATTGCGCAGCACCGTGATGCGATCGGAGATCGCGTAGGTCTGTTCGAGGAAATGGGTGATGAAGAGGATCGCGATGTCCTTCGCCTTGAGCTGCCGTAGCGCGTCGAATAGCCGCGCGACTTCGCCTTCGTCGAGGCTCGATGTCGGTTCATCGAGCACAAGGATGCGCGCATCGGTATCGAGTGCGCGAGCGATTGCGACCATTTGCTGGATTGCTACTGAGTAAGTACTGAGCGGTAGCGTCACGTCGATATCGACATTGAGTGCCGTGAGTGATTTACGCGCTTTCGCCTTGACCTCGGTCCACGCAATTGACCTGTGACGCATCGGAAAGCGGCCGATGTAGATGTTCTCCGCCACTGAAAGGTTTGGACAGAGGTTGATCTCCTGATAGACCGTACTGATGCCGAGCTTCTGTGCGTCATGCACCGTTGCTGGAGCGATGACGATATTGTTGAGACGGATTTCACCGCTGTCGGCGTGCTCTACGCCCGTCAGTACCTTGATGAGCGTGGATTTGCCGGCACCGTTCTGGCCCATCAATGCATGGACCTCGCCTGGAAATAGTCTTAGGTTCGCTTTATTGAGCGCCTGCACGCCGGGGAACTGCTTGGAAATGGCCTGCATCTCCAGCAGCGGCGTCGTGTTCTGCGATGACACCATTCGCGGAACTCCTGGAAGCGCCCCCTCGCGAGGGCCTCCGCGGCTGTTCGTCGTCCCTTCTCGGAAACGCTTCCCAAGTCGCTCGCAATCATGTCCGCAAGTGTTCGGAATCACAGCTCGCCCAGGAGATTCGTCTTTCCCGTGCAGGCGGGAACCCAGTTGGTACCAAGCACCACACACGATGCACTGGATGCCTGCCTGCGCGGGCATGACGAGATCATAGGGTTTGACCGGTTTCCGACAATGACTTGCCAGGCACAAAAAACGGGGCGCCTTGGCGCCCCGCCCTATGCATCAATACTTCCGCTTTGGGAATTCCTTCGCTGCGACTTCCATTGGATAGATGCCTTCCTTGGTCACGATGCGCTTGGGCAGCGGCTTGCCCGCGACCACGTCCTTGGCGGCCTCCATCAGCTGTGGTCCGAGCAGCGGATTGCACTCGACGGTGACGTTTAGCTTGCCGGCCATCATGGCTTCGAAGGCCCCTTTCACTGCATCGATCGAGATGATGACAACGTCCTTGCCCGGTTTGAGGCCTGCTTCCTCGATTGCCTGGATTGCGCCGATCGCCATGTCGTCGTTATGCGCATAGAGCACGTTGATCTTCTTGCCTTCTGCCTTGAGGAAGGCTTCCATCACTTCCTTGCCCTTGGCGCGCGTGAAGTCGCCCGTCTGCGAGCGAATGATCTTGAAGCGTGGCTGCGCTTTGATGACTTCCTCGAAACCCTTCTTACGGTCGATCGCTGGTGCTGAACCCACGGTACCCTGCAGCTCGACGATATTTACGTCGCCCTGGCCCTTGTAATTGTCGAGCAGCCATTTGCCCGCCTTGCGGCCTTCTTCCGTGAAGTCGGAGCCTATGAAGGTGACATAGAGCGAATCATCCTTCACGTTGACCGCGCGGTCGGTCAGGATCACAGGAATCTTCGCGGCCTTGGCTTCTGACAGCACGGTATCCCAGCCGGATTCGACGACCGGTGAGAAGGCGATGACGTCGACCTTCTGTGCGATGAACGAGCGGATCGCCTTGATCTGGTTTTCCTGCTTCTGCTGTCCGTCGGAGAACTTAAGGGTGATGCCTGCGTCTTGGGCAGATTGTTTGATTGACTGCGTGTTGGCGGTGCGCCATTCGCTCTCCGCGCCGACTTGAGCGAAACCGAGCGTGATTTTCTTATCCGCCGCGTGAGCGCCGAAGGTCGCGCCAAGCGCCAGTGCGCCCGCAAAAGCCAGCATGGTGCGTCGTGTGAACTTCATGTCTCTGTCTCCTTGGTATGGGTTCGGCCATTTGACGGGGCCGATTCCGCCTGCCAGTGCTTTACCCCTGCACGACCAAGTGCTCCGCACCTCGTTGCATACCTGCGGCAAGAGCCTGTTTTTTATAGTCGTCCGCTTGCGCTTGCGCGCCCCGAATTGCGGACTGCGTGATTCCCGTGTCACACACTGGTCGTGTGTGGCTCACGTAGTGGGTGTACACGGCCCCATCCAGCTATGTCCGCAACGCGAACGCCAGTTCGTTCCAGCGCAGTTCGTTGCGGAAGTCTTCGATCTTCGTGTCGCGGCCGATCAGCAAAAACTCGATGCCCGTCATGGCAGCGAAAATGCGCATGGAATCCGCGCCGATCGCCTGGCTGAACACCGCGTGGTGCGCGCCGCCCGCGTGGATCCACGCCTCGGCTGACACTTCAAGGCTCGGCAGCGCCTTCCACACCGCGCGCGCATTCGGCAACTTCGGCAGATCGTGCGGCGGATCGATCACGTCAAGCTCCGAGGCGATCAGACGGAAACGGTTGCCCATGTCGATGAGGCTGGCGTTCACCGCGGGGCCCGCCTTGGCGTTGAAGATGAGGCGCGCCGGGTCATCCTTCTTGCCGATCGAAAGCGGACGCACGTCAAGCAGCGGTTTCGCGTCCGCGGCAATCGACGGACACACTTCCAGCATGTGCGCACCGACGACCAAGTCGCCCGCTGTCGCGAAGTGATAGGTGTAGTCCTCCATGAAGGACGAGCCGCCTTCGAGGCCGTCGCTCATCACCTTCACCGCGCGCAGGAAGGCCGAGGTCTTCCAGTCGCCCTCCGCGCCGAAGCCGTAGCCCTGCTGCATCAGGCGCTGTACCGCGAGGCCCGGAAGCTGCTGCAGGCCGTAGAGGTTTTCAAACGTCGTCGTGAAGGCGCCGAAGCCGCCGTCTTCGAGGAAGTGCTTCATGCCGAGCTCGATGCGCGCGGCCTCGACGAGGTTCTGCCGCTTTTCGCCGCCCTTCATCACCGCTTCGGCGAGCTTGTAGCGGGTCTCGTATTCCTCGATGAGGGCCTTGATCTCGCTGTCTTCGACCGCATCGACGACCTTCACCAGATCGCCGAGTCCGTAGCCATTCACCTGATAGCCGAACTGGATCTGCGCCGAGACCTTGTTGCCCTCGGTCACTGCGACGTCGCGCATGTTGTCGCCGAAGCGCGCCACCTTCAGGTTGCGGCTGTCATGCAGCGCCGCCGCCACGCGCATCCAGCGGCCGATCTTCTTCTGCGATTCGGGGTTCTGCCAGTGACCGACGACGACCTCGTAGGTCTTGCGCATGCGTGCGCCGATGAAGCCGAACTCGCGGCCGCCGTGCGCGGTCTGGTTCAGGTTCATGAAGTTCATGTCCATCGTGCCCCACGGCACTTCGGCATTGAACTGCGTGTGGAACTGCATCCACGGCTTTTCGAGCACGCCGAGGCCCGCGATCCACATCTTGGCCGGCGAGAAGGTGTGCATCCACGTGACGATGCCGATGCAGTTCGCCGTGTTGTTCGCCTCACGGCAGACGGCGAGGATTTCCTCCGCGCTCTTGACCGTGGGCTTCAGTACCAGCTTCACCGGCAGGCCGGCTTCGGCATTGAGCCCCGCGACGAGCTTGGTGGCGTTGTCCGAGACTTCCTGCAGCGTCTTCGGTCCATAGAGAAACTGGCTGCCGACGACGAACCAGACTTCGAGCTGTTCAAAACGTTTCACGGTTATTTCCTTCCTTCATCGATCGGGGGCTGCGCCGCGCCGGCTTGTCCGTAATAGGCCTTGCTGCCGTGCTTGCGCTGGTAGTGCTTGTCGAGCAGATAGTCCGGAATTGGCTCCTGCTGCGGGTTCAGAGAGAGGGTGAGCAGTGCCATGCGCGCGACTTCTTCGAGCACGACGGCGTTATGCACCGCGTCGTCCGGCGACTTGCCCCAGGCAAAGGGCGCATGTTCGGAGACGAGGATTCCGGGCATTGCGAGTGGGCGGCGTAAGGCGAGCGTTTCGATGATCACGTGGCCGGTGTTGAGTTCGTAGGCGTCTTCGACCTCCTGCGCGGTCAGCGGCCGCGTGCAGGGGATCTCGCCATGAAAGTAATCGGCGTGCGTGGTGCCGAAGGCGGGGATGCCGCGCTGCGCCTGTGCCCATGCCGAGGCATGCGTCGAATGCGTATGGACGATTCCACCGATCTCGGCGTAACGGCGATAGAGCGCGAGGTGCGTCGGCGTATCGGACGACGGGCGCAGCGTGCCTTCGACGCGTTCGCCCGCAAGGTCGAGCACGACGATGTCATCGGCACGCATCTTGTCGTACGCCACGCCTGAGGGCTTGATCGCGACGAGGCCACGGTCGCGGTCGATGCCGGAGACATTGCCCCAGGTGAAGGTGACGAGGCCATGGCGCGGCAGCGCGAGGTTGGCTTCGAGGACGGCTTCGCGGAGGGTGTGGATGCTCATGGGGTGGCTCCCGTCCCCGTCATTCCCGCGAAGGCGGGAATCCAAGCATCCGCCTGCGCGGAGCGAAGGAGGTTGAGGCCAGGACGACGTCCGATTCAGGAGTGGCGACCACCTTCACTCCCTCGCATCG
>JAVBUM010000097.1:0-35358 GCA_031555325.1 Niveibacterium sp. | reverse complement strand
TTCACGCCCGGATCGGTATAGGGGCCTGAGCAGTCATAGACGAAAATCGGCGGGTTCTTTTCACCGCCAAATGCGGTTGGCGTATCGGCCTGTGTGATCTCGCGCATTGGCACGCGAATATCGTCGCGCGAGCCGGTGAAGTAGACCTTGCGCGAATTGGGCAGCGGCTGGATGGCGGCTTCATCGACGTGCGCGTTCGAGGCGGTGAATTTGTCTTTGGCGTTCATTGCTTCCTCCTTGGCAGTACTGGGAGGAAGCGTGCGGAATGGGGCACCGGAGCACGCGCCGCCTCCCTACGCCGGAATGACCCGGATCAGGTTCAGAGGGTATGTCTCACCCCGGATGCGACGGGGACCCCTGGCGAAGCGGGGCAAGGTACTCCATTAGGCCTGGTGCAGCAAGTCGGGCAATGATGGAGGTCTGACCCAGGCTGAGAGCGGGTCGGTCGATATCTTGGAGCCCAGGCTTGGTGCTCGATTGCAGGGAGTGCAGCTCCACCGGTGGCGAAGCCTCGTCAAGCGCCGCCTCAACCCTGAGAGCGAAGCGCCGTTCACTTGGGGACAGCCGTTTGTTTGCTTGAATGATGCCGATAGACGTGCCTGAGCGAGCGTCGGATCCGAACGGCTGCACTGGGAAGTATCGTCAGATGCAGTCAGTCCGGCGCTCGTCCTGACAATGACAACGAATGTGTTGGAGTGCAGTGATGAGGCTTTGCCAATCAGGGGCTCTGCTCGCGGCTCTTGCAGGCTGCCTGCTCGTGGCCTGTGAAACCGTACCGGTTGCTTCGCCGCCCCAGCCTGAACCGCCCCCGCTGCCACCGTCCGTGGTCGAGGCACTCCCTCCTGCGCCCGAGTCTCTACCCCCGCAGCCCAAGCTGGCGAAGCCGAAACCTATAAAGAAAGCGGCCAACAAAAAGACTGAAGAGGTAAAGCAAGAGCCTGTCGTGCCCGCCTCGGTGGACGTCGCGCTGATCACCCCCCGGCCCGCCCGCCAGCCGGTGAAGGGGCCTGCGTGGCTGGCGCACTGCGCATCGGCACGGATGGAAGGCGGTGTGGTGCTCTGTGATGTGGACTCGCTGATCGCACAGCCTTCGGCAAATGTGCGGGTGTTCACCCGTAATCGGGCCCTTGCCGGACCGGTCGCGGAAGGGGCGTCCATCAGCTATCGCGAAGGCTTGCCCAAGCGCTATCGCCTGTTTGTCGTGCCCTGAGATAAAACCTGCGCGCAGGTATCTGCCGATAGCCCGAACAGGGTGGCTTGGTACCGGGTACTGATGAGCGATTCTTCCTGAGGGTGAGTCGCGCAGGCGTTGGGATTCAGGTGTTCCTTACCAAGTGCGCGAGGCCCGTATCAACGCCGGGATATGTGTTCCGATGTTGATACGGGCCTCGCTTGATCTTGCGTGAATGTCGCCTACGCGGCTTGACCGATTTCGTGGGGAGGTGCATGTCGAGCACCTCCCGAGTGACGCACGATCAGGCGTCTTTTTCGAACACGGTTGCGTAGAGCACGCCAGCAATCACAGCACCGATCAGCGGCGCAACCCAGAACAGCCAGAGTTGTTCGAGCGCCCAGCCTTGGACGAACAGGGCCTGGCTGGTGGAGCGAGCCGGGTTTACCGAAGTGTTGGTCACCGGGATGCTGATGAGGTGGATTAGCGTCAGGCACAGGCCGATCGCGATCGGTGCCATGCCGGCCGGGGCGCGACGATCGGTCGAGCCAAGGATCACCAGCAGGAAGACTGCCGTCAGCACAACTTCGCAGACCAGTGCTGCACCCAGTGCGAAGTGCCCTGGCGAATGCTCACCATAGCCATTCGATGCGAAGCCGCTTCCGACAAGGTCGTACGCCGGCTGGCCATTGGCGATGTATGCGATCACGCCTGCTGCAAGCGTGGCACCGATGACCTGCATGACGACATAGGGAACAACGTCACGCCATGCGAAGCGGCCGGCCGTTGCGAGGCCGACGGAGACTGCCGGGTTGAGGTGGCAGCCCGAGATGTGCCCGATTGCATAGGCCATGGTAAGCACGGTGAGGCCAAATGCTAGCGAGACGCCCGCAAAACCGATGCCGAGTTGGGGGAACGCAGCTGCAAAAACCGCGGAACCGCAGCCGCCAAGCACGAGCCAGAATGTGCCAATACATTCTGCCAACATTCTCGTGGTCAATTTCATTGAAGCCTCCAGTTTTGCCATCAAGTGTCGAATTTCGCCGACGCATCGAACGCTGGTCAATGTGATCGAGCGTGCGCAGGCTGCCGGAGTGTGCGGTGCGATTGACCGCTGGAGTTGTGTTGCAGCAAGCGTGGCACGCCTTCGGCGGATCCCGGCGCAGATGCAATGAGATGGATCACTCGGAGCGGCTAGGGTTGTCCGATTTTCCACACTCCGATTCAGATACTTCTGCGCAGAATCACGGTGCCTTGGAGTGATCAGTGCTTCACTGGTTCTGCTTGAATGCCGCGCGACAGAAATTTCTGGGCGCATACCCCAAGCACAACCGACGTTACGCAACCGCAGGCCGTGAGCACCGACATGGACTTCCGGACACTGACACAGGCGATGTTGCGACCCGAGGCGTATGGGCACCCGGTGGGGGCGGTGCAGCGCATCGAAACCCATATCTCTGAGGTGTTTCTCTCGGGTGATTTCGCGTACAAGCTGCGCAAGCCGATCCGTCTTGATTTCCTCGACTTCTCTACTGCAGGCGCGCGCCGCGCTGACTGCGAGAATGAGTTGCGCTTGAACAGGCGACTTGCGCCCGGGCTCTATCTCGACGTTGTGCCGATCGTGGCTGATGGCCCTGCGACGGTTCGCGTAGGTGGAAAAGGTGATGTGGTCGAGCTGGCGGTGAAGATGCGGCGCTTTGAGCAGTGTGACGTGTTGCTCAATATGGCAGCCAACGGGCGGCTGGATGGCGCAGTGATCGACGCGCTGGCCGTGCGTGTGGCCCGCTTTCACCATGCACTTCCGGCCGCCGATGCGGTATCGGGTTTTGGTACCCCCACGCTTGTGCGGACCACATTCGAGGACTGTGCGGAGTCGGTCGTCCGCCTGTCGGGCGGTTCTGCCGTGGCGATACGGACAGTCGATATGATGCGTACGCGTGCCATGGCGCTTGAGGGTGCGTTCGCGGCACGGCTTCGCGGCGGACATGTGCGCGAAGGTCACGGCGATCTCCATCTCGGCAATATCGTGATGATCGAGGGCGAGCCTACGCCATTCGATTGCCTTGAGTTTGATCCGCACCTGCGCTGGTCAGACACGATCTATGACGCAGGGTTCCTCTTCATGGATCTCATCGCTAAAGGCTGTGGCGACCTTGCGTGGCGTTTTGTCAGTGCTTACCTTGAGGAGAGTGGGGACTATGCGGCGTTGGTGCTGCTGCCCTTCTATGCTGCGTTACGTGCGCTGGTGCGTGCCCGCGTCATGCTGGAAACCGCGCACCAGAAAACGCTATCTTTGAAGGCGCGTACCGCCGCTGACGGGTACCTCGCACTCAGCTTCGATCTGGCTTCAGGAGGGGCTGGCCGGCTGTTGCTGATGCACGGTGTTTCAGGTAGCGGGAAGTCAACCGTCGCTGCCCGACTGGTCGAAAAGGAAGGTGCGATCCGCGTACGGTCGGATGTCGAACGCAAGCGGCTGCGCGAAGAGCGAATGCCTCCACCCGGCGGTTGGTATGCAGATGGCGAAGTCCATCGGGTCTACCGCCGGATGCTTGCTATCTGTCGACTGGGGCTTAGCGCTGGCATGACGATGATCGCGGATGCCACCTTTCTTTCCCGGCACCACCGGAAGCCTTTCCTTGAGCTTGGACAACGCCTTGGGGTGCCGGTGATGATCGTTCACTGTGATGCCGAAGTCGACGAGCTGCGCCGGCGGATTCTTGCGCGTGAGCGGCAGGGATATGATGCTTCGGAAGCGGGCCTTGTTGTGCTCGAGCAGCAACTGCGAACGCTTGATGTGCTCGATGACAACGAGGTAGCGCGCTCGGTTTCCAGCGAAGCGTTTGTTACAGACGGCTGATGAATCTTCTGCAAACCCACCGGTCTTGCTGGTTTGCGCAGCAAGCGGTTGCGCTGCCCAAATTTGGTGCGGCACATGCTAGTGGGCTTCACTCCCACGCTAATCGATCGTGCTCCCACAGTTTCTGTCCGAAGTTGCGGGAGCCAATCATGCTTGTGTTCTAGCGCCTTCCCAGCCTGAATATCGCGACGCTTGCAAGGAAGTTCGGCTCCTCCTGGATTTCGATACCGTCGTCGAACGCGGCCCGCTCACGTATCGCGATGCCACGCTGTTCGCATAACGCCTCGAAATCCGCGATCGTGAAGAAACGAACGTTGGGTGTGTTGTACCACTGGTAGGGCAAGCTTTCGGACACTGGCATGCGGCCGTTGAGGATGGCTTGGCGGTGCTTCCAGTAGCCGAAGTTCGGGAAGGAGACGACGGCCTCAACACCAACGCGGAGCATTTCGTCGAGGATCTTCTCGGTGTGGTGCACCGACTGCAGTGAGAGGCTCATGATCACGTGGTCGAACTGCGCCTCCTCGAAGCCGGCCAGCCCTTGTTCGAGGTCGATCTGGACCACGTTGACGCCATTCTTCAGGCATGCGACGACGCGTTCGGGATCGAGCTCGATGCCATAGCCCTTGACTTGTCGTGTCTCCTGCAAATGCAGGAGCAGGCTGCCATCGCCGCAACCGAGGTCGAGAACCTGTTCGCCGGGCGTAACCCAGCGTGCGATCACGTCGAAATCGAAACGTTGCTTGGCTGTCTTCATGCTGCCACCTCGATACCGTCGAACCATGCACGCAGGACCGCGTGATATTGCGGATCGTCGAGCAGGAAAGAGTCGTGCCCCGCCACGCTTTCGAGTTCTGCATAGCTGACCGAAAGTCCATTGTGGAGCAGCGCGTACATCAGCTCACGCGAGCGCGCTGGTGAGAACCGCCAGTCGGTCGAAAACGAGGCTACAAGGAAGTTGGCGCGTGCACGTGCGAGCGCGGCCTTGAGGTTGCCATCGAAGCCGAAGGCCGGATCGAAGTAATCGAGAGCCTTGGTTGCCAACAGGTAGGTATTGGCGTCGAAGAAGCCAGCGAATTTGTCGCCCTGGTAGCGTAGGTATGACTCGATCTCGAACTCCACGTCCCAGTGGAACATGTGCTCGCCGTGATGCAGCCTGCGGCCGAATTTCTCGGCCATTGCGTCGTCCGACAGATAAGTGATGTGGCCAATCATCCGTGCAAGCCGTAGACCACGCACTGGCACGATGCCATGTTCGTAGTAGTGGCCGCCATGGAAGTCGGGGTCGGAGAGGATCGCTTGCCGTGCGACTTCATTGAAGGCGATGTTCTGTGCCGAGAGCTTTGCGGCGGCCGCGATGATCGCTGCATTGCGCACGCGATCTGGATGAGCCAGCGTCCATTGCAGCGCCTGCATTCCGCCCAGGCTGCCGCCGATCACTGCAGCGAAGCGTTCGATACCGAGCAGATCCGCGAGTCGCGCCTGTGATGTGACCCAGTCTTCGACCGTGACAAACGGGAAGTCGGCACCCCAAGGCTTTCCGCTTTCCGGATTGACCGATATCGGTCCGGTCGAGCCGTAGCATCCGCCGAGGTTGTTGACGCCGATGACGAAGAATTTGTTCGTGTCGAGCGGCTTGCCGGGCCCGATCAGGTTGTCCCACCACCCTTCCGAACGGGGTTCGCCTGCGTAAGTGCCGGCAACATGGTGGGAGCCTGAAAGGGCATGGCAGACGAGCACTGCGTTGTCGCGTGCAGCGTTCAGCGTGCCGTAGGTTTCATAGACGAGCTCGTAGGCCGGGAGCACATCCCCGCTTCGCAATGTCAGCGATTCTGAGAAGTGCGCCCTTTGCGGCGTGACGTTGCCGACGGATCCGGGAGAAAGGGTCATGTGCGTCTCGAAAAAGCAAAAGCCCGATCGGCTGGAGAGCAAACGATCGGGCCTTGCTGCTCTCTTTAGCCGTATTTGTTGAGCGCCCGCAAGCTGAGTCAAATCGGCGCTGTGAAGTGGGAAAACTACAGTGGTACGGGACGAAAGTCAAACCGCGCGCTGGACAAAAAAAGAGGGCCGCGCCTTCCGGCAGCGGCCCTTTAGCGAGTCTCTATCGAATCGCAAGAAGTTGGACAGGTCCAGGAAAAGACCTGTCCTGATCCACAGAGGAGATCCCATGCAACGGTTCGCACCGTTACATGAGTCCACTTAACGGACGCTGAGGGCCTCGCTTGAGGTACGGCGGTGCCACTCTTGATCGTCCGCAAGATCCCTATCTTTAAAGGCGCTCGATCACTTCCCGCATGCGGTCGGGGTCTTCGAGCTTCAGCAATTTCGTGACGCGGCTGGCCAGGTCGGCCGTGTCGGCACGCAGGATCTCCTGCTTCACTTCGAGGATCTGCGCTGGATGCATCGAGAATTCACGCAGGCCCATGCCGAGCAGCAGGCGGGTGTTGGAAATCTCTCCTGCCATCTCGCCGCAGACCGAAACTGGCACGCCCGCGCGCTGACCTATCTGGATTGTCCGATGCACCAGCGTCAGTACCGCTGGATGCCAGGGGTCGTAGAGGTGCGAGACGGCCTCATCGGTTCGGTCGATCGCGAGCGTGTACTGGATCAGGTCGTTGGTTCCGATCGAGAGGAAATCGAGATAACGAACGAAAAGCCCAACTGACAGCGCTGCTGCCGGGACTTCGATCATACCGCCAATGGGTATGTTTTCGGCATATTTTATCTTTTCGGTGCGCAGTTCTTCCTTGGCCCGTTCGAGTGCTGCGAAGGTCTGCCGGATCTCCGAAAGCGTGGAGAGCATCGGCACCATGAGCTTGAGTTGACCATATACGGATGCTCGCAGGATCGCACGAAGCTGGGTGCGGAACATTTTCGGCTCGGCAAGGCAGAAGCGGATTGCACGCAGGCCGAGCGCCGGGTTCGCGTCGCTGCGCGGCTCGATGCCGCGCAGCGTCTTGTCCGCGCCAATATCGAGTGTACGGATTGTGACCGGCTTGCCCGGAAGACCCTTGAGCACGGCTCGATAGGCTTCGAACTGCTCGTCTTCATCGGGCAGTTCGTCGCGGCCCATGTAAAGAAATTCCGTCCGAAACAGCCCCACGCCGTCGGCTTCGATCAGCTTTACGGCTTGCGTATCGCGCGCGAGTTCGATGTTTGCGTAGAGCTGGATCCGCTCACCATCAAGCGTGGCTGCCAGGGCGCTGCGCAAGCGCTTGAGTTTTGAACGCTCGATCTCAAGCTCCGACTTGCGGAGCTGGTATTCCTCGAGCACACGCTCGTCGGGGTCGACGATGACCACCCCTCGGGTGCCGTCGACGATGAGCAGGTCGTCGTCATTGACGACATTGCGTACGTGATGCAGGCCCACCACGGCCGGAATCGCCAGGCTGCGTGCGACGATTGCCGTGTGCGAGGTCGCACCTCCGACGTCGGTGACGAAACCCGAGATCTGCGCATCTTTGAAATGGATGGTGTCGGCCGGCGAAAGATCGTGCGCGACAACGATCGTGCCGAGGTCGGTGCGTTTGCGGGCGGGTGCGTAGCCAGGGTGCCCAAGCAGGGTCTTGACCAAGCGTTCGACGAGTTGTACCACGTCGGCTTTGCGCTCACGCAGATACGGGTCGTCGATGGCGTCGAACTGCTCGACCAGCACGTTCATCTGCTGTACCAGCGCCCACTCTGCATTGCAGCGGCGGTTGCGGATATGCTCGCGTGCAGCATCGATCAGCATCGGATCCTGCAGGAACATCTGCTGCAGGTCGACGAACACCGACACCTCGGACTGCGCCGCACTGGGCGTTTTCTTCAGGAGCGCGAGTTCGCTGGCGACCGTAGCAACGGCTTCGTCGAGCCGCACAAGTTCTTTTGCGACCGCGCGCGGCGAAATGATGTAGTGGTGGACTTCGAGCAGGGCATGCGATACCAGTTGCGCATGGCCGATGGCGATGCCCTGAGAGACCGGAAGCCCGTGAATCGTGAATGACACGCGCGGGCCTCCTTGGCTATTCGCTTTCGCCAAAACGATCGGCGATCAGCTGCAGCACGGCTGCCAGTGCGGCGTCGGCGTCTTCTCCATCGGTGTCGACGACGATGCTGCTGCCCTTGCCCGCGGCGAGCATCATGACGCCCATGATGCTCTTCGCGTTGACCCGCTTGCCGTTGCGCTCCAGCCAGACTTCCGCGGTGAACTGGCTGGCTGTCTGGGTGAGCTTGGCCGAGGCACGCGCGTGCAACCCCAGCTTGTTAACGATTGGCGCTTCGGCTCTAGGCATCCCTGTCAGTCCTCATCTGCAGCACTCCATCACACCCGCCTGACACGGCTTTTATCATGACGGTCTGGATATCGTTCTTGTCGCGATAGGTCAATACGCGCAGCAGCATCGGCAGGTTTACGCCCGCGATCCCTTCGACCTTGCCGGGCGAGAGCAACTTCTGCGCGACGTTACTCGGCGTGGCGCCGTAGATGTCGGTCAGCACGAGCACGCCCTGTCCCGAGTCCACGGTCGCCATCAGGGAACGTGCTACTGGAAGGAGGTCGAGCGGATCGTCCGAACCGGCCAGCCCGATCTGTGCAATCTGCTGCGGACGTCGGTTGAGTACATGACAGGCGCATTGTATCAATGACTCTCCGAGGGTTCCGTGTGTCACCAGAAATAGACCGATCATGCATTGCCTCGCTGCGCTTTCGGGCAATTCTAACCTGCGCTGGCTGCCAATCGGGCTCGTGGCGCAGGTGCTAGCGCTTGTCCGGTGCTTGCCCACCGGTTCTTGAGGGATGTGCGTCGTCGGCGAAGTCGATCCGACGCGCCATCGGCATCGTGACGTCAATGGACCCGTCCGCGGCTACGCGCAGGCCGTATTCGATCCCGAAGGCGGCCAAGTGTTCGCGCCAGTGGGGCCCATCGATAAATGCGGGCTTGCTCGCGGCGTCGGACAGGATGCCGGCCTCCGGGCGTGCGGTGACGAGCACGGTGAGGCTTTGTGTGCCCTGTGCCGGTTCGCCCGTGCGCGGATCAATGAGGTGGCAGTAGCGGCGGCCTTTGAGTTCGAAATAGCGCTGGTAGTCGCCCGAGGTGCCGATTGCTTCGCCATCGAACAGTGCGAGTGTGGCGAGCGCTCCAGCGCGACGTGGGTGCTGGATGCCGACGCGCCATGGTGTGCCATTGCGTGTGCCGAGCGCCAGGATGTTGCCGCCGATGTTGATCAGCGCGTTTCGCACGCCTTGCGCATGCAGGATCGTCGCCGCCCTGTCGAGCGCCCATCCTTTGGCCACCCCACCAAGGTCGATCTGAACCGCACGACTGCTGCTGTGGATCGTGTGTCCATTAATCGCGAGCATGTCGAGGGTCGGCCGAGCGGCTACCAACCGGTCGAGTTCATCCCGGGGCGGTAGGCGGGCTTCGAAATGGTCGCTTTGGAAGCCCCATGCCGCGATCAGGCTGCCGATTGCCGGGTCGAAGACCTGATCGCCTTTCTGGGCCAGTTCGCGCGTTACGGTCAGCAGGTCCGCGAATTCCTGAGTGGCCTCGAAGGATTCCCCGCGTGCGATGGCCGTGTTCAGCGAAGAAAGGTCCGAAGGCTGCCAGGCGTGATAGGTGCGATGGATACGGTCAAACTCGCGCAGAACGGCAGCCGAGGCTTCGCGCGCCCGGTCTTCGGGCTCGCCGGCAACGGTCAGTTCGACTCGTGTGCCGAAGACGTACGACTCCTCGCGATGAACTGCACTGCGGTTGCAGCCCGCAAGACTGATCGCAAGGAGGATCAGGATCCACAGCCGCCCCGTCGCGGCGAATCGGCCAAGGTCAGACAGATGTCCGCTCCAGCGCGAGGATCACGCGTTCGGCGCTGTCGAATTCGGTCTGTTGCGAGATCTCGACCATGCAAGTCGGGCTCGTTACGTTGACCTCGGTGAGGTAATCGCCGATCACGTCGATGCCGACGATGAGTAAGCCACGCTTCCAGAGGATGGGCGCCAGCGTTTCGCCGATCTCGTGATCGCGGGGGGTAAGAGGCATGGCCACGCCACGGCCACCAGCCGCGAGGTTGCCGCGCGTCTCCCCCGCCTTGGGGATACGAGCGAGGCAGTAGGGTACGACTTCGCCTGCGATCAGCAGGATCCGCTTGTCGCCATTGACGATCTCGGGGATGAAGCGCTGCGCCATGATGCTGCGTGCGCCAAGCTGGCCGAGGGTCTCGATGATCGCGTAGCGGTTCGGGTCGTCGTGGCGCACGCGGAATACGCCACTGCCGCCCATGCCATCGAGCGGTTTGAGTACGACATCGCCGAACTCGTCAATGAAATCGTTAAGGTCTTCAGCCGCGCGAGCGACCAGCGTGGGCGCGGTGAACTGCGGGAATTCGGCGATCGCAACCTTCTCGGAATGGTCGCGGATTGCGCGCGGGTCGTTGTAGATCCGTGCGCCCTGTTTCTGCGCGAGTTCGAGCAACCAAGTTGCGGCGACGTATTCGAAGTCGAAGGGCGGATCCTGACGCATCAGTACGGCATCGAAATCCGTCAGCGCTGCATCGGCGAGCTCTATTACCGCGTACCAGTCGCGGTCGTCTTCGGACACCTTCAGATGGCGAGCTGCTCCACGCACCGTGCCGTCACGCAACCGGAGTACTTCACGACCGATCGTGTAGACCTCATGCCCGCGTGCGGCGGCCGCACGCATCATTGCGATAGAAGAGTCCTTGTAGGCCTTGAGCTTTTCGATCGGGTCGACGATGAAGGCGATTTTCATACGGCCAGTGCTTCCACGGGAGCGGTGCGTTCGAGTTCGACTGACGCGGCAAGTAGCGCCAGCCGTGCGACCACGCCGTAGGCGTAGAAGCGGTTAGGCGGTGCATCGGGCGCCTGGTTGCATTGCGGCAAGTTGCAGTGAGTTTCGAAGGCGAGCGGCTCGAAATGCATGCCTGGTGCGTTGAGATTCTCGTCGCGGCCGCGCTCGGTATGCACGCGGTAGAAGCCACCGACGACGTAGCGATCAAGCATATATACAACGGGTTCCGCCACGCCGCCATTCACGGTTTCGAGCGTATGCACGCCTTCCTGGATGATGACCTCGGAGACCTGCATGCCTTCCTTGATGACCGCCATCTTGTTGCGCTGGCGGCGGTTCAGGCCGACGAGTTCGGATGCGTCGCGCACCGTCATCACGCCCATGCCATACGTGCCAGCATCGGCTTTCACGACGACGAAGGGTGTTTCGTCGACGCCGTATTCGGCGTACTTCACACGAATCCTTGCAAGCATCGCATCGACTTGCGCCGCGAGTCGTTCCTCGCCGATCCGCTCGTGGAAGCTGATCATGCCGGCATGGTCGAAGTACGGGTTGAGCAGCCATGGATCGATACCGAGCATCCCTCCGAATTCGTCGGCCACCTCGTCGTACGCGCGGAAATGGATGGACTTGCGACGCGTGGTCCAGCCTGCATGCAGCGGTGGGATGACGAACTGGGACTCAAGCCCCTTGAGGATGTCCGGTACGCCGGCCGAAAGGTCGTTGTTGAGCAAAACCGCGCAGGGGTCGAAGTCGGCGACGCCGAGACGGTCACCGCGGCGGACCAGCGGTTCGAGTAGCAGGCTGTTACCGTCAGGCAGTTCCAACTTCGTCGGGGCGGTGACCTCGGGTAGCAGGCTGCCTATCCGCACGTTCAGCCCCGTACGTTCCAGAATCTGCATCAGGCGCGCCACGTTCATCAGGTAGAACTGGTTACGCGTGTGGTTTTCCGGGATCAGCAGTACGCTGCGCGCATCCGGGCACAGGCGTTCGATCGCGGTCTGCGCGGCCTGCACGCACAAGGGCATGAAGCTCTCGTGCAGGTTGTTGAACCCGCCGGGGAATAGGTTCATGTCAACCGGGGCCAGTTTAAAGCCGCTGTTACGTAGATCGACCGAACCGTAGAAGGGCGGGGTGTAGTCCTGCCACTTGGAGCGCAGCCAGCGTTCAATCGCGGTCGCGTTGTCGAGGAACTTGCGTTCGAGTTCCTGGAGCGGCCCTGTGAGGGCCGTGGTCAGGTGAGGAACCATGAGTCCGATCTCCGCAGAAGGCCCGCCATCTTACTACCGGATCGAAGGATGGCCGGTGATGGGAGTCATTCGGCCGGTCCCGTATGGCGCTGGTGGTCAGCCGCTACTCAACACTTGCGCGCGAACGATGAGAACGACGCCGGCAGCCAGGCTTGTTCGAGAGATCGCTGAGCGAACAGGAAGCGGCCGTCGCACAGAAAGCCCTGTCCCGCCCAGTCGACCTGATTGAGCAGGTCGCGCAAGGCTGCAAGATCGGCATCGCGGGCGTGTGGGAAGAGCGCGAGCACTGCACCGTCGAAGTTGTTCGACCGATGCAGAAAGAACGGCGCCTGCCGTCGGGTCTTGTGATTCACATAGATGCGCGGTGCGTCCGTCTGTGGCCAGCCGCGCCCCCAATGCCACCAGTTGGATTCGTCGAAATGCTTGATTCGCCGTGCGAGCAGACGCTTGCGGAAGGGCTTGAGCGCCAGCGGAGGCGCTTCCGGTGACCAGATCATTCGCCGCGTGCGACCTGTGGTTGCTGTGTGCGAACAGACGAAATCGTGTGTCCCGTCCTTGTCGTTGGTGAAAACCGAATCCGCGCCGGACACGGCCCCGACCTTTACGCTGAACACGTCCGCCAGTGGGATGCAGTACGCCGACCCCGTAAATGCTAGGTGTCCACCTGATTCGAAGAAGCTGCGAGACTCCCAATTGCCGGTCGCGGCTGCTTCGAAGACTTGGTCAAGCCGGACAAAACGTGCGGCGTCGAGGAACGCGGTGCGGCGCGAGAAATCATCGCGCTCGAACCGCCAGATGAGGCAGTTGGGCACGGCTCCGTCGAAGCTCTTCTTGTCGCCCAGGTCGATTGCGTGGGTGATCGTGCCGAGCCGGTACATCTTGCGGTTGAGTGCGCGGGAACTGGTTGCCTTGAGGAAGTCGCGCGGGGTGATGAAGATCAGTTCGCCGCCAGGCGCGAGCAGGTCCAGGCAGCGATCGATGAAGAAGAGGTAGAGATTGCTGCGGCGGTCGAACCCGGTGCTGGAAAGCCATTCGCGGGTGGCTGGCGGTATGTCCTGGTGACGCACGTAGGGCGGGTTGCCAATGATTGTGTCGAAGAGCCCCGGAGGTTCCCAGGCAAAAAAATCTCCGATGAATGCGCCGGGCGGAGCGAAACGCGGATCGAACTCGATGCCAGTCGCGCCTGGAAGGTGCCGCAGGAAAGCGCCATCGCCACAAGAGGGTTCGAGGACGCTGCCGGCGCGCTGGCGCAGTGCCAGCATGGCAGAGACCACTGTAGGTGGCGTGAAGACCTGACCGAGGGAGGCTATGTCGCGGGCGTTCATCGGTGGCAAGTGTAACAAGCACTTTTAGCGGGCTGTCTGGCGCATGCCTGATAAAATGAACGGGTGGAACAGACCAACCTCACAAATCACTTCCTGATCGCCATGCCCGCCATGGCGGATCCGAATTTTTCCCGTACCCTCACTTTCATCGCCGAGCACAACGATGATGGGGCGCTTGGGGTGATCATTAATCGACCGATCGAGATGGACCTTGGCGAGCTGTTCGAGAAGGTCGAGCTCAGTCTTGAGTCGATCGATCTGGCGCGCCAGCCGGTGTACTTTGGCGGCCCTGTCCAGACTGATCGAGGCTTCGTGCTGCACCGCCCGGCTGGCGAATGGCATTCGTCGCTCAAGGTCAGCGACGAGATTGCGCTCACGAGTTCCAAGGACATCCTCGAATCGCTGGGCAGCCAAGGCGTGCCGGGGGATGTGTTGATCACGCTGGGTTACGCGGGATGGTCGGCCGGGCAGCTTGAGCAGGAACTTGCACAGAACGCATGGCTGACTGTTCCCGCTGACCCGCGGATCATCTTTGACCTGCAGGCCGATCAGCGGCTCGATGCTGCAATGAAGCTGCTCGGTTTCGATTTCGCAAACCTCTCTGACGTCGCGGGCCACGCCTAGAACTCGTGAAGATTCCTGCACGCCCCAGCCCAGAAGCTACGATACCCGCCTTACCGACTGCGCGGCGGCTGTGCCTCTCGCTTCATCCCTGGGCCATCTACGGCAAAAACCTTCACGAGTCTTGACGCATATGGGAACGGTTCTTGGTTTCGACTTCGGCCTCGCCCGCATCGGCGTCGCCGTCGGCGAGACCGAACTCGCCATGGCCCAGCCGCTGATGGTCCTTTCCGGTGGCGACGATGCGACGCGATTCGCCGCCATCGGCAAGCTGCTGGCCGAATGGCAGCCGACGGTGCTGGTCGTTGGCCTGCCCACGCACACTGATGGCACGGAGCACGAAATGACTGCACGCTGCCGCCGCTTCGCCAATCAGCTGAACGGCCGCTACCGCCTGCCGGTTGATCTCGTCGACGAACGCCTGACTTCGCTCGAGGCCGAGTCCATGCTGCGCGAAGCCGGGCACGGCTGGAAAAAACGCAAGCAGCATCTCGACGCCGTCGCCGCACAACGCATTCTCCAAACCTGGTTCGACACACGCCATGCATCTACCTGACGCCGAGCAGTTGATCGAGACCCTGGCCGGTCAGATCCGGCCGCACCTGACATCCGCCACCACGATGATCGGCATCCATACCGGAGGCGTCTGGCTTGCTGAGCGCCTCCACTCGTTGCTTGGCATCGAGACGCCGCTTGGCGTGATGGATGTCTCCTTCTACCGCGACGACTATGGCGAGAAGGGCCTGCATCCGTCGCCGCGCAAGACCGACATCCGTTTCGATGTCGACGGCGCGCCGATCATCCTGGTTGATGACGTGCTCTATACGGGCCGCACCACGCGTGCCGCGCTCAATGAACTCTTCGACTATGGGCGTCCGGCCCGGGTCGATCTGGCGGCGCTGGTTGACCGCGGTGGCCGCGAGCTGCCGATTGCGGCCCGTTTCTGCGCGCATACGCTGGCAGCCCCGCTTTCTGCCCGCGACCGCCTGCAACTGCAAAAGGCCGAAGACGGCCAGCTCTCACTGAGGCTGATCCATGCTTAACCCTCAACTGTCCAAAAGCGGCGACCTGCGTCACCTGATCACGCTTGAGGGCCTGCCAAAGGAAGTGCTCACCCGCATCCTTGATACGGCAGCCCCCTTCACCGAGGTCGGTGAGCGGGAAGTCAAGAAGCTACCGCTCCTGCGAGGCAAGAGTGTGTTCAATGTGTTCTTCGAGAACAGCACGCGCACGCGCACCACCTTCGAGATTGCCGCCAAGCGGTTGTCTGCCGACGTCATCAACCTGAATGTCGCGACCAGCTCCACCAACAAGGGCGAGACCTTGCTCGACACGATCGACAACCTTTGTGCGATGGGCGCGGACATGTTTGTCGTGCGTCATGCATCGAGCGGTGCGCCGTATCTGATCACCGAGCATCTGCAGCGTACCGGGCGCGGCCACATCTCCGTAGTCAATGCCGGAGACGGCCGCCATGCACACCCGACGCAGGGCCTGCTCGACATGTACACGATCCGTCACTACAAGGGTGACTTCACGAAGCTCACGGTGGCGGTTGTCGGCGATGTGCAGCACTCGCGCGTTGCGCGTTCGGAGATTGCTGCACTCACTACGCTCGGCGTACCTGAAGTGCGCGTGATCGGTCCGCGTACGCTGCTTCCGACCGATGTCGAACGCATGGGCGTGCGCGTCTTCCACGACATGCGCGCAGGTCTGCGCGATGTCGACGTAGTCATGATGTTGCGCCTGCAGAACGAGCGGATGCAAGGTGCGCTACTGCCGTCTTCGCAGGAATACTTCAAGGTCTGGGGCCTCACGCCGGAAAAGCTTGCGCTCGCCAAATCAGATGCGATCGTCATGCATCCGGGGCCGATGAATCGCGGCATCGAGATCGATTCGGCGGTTGCCGACGGCGGCAACGCCGTGATCCTGCCGCAAGTGACTTTTGGCATTGCGGTCCGCATGGCCGTCATGTCGATGCTCGCCGGTCAATGACAACGCACTGGGAATCACAACGATGAGGCTTCAAATCGCCAAGGGTCGCGTTGTCGACCCGGCCAACCAGATCGATACCGAACAGGACGTCTTCATCGACGACGGCAAGATCATTGCCCTTGGCCGTGCGCCGGAGGGCTTCACCGCGGAGCGCACGATCGATGCCGCGGGACTCGTCGTCGCGCCCGGTTTTGTTGACCTCTCCGCACGTCTGCGCGAGCCGGGCTTCGAATACCGCGCCACGCTTGAATCCGAAATGCAGGCCGCCATGGCGGGCGGTGTTACCAGCCTTGCCTGCCCGCCCGACACCGACCCGGTGCTCGATGAGCCGGGTCTTGTCGAAATGCTCTGCTACCGCGCTCGCAACCTCAACTGTGCGCACGTTTACCCGATCGGGGCGCTGACCTTTGGGCTGGAAGGCAAACGGCTTACCGAGATGGCAGAACTCATGGAAGCCGGTTGCGTGGCTTTCGGTCAGGCGACTACGCCCGTGGTGGACACCATGGTGCTGATGCGCGCGATGCAGTACGCCGCTACCTTTGGTTTCCGTGTCTGGCTGCAGCCGATGGACTACTACCTCACTCGCGCCGGTGTTGCGCATGATGGCGAGGTGGCTTCACGCCTGGGCCTTGCCGGTATTCCCGTCGAAGCCGAGACCATTGCACTCGCGCGCCAGCTCCAGCTCGCCCGCTCCGCCGGCGTCAAGCTGCATATCACGCGTCTGTCATCAGGCGCTGGCCTTGATCTGATCCGCCGTGCGCGTGCCGATGGGGTTGATGTCACCTGCGATGTGGGCATCCACCATCTGCACTTGTGCGACATCGACATCGGCTACTTCAATCCGCTCTGCAACCTTGTTCCGCCGCTGCGCAGCCAGCGCGACCGCGAAGCTCTGCGAGCGGGTGTCGCTGCAGGCGATATCGATGCGATCTGTTCCGACCACAGCCCGGTTGATGACGACGGCAAGCAGACACCGTTTGCTGAAGCGGAAGCGGGTGCTACCGGCCTCGAACTGCTGCTGCCATTGACGCTCAAGTGGGGCAACGAGCTGAAACTGCCGCTGGCGAAGACCCTCGCACGTATCACGTCGGATGCCGCCCGCATCATGGGTATCAAGAAGGGCGGGCACCTTGGCGTCGGTGCACGCGCGGACGTGTGCGTGTTCGATCCGGATGCCTATCGCAAGGTCACGCGCGAAACGCTCAGGAGCCAGGGCAAGAACACGCCGTTCCTCGGCATCGAACTGCCCGGTGTTGTGAAGCACACCCTGGTCGAAGGGCGAGTGATGTTTGGTGGGTAGAGAGCCGTATCGGGGTACGGTGCTCTATTGATCCGGCACGATGAAGTTTCAACTCTTAGAGGCTGGAACAAAATGAAGTTCATGCATTCTGCAATTTGTTCCAGCAAATCAGGCAGCAGGCGAGTTTGAGGAAAGCCTCGTGAATGTGGGCACTTCGCTCGAAGCGAACGCGCAGGCGCCGAAAGTTGTGCAGCCAACCGATGGTGCGCTCGACAACCCAGCGGGTCTTTCCGAGGCCGGAACCGTGAGGCTCGCCGCGCCGTGCAATCAGGTGGGAATGCCACGCTGGTGCAGCAAGCGCCGGTATTTATCATGGTCGTAGCCACGGTCGGCTTGAACGAGTGCCGGTTTGGACAACGACCAGCCCTGCTTGCCTCGGATCGGGGGAATCGCCTCGACCAGCGGCAACAGTTGCGTCACGTCGTTGCGATTGGCGCCGGTCAAGATCACCGCGAGCGGGACGCCCTGTGCGTCGGTGATGAGGTGGTGCTTGGAGCCAGGGCGAGCGCGATTAGTGGGATTGGGTTCTGTTTTTGACCCGCCCCCACGGCACGAATCGAACCGGAATCCACGATGCAACGCGACCCGTCGATTTGGTCGGCCGCGCGCAGACGCGCCAGCAGCACTTCATGAAGCTGATCCCACACGCTGGTTCGCAGCCAAGCGTCGAGCCGGCGCCAACAACTCATGCCGGAGCCGTAGCCAAGCTCCTGCGGCAGCGCAGCCCAACGGATTCCCGTGCGCAGCACGAACAGAATGCCTTCGAGCACCTGTCGGTTCGACAGCGGTCGTCGTCCGGGGTAGCGAAACCGGCGCGGCGCAGGTGCTGGCAACAGCGGCTCGATCACGGCCCACAGTTCGTCGTATACGAGTGCCTTGGGCATTTCCTCTGCTCAAAAAAACACCATAGAGGTTAACGCCTTCCGCTCGCGGTGAACAGCCCCTGAACGTTCTTTCTGATACAGCTTCTTAGGCAATGATCGAATCTGACCGTCATGGACAAAGAAGACGCTCGGTATCAGAAGTGGGAGCAATTGCACGAGAGGCGTAAGCGGGTTGTGCGGTCGCATTTGCGAGGCAAGGCGGTGATGGAGATCGTGACGCTGACGGGTCTGAACTTCCCGACGGTGCGCAAAGCCATCGACCTGTTCATCCAGGGCAGCTGGCCGGCGATCCAGCCCGCAGCATGGGGCCGCAACACGGGTGATGGCCGGCGGCTCAGTGCCGAGCAGGAAGCCGTCGTGCGCCGGGTGGCCGTCGGCCCCCACCTGCTCCATTGGTGCAATCGGAAGGAAGAACGCCCACTGCCACAGCGGCGGCAGTTCGGCACCCTTTTCGTAGAAGCCTCCGCGGTCCACGGTTGCGGCAAGCGCCTGCGCAGTTCAGGGCGAAAGCCCGTCATGTACCGTTTCGCTGTGGCCGAGCCATTGGCGCAGTTGATCGAGATCGATGGATTCAGTCGGCGCGGCATGCGCCCATGAGCCAATCTAGCGCGACGCCTGCCGTCGCAGTTCTGCGATCGCCGAAGGCCCCCTTCGGCGGGCCTGAAGACGGCTCAGCCGGCCTTGCGGCGATGCACGGGCCAGATGACCCGGGTCGCCTCGCCCTCTGTCCGGTAGGTGTGACAGGTACCCACCACGCGCGGCTGCGGCATCGGCGCGTCGCCTTCGAGGGACTTCCACCATTGCGGATCGCTGCGCTGCAGCGCATAGCAGGCCTGAAACGCGGTCGTGGCCATCGGGCCGAGCAGTTCGGTCAGGTGGGTGCAGCCCTTCACGCCGCCGACTCGCGCCTTGATGCCGGCCGTGAACCCGGGGCCGACCTCGAGCCCGGCCAGTGCTGCGTAGGCCGATTCGATTTCCGGGCAATGCTGCGTCGGCGCATCCAGCGTGCGCGCCTCGACGGCTCGAATCAGCATGTCGGTGCCGATCGTCATGACGACGCGCATGTAATGGATCCGCCCACCCGCAGCAACGCGCTTGAACAGCATGTTGGTCCCGTCGGGCGAGATGTCGCGCATCTCGCCGACGATGTCGATGAGCCCGTCGTCGCGCAGGTACGCGTTGCAGGTGACGTGCCGCGTGTGGATCAGCTTATGTGTGGAGGGTGTCTGGTTCATGGTGTAGCCTGGGTTTTGCGTGGTTCGGTTAGGGGTGGTTTCATGCTTGCGAAAACTGCTCAATAAACTGCCAGGTACATTTGGGGCGCTACCGGCCAAGCACGACATGGTGTTTCCCGCCCCAACCCTTGAACTCGTCATCCACGCGAAGGCGGGGATCCAGTCGGTCGCGGTCTCTCTTGCCGCCGACTGGACCCCCGCCTTCGCGAGGGCGATGAGGTTTGGAGCATGTGAAATGGAATCGGCGCTGGCTGGGCGCGCAGGCAGAGTCAGAGTACAAGTAGCCGCAGTGCCGCCAGCCGTCGCACTCCGCCCGGGCCCCGTCGAGAGCGCCGAGTAGCGCAGGATGAAGGGCGTGCCCGGAACATTGAGCCCCACGGCAACCGCTTCGCTTTGCCTGCCCCCACCCCAACTCTTCCCCGCAATGCAGGGGAGGGAGCCTCACTCCACTGGCGCCACCGATCCCACCGGCTCTGCCGCCCACCACTTCCTTACTTGTACTGCCCGTCGCTCACTTCCTTCTCGACGCGCTGCCAGATCTCCACGCCCATCGGGTCCTCGGTCTCTTCGAGGATGTGCCCGACCAGCCCGATGGCCCGCGCCATCACGCCGAAGCCGCGAATGATCTTCCACGGGAAACCGAACTCGCAGGCGATCGCGCCGATCGCGCCGGTCGCGTTGCAGGGCAGTTGCTTGCCCGAGACGTGCTCGGCCTCGTTCTGCACGGCCTGCATCAGCGCGACGTAGTGACCGGACAGGCCGTTTTCCGTAGCGATCTGGAACAGGCGTGGGGCGCGCGGGTCGACCGGCTTGTGCAGCGGGTGGCCGAGGCCGGGAACGATCTGCTTGCGCTCACGGAAACCCGCGACGATCTCGACAGCCATCTCTTCGAGCGGACGCGTCGGCGTGGTGCCTTGCGGGATCGCCTCGTAGAGCATCCGCGCCGCGCCTTCGGTACTGCCCACGAACACCGAGCCCAGCCCGCACAGGCCCGCACCAACGGCTGCCTGCAGTGCTTCGGGCGCGCCGGCGTAGGTCAGGCGGGCAACCAGCGAACTCGGGGTGATGCCGTGCTCGACCAGCGTGATGACCATCGCGTTGAACATGGTCGATTCCTGCGGCGTCGGCATGTGGCCAGTCAGCTCCAGGAAGGCCATGTCGCCGAGGTTCATGTGGCCGAGGATCTGCGAGGGCAGGTCCAGGCCGCGCACGGTGATCTTGTCTGGCGTGCTGTGGCCGAGCTTGCTGCGCAGCGATTTCTTGATCTTGTACATCTGTAGTCTCCAGCTCTTGAATCGTTCGATGACTGCATTCTGGCGCGGCCCGGTGCCTGCGGTTCGGTGATTGCCGAACCCACTCCTCGGCGAAGACGAAGGCGGTGGAGCGCCCGTGCCATGGGGTAAAAGCCCTGCTGTTTCAAGTGGTCAAGTCTCGGTGCCAGGCGTGCCAGGGCAATCCCGGTCGTTCCGTGCGCGAGCCGCCGTAGCTTCGTGCCTGCGACCGCAGTATCGTTGTCGCGAAGCCCGTGCTGACCGGCGAGGGCGGGAAATGGTCCAAACGAACCAAGACGGCCGGCGAGCCGGAGAACCAGAATGGGTCCATCGAAAAGAGTCTTCACGTGTTCCCCACGAAGGGACTGCAAGGCATGAAGACCGAAGCGAACAAAACCTGGAGGAGAGACCCATGTCCTGCTGCCCCTCGGGCATGGAAGGAACCATGCCGCGCAAGCCCGCCGCATTGGCCGGCGGCGCCTGGAACCGGAGCGTCCGGTGAAGGTGGTCGCCATGGCTGAGCGACGCAGGCGACCGCCTGCGGGTGCGACCCCCGCGGCACCGGAAGCGCAGCCGCGCGTCCTCCCTTCGAAGCTCGTCCCCTCGGCCGTATCGGCCAGCCAGATCGAACGCCAAGCGCTGGTGCGCGCGATGCTCGATGCCAGCGCCGCACGACTGATTTTAGTGCGCGCACCGGCTGGCTTCGGCAAGACCACCCTGATGCGCCAGTACCGCGCTGCGGCCGTCGAGGCTGGGCGTGGCGTGCTGTGGCTCAATCTCGACTCCGCGGACAACGACATCCAGCGCTTCGTGGCGCATCTGGATGCCGGCTTCGCGATGATGGAAGCCGAAGCCTCGGAGCACGCGTCGCGGACTGCGGGCACCGTTGCATCCGAGTTGATCGACCGCATCGCGAGTCATCCGCACCCGTTCCTGGTGATCTTCGACGAGTTCGAGGCCATCTCCGGTGCGGCGGTGCTCAACTACGTGCAGCAGATCCTTGAGGTGCTTCCGCCGCACGGCACGCTGGCGATCGCCACGCGCGTGCTGCCCGACATCGGCCTGGGGCGCTTCCGCATGCGCGGCCAGTTGCTCGAGATCGGCCCGGCGGCGCTGCGCTTCTCGCTCGACGAGGCCACTGTCTTCCTGCGCGAAAAGCACAAGCTGCCGCTGCGCGACAAGGAAATCGCCACGCTGCACCGCTGCACCGAAGGTTGGGTGGCGGCGATCTACCTGGCGTCGCTCTCGCTGCATTCGCGCACCGACCACGCTGCCTTCGTATTCTCGTTCTCGGGCACCAATCGCGATCTCGCGCAGTACCTCGCCGAAGACATCCTGGCGCGCCAGAGCGAGGCCTGCCGCGACTTCCTGCTGCAGACCTCGGTGCTCGACAAGCTCTGCGCGCCGCTGTGCGACGCGGTCACCGGTCGTGACGACAGCGCCGCGATGATCGAATACCTCGAGACGACCAACCTCTTCCTGTTCCGCGCCGACGACGACGGCAGCTGGTTCCGCTACCACGCGCTGTTCGCAAGCTTCCTGCGCGACCGGCTCGAGAGGCGCCAGCCAGGCAGCGCGAGGGCGTTGCATCGCGCTGCAGCCGGCTGGTACGGCGCGGAGGGCCGCCCGATCCCGGCCATTGAGCATCTGCTGCAGGCGGGCGCCGAGGAGGAGGCGATCGCCCAGATCGGCGAGAACATCCAGACGCTGCAGGAAACGGGCCGCGTGCGCCTGCTTATGCGCTGGTTCGACCGCATCTCGTACGAGGCGCTTGCCCGTCACCCGCGGCTCGAGCTTGCCTACGCCTGGACACTGACGCTCAGTAGGCGCTATGCAGATGCCATGAGGATCGTTAAACGCGTGCTCGACAGCGGGCGTGGCGAACTCCTACTCATCGCGGCGGAAACGCTCCGCATCGTGGTGCTGGCGATGACCGATCGCGTCGAAGAATGCTACGAAGCGGGGCTTTCGCTCATCGACCGCCTGCCGGAAGACCAGACCTTCCTCTTCGAGAACGTCACCAACTCCCTGGCGTATTCGATGGTCGTCACTTCCCGCTACGACGAAGCGCGCGGCGTCCTTTCGCGTGCAATGCAGCGCGAGGCTCGCTGGCGTTCGACGGCCATGCGTTCCATCGCCGACGCGATTGAAGGCAACATCGACCTCATGCAGGGGCGGCTGGGCAATCCGCTCGCGCGTCTGCGCACAGCGGCCGAGCGCGAATGGGGTAACGCCTCCGGCACCGCAGCGGGCGGCAAGGCGTCGATCCTCATCGCACTGGCATCGGCGCTCTACGAGAACGATGACATCGACGAAGCCGAGCACCTGCTCGTCGAAGCGCTGCCCTATGCCAAGGGCACGGGTTCTCACGATTCGCTGATCAACAGTCACATCCTGACCGCACGCATCGCGTTGCTGCGCGGCGACCGCGATTTGTGGGCGCGCACGCTGGCCGAACTCGAAGAGCTCGGTCTCAACTGCGCCGCGACGCGCGTGGTGTGCTCCGCTTGGCTCGAACGCGCTCGGGTGGCCACGATCAAAGGTCGCCTCGACATGGCGGAGGAGGCACTGCACAGCGCCTCGCTCAATGCTGACTGGGTACGCCCTGGCGTATCGATGCACGCCAACGACACCGATACGCCGTTCATCGCAGGTGCGCGGCTGCGTATCGCCAAGGGGGACTGCGCCGGACTCGCCGATGCGCTGCTCGCCGAGATCGAACAAGCGAAAGCTGTGCAGCGGCATCGACGCGCGCTCAAGCTGAGCATTCTGCTTGCGCTCTGCCTCGATCGTGATGGCCGTCAGGCCGAGGCCTTCAGCGCACTCAAGGAAGCGCTCCGTAGCGCAAGTCACGAAGGATTCGTCCGGATGTTCCTCGACGAGGGTGACGCGATGCGACAGCTGATGCTGCGCTGGTCTGCTCGCAATCAGGACGAAAGCGCGACGCGCGGCATCGGTGGGCGCTTCCTGGCAGCGCTGCTGGAGAAGATGCGCGACGGCGAGCCGGAGCGTCCAGCTGATGGGGCCGCAAGTGCCGAGCACGGTGCCGACGTCCTCAGCGGACGCGAGCTGCAGGTGCTGCGCCTGCTCGCGCAGGGCATGCGCAACAAGGCCATCGCCGCGAAGCTCTTTCTTTCGGAGCTGACTGTGAAATCGCACCTTCGCAACATCAACGCCAAGCTCGGCGCGCATGGTCGCACCGAAGCCGCTGCGATCGCTCGAAAGCGGGGTCTGATCGACTGACGATCATGACCTGACCCCGCCCACCAAGGCATTCATTTCCTAACAGAAGGCCCACCCGCGCTATCCGGCGTGGAAGGCTGTGCTTTACCCAAAAAAAAGAGAACCATGGAGACAAACTTCGACTACATCGTGATCGGCGGTGGCTCCGCCGGTTGCGCCGTGGCAGGCAGGCTCGCCGATTCCGGCACCGACACGATCGCGCTGCTCGAAGCCGGACCGAGCGACCATAGCGGAAAGATCACGGTACCGCTCGGCCTCTTGACCTTCGCGGCCAAGAAGGGCCCGCTCAACTACAACTACTTCTGCGAACAACAGCCCGCGCTCGACAATCGCAAGAGTCACGTGCCGCGCGGCCGCGGCCTCGGAGGCAGCTCGTCAATCAACGGCATGCTCTACATCCGTGGCGTGCCGAGCGACTACGATGGCTGGGCGGCAATGGGCTGCGAGGGCTGGAGCTGGCAGGAAGTGCTGCCGTACTTCCGCCGCTCCGAGTGCAACGAGCGCGCGGCTGGTCGGGACGATGATCCGCTGCATGGCGGCAAGGGCCCGTTGCATGTCGTGGACGCGCGCACGCAGAACCCGTTCGCGCGCTTCTTCGTCGAAGCCGCCCATGAGGCTGGCATTCCGTACAACCCCGACTTCAACGGTCCGACTCAGGCAGGGGCCGGTTTCTATCAGTTCACCCAGCGCAACGGTGAGCGCTGGAACACCGCGCGCGCCTACCTGCACGGCGGCGACGTGACCGATGCCGGCTTCAACGGCGGTCGCAAGCATCTTCACGTGCTGCCGGGAACGCAGGTGCTGCGCATCGTGTTCGAAGGCAAGCGCGCCGTCGGCGTGGTCGTCGAGCGTGACGGCCAGGAACAGACGCTGCGCGCACGGAAGGAGATCATCGTCTCCAGCGGCGCCTTCGGCTCGCCGCAGCTCCTGATGGCATCAGGCATCGGACCTGCGCAGCACCTGCGCGAGCACGGCATCGAGGTCGTCCTCGACGCGCCGCAGGTCGGACAGAACCTGCAGGAACATCCGGACGTCATCCTCTACAACGAACTCGCCGCGCGCGACCTGGTCGGCGTTTCGCTGCGCGGCGCGATGCACATGTGGGGCGAGTGGAAGCGCTACAAGCGCGATCGCACCGGCATGATGACGCAGAGCCTCACGCAGTCGGGCGCCTTCATCAGGACCCGCCCGGACCTCGCCGATCCCGATGTGCAGCTGCACTTCATCGCCGCGATGCCGAGCGGCGGCAAGCGCCTGGCCACCGGCTATTCGGTCCACGCCTGCGTGCTGCGCCCGCACAGCCGTGGTGAGGTGAAGCTGGCCTCGCGCGACACGCGCGTGGATCCGCTCATCGATCTGAACATGCTCTCCGACGAGCGCGACATGGACACGCTCGTGGCGGGCGCACGCGTCGTCAAGCGGATCATGGATCAGCCGTCGATGAAGCGTTTCGGCGGCCGCTCGCTCTATCACGGCGATCTGCCCGACGTCGGTGGCGACGATGCCTGGCGCGCGATGCTGCGGCAATACACGAACACGGTCTATCACCCGGTCGGCACCTGCCGCATGGGTTCCGACGCCGAAGCCGTGGTTGATTCGCAGCTGCGCGTGCGTGGCATCGAGGGGCTGCGCGTGGCCGATGCCTCCATCATGCCGACACTGATCGGCGGCAATACCAATGCGACCTCGATCGTGATCGGCGAGAAGGCTGCCGACCTGATCCGCGGCCGCGCCTGTGCCTGAGCAATCCTGAAAAGACAACGGAATTTCGTAATATGAATAAGACGAACCATCGCTTCACCTTGTCTGCCGCCGTCCTGCTTGCGCTGACGGCGCTTCCGACGCAGGCCGCCCGCAATCCGGCCACCGATGCCACCATCGCGGCCAACCGCGCGACGCGCCAGAACCTGCCACCCGAAGACAAGCGTGACTTCGAGGATGCGAGCCGCGGTTTCATCGCCGGCTATACCGGCGCCGACACGAAGCTCAACGCGCAGGGCAAGCCGATCTGGGACTACGCCGCGTGGGACTTCGTCAAGGGCGACGCGCCGGACACGGTCAACCCGGGCCTGTGGCGCCACGCGCTGCTCGATAGCTATGCAGGCCTGTTCAAGGTCACCGAGCGCCTCTACCAGGTGCGGGGCGTCGATGTCTCGAACATGAACATCATCGAAGGCGACAGCGGCCTGATCATCGTCGACCCGCTGGTGTCGGCCGAACAGGCCAAGGCAGGGCTTGACCTCTACCTCAAGCATCGCCCGCGCAAGCCAATCGTCGCCGTCATCTACACCCACAGCCACGGCGACCACTTCGGCGGCGTGAAGGGCGTGGTCGACGAAGCCGATGTCAAGGCCGGCAAGGTCAAGATCATCGCCCCGGTCGGCTTCCTCGAAGAAGCGGTCAGCGAGAACGTCATCGCCGGCAACGCCATGAGCCGCCGCGCGCTGTTCATGTACGGCTCCGCGCTGACGCGTGGCCCGCGTGACGCTGTCGATGCCGGTATCGGCCGTGCGACCTCGCAGGGCTCCATCACCCTGATCCCGCCGACCGACCTGATCCGGGAGCCGTTCGAATCGCACCGCATCGACGGCATCGACATCGACTTCCAGCTCACGCCCGAGACGGAAGCGCCGGCCGAAATGCATATGTACTTCCCGCAGCTCAAGACGCTGTGCGTGTCGGAGAATGCCACGCGTACGATGCACAACGTGCTCACGCCGCGCGGCGCGCAGATCCGCGACAGCCACAAGTGGTCGCAGCAGATCGAAACCTCGCGCGTCAAGTTCGGCGACAAGGCCGAGGTGCTCATCGCGCAACACCTGTGGCCGATGTGGGGCCGTGAGCGCATCGACACCTTCCTCTCGGACCAGCGCGACGTCTACGCATACATGCATGACCAGACCGTGCGGCTGATGAACAAGGGCTACACGCCCATGCAGATCGCCGACGAACTGCGCACGCTGCCGCCGGGCCTGCAGAGCAAGTGGTACACGCACGGCTACTACGGCACGCTGTCGTTCAACGTGCGCGCGGTCTACCAGCGCTATCTGGGCTTCTACGACGGCAATCCCGCCAACCTGAACCCGCTGCCGCCGGTCGAGACCGCGCGCAAGACGATCGAATGGATGGGCGGTGCCGACGCAGTGCTGGCGCGTGCGAAGGAGGCCTACTCGAAGGGCGACTATCGCTGGGTCGCGCAGATCGGCAGCCAGCTCGTCTTCGCCAACCCCGATAACGCCGCGGCCCGCGCGCTCGAAGCCGATGCGCTCGAGCAGCTCGGCTACCAGGCCGAAAGCGGCGTGTGGCGCAACGCCTACCTCACCGGCGCCCAGGAACTGCGCGATGGCGTCAGCATCAACCGCCGAGCGGTCGGCACCGCCGACGTCGCGCGCTCGATGACGCCGGAAATGCTGTTCCAGTACATGTCGGTGCGCGTGATGCCCGAAAAGGTTGGCGGCCAGCAGGTCGTCATCAACTGGAACATCGCTGACACCAAGACCCGCTACACCACCACGCTGCGCAACAGCACGCTGACCTTCAGCCCCGACACGGCATCGCCGAAGGCCGACGCCACGGTGACGCTGCCGAAGATGATGCTGGCGGCGCTCAACGGCGGCGTGATCAGCGTCGAGCAGGCCATGAAGGAAGGAAAGATCAAGGTCGAAGGCAGCGCCGACAAGGTGGCGTTCGTCTTCGCTGGGCTCGATACGTTCAGCCCGGGGTTCCCGATCCTGACGCCGGCTGTCGAGCGTTAAGCCGGGTTGTTGCTGGAACGAAAAAGGGCCGGCGCTTTGGCACCGGCCCTTTTGCTCTTTTGTTTCGGAGTTGGCCGGGTTGGTGCTATCCGGCCGAGAGGGGGCTTCCTCTTGGTCAAGTGGGTGGCTGCCTGGCAGTGGTTGTGGTCACCCAGGCCGGCGCCGTGGCGGGCGGTCTGCGGCCAGTAGCGGCCCGACGCCCCCGGAATGAAGCTCTGGAGCCCGGCTCCCATACCCGTCGTTCGAAGGGCCGGTTTCCACCTGAGTCCTGCTCCTCAATGGGCCGCTATCGAAGCGTTTGGCGGTGGATCACTGCGCAGTCAAGTCCTGCATTGCCGCACGGCATTCGACCGACAGACCAAGGATCCGCCAGACAAGCTGATCAAGACTCGCATGCGGGCCCACGAGATCAGTTGACGCCTCGGTCCCGCTTTTTCCAGTAAGGCTCGCGCAGGTCGCGTTTGAGGATCTTTCCTGCGCCGGACACGGGCAGGCTGGTTGCGAACTCAACGGATTTCGGGCATTTGTAACCGGCGATGAGCGTGTGGCAATGCTCGATGATTTCCTCGGCGCTGGCTTCTACGCCGGACTTGAGGACAATCACGGCGTGCACCGCTTCACCCCACTTCTCGTCGGGGATGCCGATCACCGCACAGGCCGCCACTGCCGGATGGGTAGAGAGCGCGTTTTCGACCTCGGCCGAGTACACGTTCTCGCCACCGCTGACGATCATGTCCTTGAGCCGATCAACGATGAACAGATATCCGTCGTCATCCATGTATCCGCCGTCGCCGGTGTGCATCCAGCCACCACGCAGGGCTTCGTCGGTCTCTTCCGGCTTGTTCCAGTAACCCTGCATCAGGTTCGGTCCATGCACGATGATTTCACCAACGGTACCGCGCGGCACTTCGTTGCCTTGCGCATCGACGATGCGCACTATCACGGCCAGCGACGGCCGGCCGGCCGAGCGTACACGGCCATTGGCGACAGCCTCGGCGGTATGGTTCTCCGGTCCGCTCAGGGTGACCGGCGGAAACGCCTCGGTCATGCCGTAACCCTGTGTGAACTCGATCTGCGGCATCACCTCGAGGACACGCTCCATGAGCGCGGCGGCGATCGGCGAGGCGCCGTAGGTCACGCGCCTGAGACTGCTCAGGTCGTAGCTGTTGAAGTCCGGGTGCGAAATCAGCGCCTGCAGCATGGTGGGCACCAACAGCGTGTCGGTCACCCGTTCGCGTTCGATGATCCCCATCAGGCTGACTGCATCGAACGACGGCACGAAGACATGCGGGCGGCCGGCGATGACCACGCACACCACGCGCGCCATGGCCGCGCCGTGGAACATCGGCGCAGTGTGCAGGGTAACGCTGTCCGCCGCTATCGGGTACTCCGCCATGCGTGCCATGCACGAACTCCACACGCTGGCGTGTGACTGCATCACGCCCTTCGGATGCCCCGTCGTGCCGCCTGTGTAGAGAATGGCGGCCAGGTCCTGGCCGCCGCGCAGAACGTCTTCCACCGGTTGCGCAGCGGCAATCAGTTGCTCATAGTTGAGCATGCCATCCGGGGTTTCGGCATCGCCGGCATGGATCAGTACCAGGCCGGGCCGGGCACTGGTACGGATGCCTTCCATGATGGGCAGGAACGTGTCGTCGATCAGCAGAATGTGGGTGTCGCAGTCGTCCAGCGAGTAGACGATCTCCGGCACGCTCCAGCGCGTGTTTACAGGATTGATCACGCCACCGCCCCACCAGGTGCCGTACATGTATTCGAGGAAGCGGTCCGAGTTGACGCCGAGCAGCCCCACGCGATCGCCCACCTGCATGCCGAGGCCGCGCAGTGCGCTGCCAAGGCGAGCCACGCGCCGGGTCAGTTCCGCGTAGGACTGCCGCCGACCGTTGCACACGGTCGCCAACGCGTCAGGCTCCAACTGCAGCATGTGGTGCAGGGCTTGGGTCAAATACATGTGAGTTCCTATGGACGTGAAGTAATGCAATGGCCGTCGTGCCGGCAGGCCAGGCGCGCTTTTGGCAAGTAGACCGATGGGCGGGATGTGGGGATCCACCCGCATCGGGTGGATCCTCGCCGCCAACGGACCGATCCCCGGTTTACACTCCACGGAACTTCAGGCCGTTCCGCAGTGCTCACTCATGGAAAACCCGTCCCTCACCGGAATCCCCCTTCCTTACGCCCGTCCGATCGACAGCGGCAAGCTTCGCCCACCGCGCAGCGCCGGGCGCACCATTGCTCGCGAACGCCTGAACGAGCGCCTGCTTGAAGCGCGCCGGCAACGCTGCGTGGTGCTCAGTGGGCCGGCCGGCTGCGGCAAATCCACCCTGCTGTTGTCGTGGCGGCAGCAGTTGCTGTCCCTCGGCTTTGACGTCGCCTGGCTGACGCTGACGCCGGACGACAACGACCTGACCCGCTTCCTCGATTGCCTGCTCGCCAGCATCGCCGAGGTCGCACCGCCACTGATCCAGGAAGCCGACTTCCTCGAAGGCTGTGCCAGCGACAGGGAGGCGGTGGAGCGCACGGTGATCACCCTGGTGCGCAGCGTCAGCCGCCACCCGCGCGATCTGGTGCTGATGCTCGATGACATGGACCACCTGACCGACTCCGGCATTCACGAAGCCCTGCAGTGGCTGCTCGACTACGCGCCGCCCAACCTGCACCTGGCCTTCGCCTCGCGCGCCGTGCCGCCGCTGTCGCTGGCGCGCCTGCGCAGCCAGAAGGAAATCCTCGAACTGGACCTGCGCGACCTGCGCCTCACCCTGGAAGAATCAGAGCAGTTCCTCAAGAGCCAACTCGGCAGCATCGATGCGGCCGAGGTTCGCCGCATGCACGACATGACTGACGGCTGGGCGGCCGGCCTGCAACTGCTGTGCGCGAGCCGCAAGGCCAATCGGGGTGGCAATGCTGCGGACCAGATGGAACTGCGCGACACCCGGGCCTTCGCCAGCTTTTTCGAGGCGGAAGTGCTGTCGTTCCTGTCCCCCGACGATCTCGAACTGCTGCGGCACATGGCCGTGTGCAGTCGATTCTGCGCGCCGCTCTGCGCCGCGCTCACCGGTCGCCCGGAAGCGCTGGACGAGGCCGCGGCACTGATCACCCGGCTGGAAAACGCCAACCTGTTCCTGATCCCGATGGCGAGCGCCGAGCGCCAGAGCTGGTATCGCCTGCACCCGCTGCTGCGCGACACACTGCTGGAACACTTCGCTGCCCGCCACCCGACTGAACGGCAGGCGGTCCACGTGCGCGCCTGGATCTGGATGCGCGACCACGACCAGCTCGACGAAGCCATCCGCCACGCCGTACTCGGTGGCGAATCCGCCGCCGCTGCACAGTTGATCGTCGAGCGCGCGGAATCCCTGCAGGTGGTGGGCGACCTGCGCACCTTGGTCGAGCTGATGCGCTTGCTGCCCGCCGAGGAGATCCGCAAGCGCATTCCCTTGCGCGTACTCGCGGCGCGGATGCTCCTGTTCGCACGGAACTTCGCCGCCTGCGCCGAGGAACTGGAACGACTCGAATGCGACGTGCCGGAAAGCGACACCTCTACGCGCTTCTCACTGGCCATCGTCGGCGCCGTTCTGGCGGTGCAGCGCGACGACACCGACAGCGCCTTCGCCCTGCTGCCACGCCTGCTGCATCCGCCGAAGGACGCCAATCCGCTGATGATCGGCGGCAACCTGAACGTCCTTTCCTGGCTGTACATGCATCGTGGCGAATACGAACTGGCGCGGAGGATCCAACTGGAACGTCCGCCGCTGCACTGCAACGGTGTGCCGCTGGTCGGCAGCGCGGCCGGCAGCCTGCAGGGCCGCTGTCTGGTCGGCCTGAGCCTGGCGATGGAGGGCCAGATGATCCAGGCCGAGCGCATCTATCGCGAAGTGATGTACGAGGCCGAGCGCCACGGCAAGTCCTGTTCCGAAGCCCGTCATCTGGCGGCCGCGCTGCTCGGCGCGGTGCTCTACGAATTCAACGAAGTCGAGGCCGCCCGCGACCTGCTGGAACGCTGGGTGGACATCGTCGAACGGGTGTCGATCCCCGACTCGGTCCTGCGCGTGATGGTCACCCTTGCCTGTACCCACTGGGTGGCCGGTAACCGCATGGAAGCCTTTGCCTGCCTCGAACGCCTCGAAGCCTATGCCAGCAAGCTGGGTCTGGACCGGCTGCTTGCCTACAGCCTGCTGTACCGCATCCATTGGCATCTGCAACTCGGTGAACAGGCGGAAGCGGAAGCCAAGCTGGCGCGCATCCACGAGATCGATACGCGCAACCCCGACGCCGAATACAGCGCGCTGAAGGAAGTCCGCATAATCTCCGAGTACGCCCAGGTCCGCATCCAGGACACATCCGGAGACGTGCTGGGCGCTGCGCGACGCCTGGAACAGCTCATCGCCCTTTGCGAACGGCATGGCCGCCAGGCGTTGGTGGCGCGCATGCTGATGCACTGCGGCGTGCTCTACGCTCGGGCCGGTCGACGTGAGGCGGCCCACGCCAGGGTCATGGAAGCCCTGCGTCGCGGCCACCGCTTCGGCCTGCTCCGCAGCCTCCTCGACACCCACCCCACCGCCATCGATCTGATCGACGAGGTCGCCCGCAGCGAATCCCTGGACCTGGTGCTGTCGTTCTACGTCGAACGCCTCCAGGCCTGCCGTCCCACCAACACGGCGACGGCCGCTCAACTGAAACGCCTGGAAAAAACCGCAGCAGGCGCGGAACCGCTCAAGGAGCGCGAACTGGAAGTCCTCCGCCTGCTGGCCCAGGCCCTCCCCAACAAGAAGATCGCCCGCGCACTTGGCCTGTCGCCAGAAACTGTGAAGTGGTACCTCAGCCAGATCTACAGCAAGCTCGGCGTGCGCAGCCGGGACGAGGCGGTTGCATGGATGAGGGATCTGGAAACGGGGCGGTGATCGATTTCCATCCGGCGAACACGATCCGCCGCAACCACGAACGCGCCGATATCGGCAGCTGCATCCGCCCCGGGTTCTGCTTCCCGGGCGGTTTCCGGGCCGGCGGCTCCGCGTGAGCTTCTGGCCCTGACCAGGCGCCTGCCCGACAGGCGCTTCGAAACCCGCTGACGCCACCGCCTGCTGAGATGCCAGGCCCATGCCGTGGTGTCGGAGGCGCCTTCCACCGCGAGGTGCAGCGCGCCTCCTCGGCGGCGAGCCGGGGCCTTTTCGATCGGGACCGCAACAGCCTGCACCGATGACCATCCCGCCACCCGGTTCGGGTGGAGTGCCCTTGGCGTTGCGCCCCTACCGTACAAGCTTGGACGCTAGCCCCGCACAGCATTGAAAAGAACTTCGGGCAATGGGGGCGGCCCATCATCTGCCAGGAGTTTTTCCGTGCATATCAACCGCACAGTCTTCCGTGAAGACCACGAGATGTTCCGCGTGACTGCGCGCCGCTTCTTCGAACGCGAATGCGTGCCACGCATGGAGGCCTGGGACGAAGCCGGCCAGGTCGACCGCGAAACCTGGCTGAAGGCCGGGCACGAGGGCCTGCTGGGCATCACCCTCCCGGTCGAGTACGGCGGTGGCGGCGGCGATTTCGGCCATGTCGCGGTATTCAACGAGGAGTATTCGCGGGCGGGCCTGTCCGGCGCGAACTTCGGCATGCACTCGGACATCATCGCGCCCTACATCCTGCGTAGCGGCAGCGAAGAGCAGAAACAGAAATGGCTGCCCGGCGCCTGTTCCGGCGAACTGATCCTGGCCATTGCCATGACCGAACCGGGCACCGGCAGCGACCTGAAGAACGTGAGCACTACCGCCGTGCGTGACGGTGACGAATATGTCATCAACGGCAGCAAGACCTTCATCAGCAACGGCCACATCTCCGACCTGATTATCGTGGTCTGCAAGACCGACCCGGCGGCCGGTGCCAGGGGCATCAGCCTGATCGCGGTGGAAGGCGACCGTGTTGGCTTCCAGCGTGGCCGCAAGCTGAAAAAGGTCGGCCAGCACGGACAGGACACCGCCGAACTGTTCTTCGATAACGTCCGCGTCCCGGTAAGCAACCGGCTCGGCGAAGAAGGCAAGGGCTTCGCCTACCTGATGGGCGAGCTGCCGCAGGAGCGTCTCTTCATCGCCGTTTCCGCCGCTGCCCGTCTGGAGGTCGCGCTCGAGCAGACCATCGCTTACGTCAAGGAACGCAAGGCCTTCGGCCAGACGGTCTGGGACTTCCAGAACACCAAGTTCAAGCTCGCCGACATCAAGGCTCAGGCCACCGCTGTGCGCCTGATGATCGACCATTACTTGGCCGAACACTTGAAGCGCCGCCTGACCCTCGAGGAGTCGGCCATCGCCAAGCTGTTCGCCACCGAAACCCTTGGCACCGCCCTCGACCAGCTGGTCCAGCTGCATGGCGGCTACGGCTACATGCTGGAGTATCCGGTGGCCCGTTCCTTCGTCGACATGCGCGTGAGCCGCATCTACGGCGGCACCAGTGAAGTCATGCGCGAGCTTATCTCGCGCAAGCTCTGAACCCACTCCCACACAAAGAGATCAACTATGAGCAACAAAGTATTCGTCGCCGGCGTCGGCATGATCCAGTTCAAGAAGCCGGGCACCAGCGAGCCGTACGACGTGATGGGCGAGCAGGCGATCCGCCTGGCCCTGGCCGATGCAGGCGTGGACTTCGCCGACATCCAGCAGGCCTACGCCGGCTACGTCTATGGTGATTCGACCTGTGGCCAGAAGGCCCTGTACCGCGTGGGCATGACCGGCATCCCGCTGATCAACGTGAACAACAACTGCGCCACCGGCTCCTCCGCGCTGTTCCTCGCCCGCCAGGCGGTGCAGAGCGGCGCGGCGGACTGCGCGCTGGCCTTCGGCTTCGAGCAGATGAACCCCGGTGCGCTGAAATCCGCCTGGTCCGACCGCTCCCCGGCGCTGGAGCGCGCCCTCGAGCTGACCAACGACCTGGTCGGCATGCCGGAATTGCCCAGCGCCATCCGCCAGTTCGCTGGCGCCGGCCGTGCGCACATGGAGAAGTACGGCACCAAGCTGGAAACCTTCGCGCGCATCCGCGCCAAGGCCAGCCAGCATGCCGCGCGCAACCCGCTGGCGGTGTTCCGCAACATCGTCAGCACCGAGGAAGTCATGGCCGCACCGATGCTCTGGGACGGCGTGCTGACCCGCCTGATGGCCTGCCCGCCGACCTGCGGCGGTGCCGCGGCGATCGTGGTTTCCGAAGCATTCGCGAAGAAGCACAGCCTGCGCACCGATGTGATGATCGCCGGCCAGTCCCTGGCCACCGACCTGCCGAGCACCTATGACGCACGCGACATGATCCGCGTGGTCGGTTTCGACATGACCCGCCTGGCAGCCACCAAGGCCTACGCGGAAGCCGGCATCACCCCGAGTGACATCGACGTGATCGAGTTGCACGACTGCTTCGCGCAGAACGAATTGCTGACCTACGAAGGTCTTGGTCTGTGCGGCGAAGGTGAAGCCGAGAAGCTGGTCATGGACGGCGACAACACCTATGGCGGCAAGTGGGTGGTCAACCCATCCGGCGGCCTGCTCTCCAAGGGCCACCCACTGGGCGCCACCGGCCTCGCGCAGTGCTACGAGCTGACCCACCAGCTGCGCGGCAGCGCCGACGCCCGCCAGGTCGAAGGCGCGCGCATCGCCGTGCAGCACAACCTGGGCCTCGGCGGCGC
>JAVBUM010000053.1:0-5768 GCA_031555325.1 Niveibacterium sp. | reverse complement strand
CCGAGCAAGACGCTGCGCATGACCAAGCGCCTGTTGCGCGAAGGTGAGCACGCAAGTCTGTCGGCGCTGCTGGAACTGTCGGCGGCGTATCAGGCGATCGCACACAAGACCTCGGCGAATGAAGAAGCCGTGCGGGCTTTTCTGGAGAAGCGGGCGCCGGTGTTCGGGGACGAGTGAGAAAGGCTCGATGCTGAAGAGCACAAAAGAAAGACCGGCGGATCGCCGGTCTTTTTGCTCGTGTCGTCAAAACCCAAGCGGTGCTATTTGCAAGAGGTCGGCCGTCAGAAACAAGAACGGGACGTCCGATTGAGGCTAATGTGAGTCAGTCACGGTTGGCGGGCCCGTGCGTCGGCTGCAATCAGTACCGGCCCTTCGACCGGCAGTGGCTCGTATGAATGCTGCGCACCAGAGACCGGGCGGACGGAATTCTTCGATAGTGGCGTCTCGCTCCAGCTTCTAGGCTCGTCAACCTCGATTCACCGGCCGAAATCTTGGGCTCGCCAACTAAAACGGCACATCATCCGCTGGTTTCTCAGGTGGTGTCAGGTACTTGTGCAGAAGCTTGAGCTTGTTCAACAGCTCATCAAACGTCACGACCTCAACGTCCTTGCAGGAGTTGCGAAAGACCTCAAAGCTCCGGCGCTTGACCGGCTCCGTCGGCGTTGATCCAGCAATCACGACGCACTTAATGACATCGGGCTTCCAGGACCTCAATCCTTCAGTGTCACTGGAGTGCTGCGTCCAGCGTTGGCGCAATTCGCTCTGTTGGTACAACACCTGCGTCATCGCGCCGCTCAGCTCGGCACTGGGCCCAAATACCTCTTCGCCCCTGTACGCCTTGCTTTGAACAAGCTCGGTTCCGGGCTTCTTGATTTCCACGATTGCGAGTGCCTGCCCAAGCTCGCCAAACAGGAAGTCGCCAATCTGTGCGCCTTTACCGGTGATAGTCGATGGCTTCGCGTGGAACTGTGTATGCAATAACTCCACCGGGCGCGCAAAAACCATGCTGAGCACAAGCTTGTTCTGTTCAAAGAACGTTTGCCAGTGCCTCTCTTGTGTTGTCTTTCCCAGCAGTTCGTCGTACTTCTCAATCACCTTGGCGAGGGTTGCACGCTCGATCTCGGCGTGCAGCATCATCAAATCGCGAGGCGCTTGCTTGGCTAGGTTCGGTAAGCGTTGAACGATCTCGCGAACGGTTTCAGTCCCCCAACCGTCACCCTGCGCACGACGTTTGGCCTCGGCCGCTGTTTCACGCCGGACCTCCACCAACGGTTGGTTGGCTTGGATCACGCGCCTGAACTTCTCAGGATCAAGCTTCGTGAGCACGTCGTCATGCACCACGCTTTGCTTGGTTTGCCGAACCAGCTTTCTGCCTGCCGTCTTGGTCCGATTGAACTTGCGACGGAGCTTGTCCAACTCGTCTTCGCGAATGCAAATCACGCCTTCGGTGAGTGCCGTCGCTCGTTCGCGGCTGACAACCAGAATCTCAGTGCCCCGGACCTGCGAAAGGGTTTGCCAGACCGCATCAAGATCCTTGGGCAAGCCCAGGCCATCTTCGGGAGGATCGAACAGCCCATAGGGTAAGCGCCCCGCAATACTCAGCGCAGCCTCCTCCGCCTCATCCGGCAAGTCATTCTCGTAGCCGTCTTCATAGATGACGATTCCGAACTGACCATTCTTCTGATTGAGATACCGCACCCGATGCGGGTTCGCGTGGACCGGCCGCATGATGATCCTGGTTGGCGTGATCGTCGCCAACAGCGGCCATGCTCTTTCCGGGTGGGCATGCCAAATCCGTGCATCCCGATCAACGAGTTCGAACGTTTGCAGGAACAGGTCCAAGGCCGGCTGGCCGTTGTCTGTGGTCTGTTGGATGCGGAATGCGGCGTCGAGGACTTCGCTATCGCTGTATGCTTGTTTCGGCTCCACGGAACTCTTTGTCATCACTCGACCCTTTGTGAGGGCATTGCTTTGGCCGATGAATATAAGGCAACAGGCGATCAGGGTGACCGCCCGCAATCTCAGCAGTCTTTCAACTGACCGCTTCTAGGCGGTCGATTTGGGTTTGCCACAGACGGTTCTAGGTCGGTTCCGCGAGTGCGAGCCGTAGAGAGGCCGTCACTGGCGCAGCGCGAACCGCCACGTCAAAGTCTTGAGGGTGCTGTACCACGTAAAGCGGCCATTCGATCCACCGTCAGTCGCTGGGGCCAACGACGGCCTGGTATCAGACCGCGTGAGTACGCCTGGCGGCGGCCAACGGCCGCAAGCGCAGCCAAGCGGTCATCCGATCAGATATCGGGACGAACCGCTGTTCGGTCGGATAGCAAACCCCGAAAGACTCGGCAGCAAAGACAAGCCCTGCCCCCTCAATCGATTGGTCGACGACGACTCACAGACTCATGGTGCGAGCCTCTCGTCGTTCGTATCGGCACGGCGGTAAGCCTGCTGCGGGTGCGTGGCGTTGGTGGGGTAGCGCAGGTGAAGCATTCCATCGCGCACCATAGGCTTCAGGTGATCCTCCTGCAGGCCCTTGGCATTTCGCCCCAGCAAGGTCGCCAGCTGCTGCAGGGTCAGGAACTCATCGCATAGCGACAAGATGGTCTCGCGCATGACTTCGGGCCTGACTCGCTGCCGCGTGCGAACCGGAGCCGCGATCCGCCAGCGCGGATCGTCGGTCGCAATGCCTTCCCCCATAAGCAGGGAAGTTTCCTTGCTAAGGGGGGGAGCTTCCTCGCTAAGGGGGGGAGCTCCCTCGGTAAGCGGGGGAGCTGATTCGCCAAGGTGGGGAGCTTGCCGCCCGGCAAGTGGCGCCGAATCGGCCGGCGGGGCCGTCCCTTCGTCCCGTGCCAGCCGGTAGCGCGTGCCGCGGCCGATCCCGTCGGAACTCAAGAAGCCCTGACGAACCAGTCCGCCCAGCATCCGGGTGATGTCCACACGGTGCATCGTCAGCATCCCTTGCAAGCGCTGGTTGGTCACTTCGCCCTCGACCTCCGCCGTCACCAGGGCCTGCACCTCATCACCACTCAGGTTTTCAAAGGCAGCGCCGTAGCGCTGCAGCAGGCCTGCCAGAACGTCCTCGGGCAGCAGGCTCACCATCGGCAGTTCCAGCACCACGCGGTCCGGACGGTGCGATTCACGCAGCACCGGAGATTGCCAATGCTGCTCCGCCCAGCTCGACCGGATCTTGTCGATCCCCGAGCCGGCTTTGTCTCCGGCGCCGAGCATCTGGAACATCAGTTGCAGGGACTTGTTGCGGCACTCGCTGACGCCACCCTTCAACAATTGCTCGCGCGACACGAGCAGCGTGCCCGGGTTGGAGAACTCCAGCCGGTCCGGCCAGCGATCGATCACGATGCCGCCCTGACCCGCGTAGTCCGCATGGATCAGCGCATTCACCAGCGCTTCCTGCAAGGCTTCAGTGACCGGCGTGCCGCTCGTGCGATAGCCCTCGGCATCGACACGAAAGGGCCGCTTGATACCCGGCCCCACGGACAGCTTCTGCATTACGAGCTGGTAGAACTGGAACAGGTTGCCTTCCCACGTGCCGTCCAGATGCAGGCGATCCGTCCAGCGCACGGCTGGGTCATCCCCAAAGCGCTCGCGGTAGTCGAGCTGAAAACCCGGCACCGCGGCCGGGTCGCGGACAGCCGGCTCACGCCCGAACATCAGCAGGCCGGCCAGCGTCAGGCCTTCCTTTCCGCTCCGCCGGTCTCGCCGCCAGCCACCGAGCTTGGTCAGGAGGCCGATGTCATCCTCCGCCTGCCAGACATGTGGACCGCGCGACCCGAAGCGGTTGCGGTACTGCCGCAGCGATTCCGTATGCAGGTCATCCAGCGAGAAGCCTTCAAGAATGCGGCTGTCCGCAGGCTCTTCCGACTGATCCGCGAACATGCGCCGGACTTCCGCCTCGGTGCAGAGGTAGTCGCCCTCGAAATTCCGCCGGTAGGTTCCCCGCCTCGGATCGCTACCGATATACACCGGCCGCTGCGAGCGGTCGGCGCGCGGCACGTCGATCCGGATCAGCGCGCGGTCCGGGTTCTCCTGTTTCACGATGCGTGCGTCCTGCCCGCGCAGCAGGTTGATGCTGACCTTGGAAGGGTTGTTCACCGTATTCCAGAAATCGCTGAGCATCTTTTCCGGCTCCGGCACGCCATGCAGATCGAGCGCGCCCGCTCGCTGTGTGATGCCGAGCCAGATCGTGCCGCCATCGGTATTGGCAAAGGCGCTGTAGGTTTCCCACAGGTCGCGCGGCAAGCCACCGCGGGCAGCCTTGTATTCGATATCCGCGCCCTCGAAGAAGGTCAGGTCTTCGAAGAGGTTCAATTGGCCGCTCATGCCTGGTCCAAGTTCAATGCCTTCAGCGATTCGATGCCATCGTCATCAACGATCTCCACTGGAATCTTCCTCTGCTCGCCGGCTTCGAAAGGCAAGCTCACAGCAACTGCGCGGCACCGTGGTGGTTTTGAGGCGTTCGGCATGGCAGATACTTGTCCTGTGAGCTTGCGGGCGAAAGGCGAGAGTATCCCTTAACCAGATGAGAGTCATACCCGCCAATCCCGGTTGGCGTCGCGCAGCGAATGCCGGAAGCGCCAAGACGTGGCTGCATTCATCGGAAACATTGGCCCGTTCGCGTGATCTGCCGCGACGATTCAATGGCAAATTTCGCCCGAGCGGCTGACGCAAACGAAAAGGGCCGGCGCCAAAGCACCGGCCCTTCTTCATTCCAACAGCAGCCCTACTTACCGCTCAACCGCCGGCGTCAGGATCGGGAACCCCAGCGTGAACGTATCCAGCCCGGCGAAGACGAACGCCACCTTTTCGGCATTGCCTTCAACCTTGATCTTTCCGCCCTTCATCCCCTGCTCGACGGTGATCACGCCGCCGTTGAGCGCCGCCAGCACCATCTTCGGCAGCGTCACCGTAGCGTCGGCCTTCGGCGATACAGAGAAGACCGGGGTCATGTCTAGACCTGACCCCAAACTCATGCGGAACGCATCGCCAGGAACCCGAGCAAGACGCTGCGCATGACCAAGCGCCTGTTGCGCGAAGGTGAGCACGCAAGTCTGTCGGCGCTGCTGGAACTGTCGGCGGCGTATCAGGCGATCGCGCACAAGACTTCGGCGAATGAAGAGGCTGTGCGGGTTTTTCTGGAAAAGCGTGCGCCAGTGTTCGGGGACGAGTGAGCGGCCGCAGTTGCTGAGAAACTGAAACTACAAGGCCGGCGATTTGCCGGCCTTGTAGTTTGCGCGTGGAGTTCGAGGTGACGCTATCAGCCAGTTTCGGACAGTCGGCGTATCGCCAAACCGGCTTCGGCGCCATCGCATAGCGATCGCTGATCCGCCAGTTGCCACTCCGCGAAACTCGGGGCGGATCACACTGATGGCCGTCAGCTCGATGGCTTCCGACGTCCTTCCAGACATTCGCCGTGGGTCGACGGCAGCAGCAGAGCCAGGTGGCCGGCCTCACCGGCCACCTGCTCATCGATGCACATCGGTCTGGTCTTGCCGATGGACTCGGCGAGTAACTGTCCCGCCTCCGCCACGAGGGAGAACGGGGGCCGTTACCTGCCGATGTGCTTCCTGTCGATCGTCCTGCTTCAGTTCTTCTTGTACACCGTGACGACGCCGGCGCCGCCGAGGCCCAGGTTGTGCTGCACGGCGATGCGCGCGCCTTCGACCTGGCGGGCGTCGGCGCTGCCGCGCAGCTGGTGGGTCAGCTCGTAGCACTGCGCGAGGCCGGTGGCGCCCAGTGGGTGGCCCTTGGAGAGC
>JAVBUM010000069.1:0-27793 GCA_031555325.1 Niveibacterium sp. | reverse complement strand
GATTCGTAGTCGCCGCGCGACTCGACGACCATACGCACCGCGCGTTCGCGGACTTCCGGGGAGTACTTCTTCGGTTTCGGATTCATCATGGCTCCATCTTCTCAAGAGTCGGAGCCTCCGCGAAACCCGGGGCGATTCAGGGGGCGCCCGGCGAGCGCATTGCGCCCCGCCCCGTCAACTGCTGCATCCAGCCTGCGGGGCGTCCCATCAAACACCTCCTATTCAAAGGTGTTGCGACGACCGATTGAATCCGCCCTGAAGCCCGCGGTCGGAGTGGCGGACCAGCGGTTGCCGGGTCCGGCGCGCGCGTAGCGCCATCTTCATCGCCTGCACGACTTCTTCGGTCTGCAAGCGCTCATGCACGTGCCAGCCGACAATCTTGCGCGAGTGCGCATCGGTCACCAGGCTCAGATAGACAAACCGTCCCGTGGTCGGCAGGTAGGTGATGTCCGCGACCCAGACCTGCTCGCTGCGTGTGACGCGCACCTGCGCCGGCCCGGCCTTGAACAGGTTCGGGTGACACCAGCAGCGGTGACGACTGTCCGAGGTCTTGTGATAGGTCCGCTTGGGCGGCACCCGCAGCCTCGCGTGGCGCAGCACGTCGAACATCGCATCCCGGCCCAGCGCGATATCTTCCTGGGCCAGCGGCTTGCGCAGCAGATGGTGGAGTTTGCGCGTGCCGATACGTGGCTGGCGCATGCGTACCGCCTCGACCAGGCGGACCACTGCTCGAGCGCGCGCCTGGCGACTGACCTCTCGCTGCCGCCCCTGGTAATACGCCTGACGGCTCAGGCCCATGTAGCGGCAAGCCCTGCTGACGCTCAGCCCTTGGACGCGGGCTTGCGTGAGGACTTGCCCAAAGGCTTTTTTACGACGCGCACGCCGTAGTCCTTCCTCGCCTGGGCATGCTCGGTCGACTGGTGGAACGAGGACTGGCCGGAAGCCACCAAGCGCGCCTTCATCGCCTCCGCGTTCGAAGTCCATCGCAAGAAGGGCACGCTTGGTGCCCTGCGCCGCGTGGTGGCCCCCTTCGCCTACACGCTCGACGCGTGCGAGTGGTGGCAGACCAATCCGCCGGGCCCGCGCGGCACCTTCAACCTGTCCATCGACCTCGATGGCCGTGGTCTGGACAACCGCAACGAAAGTGAAATCGAGCGGCTGCTCGATGAAACGCGCCCGCTCACCCGCCACATCGGGACCATCACCTTCAAGAACGCTACGCGCAGCGCGGTGCCTTTCGTCGGCACCGCAGCCCTCGCGGGCGAGGTGACGACCCTCTATCCGCGCCCGGACACCGCGCACCTGCGTATCGCCGCCACGCGCGAAGTCGGCGTCAGCGTACGACGCATCGAACGGACCCGCATCGCGTAAGGCACGACATGCAAAAGGACTATTTTTCGACCCTCACCCAGCAGCTGGATGGCGTCGTGGAAGGTCCAGTCGTCCTCGAGCGAACGCACCTGCACCCATTGGCATGGCTGTGACAAACGGCACTGCCTATGTCGGTACATCAGGTTGGGCAAGACTCTGTGAAGCGAAGAGAAAACACCTTCGTCTTCATGCAATCACAATAGAATCCATGACAAAAGTATAAATCAATGACAAAGGGATGACCCGAATTCTTGGAAACATGAAGCTCCCGGAATTGAGGGGGCTTTCCGAGCTTTTTCCAACCATCCCAAAGCGAATCAAAGCTGCATGATCGGGGTCTCGTTTGCTGTGGGACGAACCCAACCCCAAATGGAGTTTTCTGTTTCGCAACGTGTGCCTTGTAAAACACTCAAGACCCGAGCCCCTCGTCCGTAAAAGAATCCAGCGGCGACGCCGTCGGGGTGCTGCAAGAAAGATCCTAAAGTTCCCGAACGGCGCGACGTTAAAGAAACCAAGCGCCAGAGCGCTACTGAAGACCGACAACCACGGTCGCATGGACATACCGAAACGGAACGACTAGGAGTCAAAAATGGCACTCACGATCAACACCAACGTCTATTCGCTGAACGCACAACGCAACCTAACGACGACCGGTTCGCAACTGGCGAATCCGCTACAGCGCCTGTCCTCTGGCCTCCGCATCAACAGCGCGGCCGACGATGCTGCTGGTCTGGCAATTTCTGAACGCCTCAACGCTTCGGTCAAGGGCCTCAACGTTGCGATCCGCAATGCGAACGATGCAGTCTCGCTCGTTCAAGTTGCTGACGGTACCGCAGCCAAGATTACCGATAACCTGCAGCGTATGCGCGAACTCTCTGTTCAAGCCGCGAACGGGATCTACAGCGACACCGACCGCGACAATATCGACATCGAGTTCCAAGCTCTGAAGGACGAAATCACCCGAGTTGCGGAGAACACCAAGTTCAATGGCAAGGACTTGATTGGGACTGCTCAAACGTTCAGCTTTCAAGTCGGCGACAAAACCTCTGCAGACAACCAGATTACGGTTGATACCGTTGCCATGACGGCCGCTGACCTGAGCATCGACACTCTTGATGTTACGGGTGCCGACGCAACGAACGCTCTTGCTGCGATGGATGCTATCGACGCCGCCATTGATACGGTTACAAGCGCCCGAGCCGGATTTGGTGCCGCAATCAACCGGACTCAGGCTGCCATCAGCAACCTGCAAACGGGGGTCGAAAATCAGTCTGCCGCTCGTGGTCGTATCGTCGATGCCGACTACGCCGCAGAAACCGCGAACCTGACCCGTCTGCAGATCCTGCAGCAAGCTGGTACGGCAATCCTGGCACAAGCCAACCAAGTTCCGCAGGCTGCCCTGTCGCTGCTCCGTTAAGCGGCTAGCCTCACGAGGTAAGGACGGGAGGCGGAGCCGTGGCTCCCCCTCCCGTCTGCCGTTTCGCTGCAGGAGGGAGATTCATGACGGTGCTAAGCCAGATCGGTCCGGTGCAGGCAGGCAACCTTGCCAATGCATCACCAACACCACCCAAGAGTGGTTCAGAAGTACGCGCCGCGGCATCGGCCAAGGCGCCAGATAGTTTGAAGCTCTCCGCCGATGGCGCGGAGCGCGACACACCCACTAAAGCTTTGGTGGAAACCGCGGTTGAGGAGGTAAAGAAAGCGGTTGCCACGGTGGCACGCAACTTGCAGTTTTCGGTTGACGAGGACACGGGCAAGACAGTTATCAAGGTTGTGGACGCAGCATCAAGGCAGGTGATTCGGCAGATCCCGAGCCCAGAAATGCTGGAAATCGCCAAGGCCTTCAAGGAGATGGCCGACAAGCCCGAGGGCGAGAAACCGCCGATGGGTCTGTTGCTCACGGGCGAAGCCTGAAAGAAGAAGCAAATCAAGGATAGGAGGCAAGCATGGCAACGGTCACTTCACTCGGTGTCGGTTCGGGCCTTGACCTGAATACGCTGCTGACCGGCCTGATGAACGCTGAGCGGCAGCCGATCGCGCTGCTGCAACAGCAGCAGAGCAAGTTGCAGTCGCAGGTTTCCGCGCTCGGGCAGATCAAGAGCACGCTTTCAAACATGCAGACGGCGGCTGATGCGATCAGTTCCTCGGCAAAGTTTGCCGCCTTTCAGGCAACTTCTTCCGACAGCGCCTCGGTTTCCGCAACGGCTACCACAGGCGCTGCACCGGGGTCGTACAGCATCGAAGTCGAGCAGCTCGCGCAGCAACAAAAACTTCGCAGCGCAGGTTTCGCGGCGACGAACACGGCAGTCGGTACCGGCACGCTCAAGGTCGAGATCGGGTCGGTTGCTGGCGGCGATTTCACGAGCAAGAGCTCGGTCGAAATCGAGATCGATTCCAAGAACAACACCCTCGCTGGCGTGCGCGATGCGATCAACGCCTCAGGCGCTGGTGTGGTCGCCACCATCATCAACGACGGGAGCCAAAACCACCTGGTTCTGACATCGAAGGATGGCGGCACGGGCAATCAGATCCGCACATCCGGCGTGGCGGGTCTCGACTACAACCCGGCGGCGCAAGCTGGCGGAATGGTGCAGCTTCAAGCAGCGCAGGATGCGAAGCTCAAGATCGACGGCATCAGCGTCACCAAGTCGAGCAATACGGTCACCGATGCGATCGACGGCGTTACGCTGACACTCACCAAGACCAATGTCGGTTCCCCCTCGACAGTGGCGATCACTCGCGACACCAGCGCGATGACAACCAAGGTCAAGGCCTTCGTCGATCAGTACAACAGCGTGATGTCGACGCTCAAGGCGGTGAGCGCCTGGAACCAGGACACGAAGACGGGTGCCGCCCTTTCGGGCGATTACTCGGTCCGTTCCGTGCAGGAGCGGATGCGCAGTGCGGTAACTAGCCCGGTTGCCGGCACGCCCGGCGGCTTCAGCCGTTTGTCGGAAATCGGCGTCTCGCTTCAGGCGGACGGCACGCTGAAGATCGACAACGACAAGCTGACCGCCGCGCTCAACGACCCGGCGAAGGATGTGTCGAAGCTCTTTTCGGGCGTAGGCAGCACCGAAGGCATCGCGAAGAAGGTTTCTTCGACCGTGAAGATGATGCTGGATGACACCGGCGTGGTCGGCGCACGCACCGAAGGCCTGAACAAGACCATCAAGTCAGTGGGTCTCAAGATCGACCAGATGAACGATCAGATGGACGTGATCGAGGCACGCTATCGCAAGCAGTTCTCGGCGCTCGATACCACGCTGGCCCAGATGAATTCCACTGGCAACTACCTGCTGCAGCAGCTTGCCAAGATGAGCTTCTGAATACGACAGGACGAATAACAGGATGTATGCAGGTATGCACTCCAAAGCCAACGCTTATGCCCGGGTGGGCCTCGAATCCAATGTTGCCGGCTCCGATCCGCACATGCTGATCGTGATGCTGTTCGACGGGGCCCTCCTCAAGGTCAACATGGCGGCCATCGCAATATCCCAAGGCGATATCGCAGCCAAGGGGCAGGCCATTTCGAAAGCGATCCAGATCATTACCGAGGGACTCAAGGAAAGCCTGGACATGAAGGCCGGCGGAGAGCTCGCCCAGCGCCTTGCGGCGCTCTACGACTATATGGTTTCGCGCCTGATCTACGCGAATCTCCAGACCTCGGAACCTGCGCTCAAGGAAGTCGCCGGCTTGCTTGGCGAACTTAAGGGCGCCTGGGAAGCGATCCGCCACGAAGTCACCGCTTGAAGGTATTCCATACATGACAGCAGTTTCCCTTTATGAGCAGATGAGCGAGCTGTCGGCCCGGATGGTCGAAGCCGCGCGAGACAACGACTGGAGTCGTCTGGGCAGCCTTCAAGAGAAGATGAGCGCGCTGCGCGACGAGCTCCAGCTCATCGATCCGCCGGGCGGACCCTTGCCGACGCTTTCCGAAGCTGAGCGGCTGCACAAGGTCAAGCTCATCAAGCGCATCCTTGCCCACGATCGCGAAGTGCGCGTTCACACCGAGCCGTGGATGGAGAGTGTGCGCGCGCTGCTGGGCGGTGGCGCACGCGGCCGCGCAATGCGTGCGGCATACGGTGCCTGATGACAAAATGATCCGGGCGCAAGGTCGCCCGCAACGACAAGGGAGAACGGAGGGGCATGACGCCTGACGATCTCTCCACACGCCTGCGCGCACTGATCCAGCTTCCGCTACCGGAAGTTCGACCAGTCACGCCTGCTCGGCGTACGCCCGACGACCATCTGCCACCGGGCACCCGCTTTACAGCGCAAATCCAGGAAAGGCTGCCCAATGGCAGCTTTCGTGCGTTGGTCGCGAACCACTCCGTCACGCTGACCCTGCCGCAACCGGCCAACCCCGGCCAGACCCTCGAACTCGTAGCGGCCCGACAGACTACGCAAACGCTTTTCGCGCGGATTGCCGAGCCCTCATCGCTACCGACACCAAGACCCGAGCTTTCGCAGACGGGACGCCTTGTGAGTCAATTTGCCGCCGGAAGTTTTGGCGATACACCACCCGCACCGCTCAAGGGTGGTACGCCCTTGCTGTCCGCACCTCCCGCCACACCGGCTGCGGTTGCTCAACTCGCGACAGCACTCTCGCGTGCCTTGGCCTCCAGCGGCGTGTTCTACGAAGCCCATCAGGCGCGATGGGTCGCAGGGCAGATGCCGCTCGATGTATTGCAGAAGGAACCGCAGGCGCAATTGCCGCAGCGACCGCTGTTTTCAACGCTCCTTGTCGGCAGGGAGTTGGCAAGCCGGGATGCAACGGGGCAAGTTCAGTCCGGCGCGCAAGTCACACTCGATACGCTCACGCGTGCGATGGCCGAACTTCGCCCGACGCCTCTGCCCGGCACAGCCCTGCCCCGCGAGATCGCGCCGGTAGTCCTCCAGCAACTTGATTCGCTGCTTAATCAGCAATTGGCCATGCAAGGTGTGGCCTGGCCGGGTCAGCCGATGCTGTGGACCGTCGATGTCCCAGAGCGGGATCCGGACGGTTCGGCTGAGGGGGAGGCCCCGGTGGAGTGGAAGACTACACTTAAGCTCTCGATGCCAAGTCTCGGCGAGGTTGAAGCAAGTCTGCGCCTTGGCCCGGCCGGGCTGGCGCTGCGGCTGCGCGCAACCGACCCGGAATCCGCCCCGCGCCTGCGCGGCGAACTCGGCGCCCTGGCTTCGGCACTCGAAGCGCATGGAATCCTGCCTGCTGGCAATTGGGTTGTTGACCATGACGAAGCCTGAAACGCCAGCGTCGCCCGCCAATGCCGTCGCGCTCGCCTACGAGCCTGGAGGGCTTGCGCCGCGCGTCGTGGCTAAAGGACGCGGCCTGATTGCCGAAGAAATAGTTGCCAGGGCACGTGAAGCAGGCGTGTTCGTCCACGAGTCGCGCGAGCTCGTATCGCTGCTCATGCAGGTCGATATGGACGCGCATATTCCTCCACAACTGTACGTTGCAGTCGCGGAACTCCTGGCCTGGCTCTACCGGCTCGAACGTGCTGACAATCCCGTCACACCAGCCAATGCGCCCGTAGCCAGCCCAGGACAAACCCCGTGATACATTCGTTTGCCCGCCTATGGCAGGCCTGACCCCAGAGACCAAAAGTGCCCGAGCTACCAAGCCCTCGCAGCCCATCCGGTGCCGAACCTGCGGACTTCAATCAGTATCTGGTGAGGTCACGGCGTGACTTGCTGTTCCTGCTGCGCCAGCTCGTCGCCAAGAAGTGCCTGGTATCGGTGAGCCCGGATGGCGGCAATCCGTCCGCCCTGCTCGCGCTGCTCGAAGTTGATGAAGCTGCCGGCACACTCACTTTCGACGTTGCAGGCAGTGCCGCGCTCAATGCGCGCCTGATTCGAGCCGGCAAGCTGGTCTGCGAAACACAGCTCGACCGTGTGCAGATCCGCTTCCAGCTCAATGGACCCATGCGCAACGTGGAATTTGAAGGCGGCCCGGCACTGGCAGCGGTCATTCCCGAGGCGGTCCTGCGCCTGCAGCGCCGGGAGCACTACCGCATCAATACCCCCATCGCGCAGCCGCTGCGCTGCTTCATCCCCTTGCCGCCGACCGAGGAGGGCATGCCGATGAAGGCGTTCGAGGTGCGCGTGCTGGATATTTCCGGCGGCGGGGTTGCCATCGCGGCACCGCCCGGCGGGATGTTCTTCAGCATGGGGGCCGAGATCGACGGCTGCCGGATTGAGTTGCCGGACCCGCCCGTGATCGTCACACGGATCGCTGTGCGCAATATTTTCAGGGTCACGCAGATGAACGGGATCGAGCAGGTTCGCGCGGGCTGCCAGTTTGTCAGCCTGACACCAGGGCAGGAATCGGCGATCCAGCGCTACATCCTTCGCCTCGAACGCGAACGCGCATCGCGCGGATCCTGATCGCCGGATGCAGGAGAAGGCCCGCTCCGGCACGGAGCGCTCTGCCCACCACTACGCGTGGCTTTCAATTGCCGCGGCGATCCTTACGATTCTGCTCAAGGGATTTGCGTGGTGGCTGACCGACTCCACGGGTCTTCTGTCTGATGCACTGGAATCGCTGGTCAATCTGGCAGGGGCAAGTTTCGCGCTCTGGATGCTGCTGATTGCCCGCGAGCCGCCAGACGAAAACCATCCCTGGGGCCACACAAAGGCCGAGTACTTTTCGAGCGGTTTCGAAGGCACGCTGATCGCGATTGCCGCCTTGCTGATCCTCTGGAACGCGATCCCGCGCCTGATCGAGCCGCTGCCGTTGCAGCAGCTCGATATCGGCCTGGTCCTCTCCGCCATGGCCACCGTTATCAACCTCGCCACGGCGAGTGTGCTCGCCAAGGCTGGCCAACGGCTGCATTCGGTGGCACTAGAGGCCGACTCCAAGCACCTGATGACGGACGTGGTGACCACGCTCGGCGTGATTGCCGGGCTGGTCCTGGTACATCTGTCTGGCAAGCTGTGGCTTGATCCACTCATCGCGATCGCCGTGGCGCTGCACATTCTTACTGAGGGCTGGCGGCTCATGCGTGATGCGGTCGGCGGGTTGATGGACGAAGCGATGCTCGACGACGACCAGCGTGCCGTGACGAATGTGCTCGATCGTTTCGTCAGCGAGCAGATTCGTTGGCAAAATCTTCGGACGCGCCGTGCCGGGCAGCAGCGCTTCGTACAGGTCGTGCTCCTCGTGCCTTCTTACTGGAGCGTCGCACAGGCGCACGATCTTGCCGACGAAGTCGAATCCCGGATCGCCGAACGATTGCCTGGAACCCTCGTCGACACCCACATCGAACCCCTCCACGACACGGCCACCCAGGCGCCCGTTACCTAAGCAGCCCGGTTCGTGCGCGCTTCATCCGGAAGCGCACGGCTTCCACGCCATCCCGCTCTTCAACCGACTCTACTGCTCCCGGCAGTACATAAGGTCGGAACAATGACTTGGAATTGCCGGTAGCGAAGTACAGCGTGGCAGGTTGGCCAGCAAGTCCCTGTGCAGCCAGATAGCTCACCAGCGCGTGCTCCCAGGAGTGGAAGCCGTTCTTCCAGTGATGAATTTTTGGCGAATTGGCGTTCGCTCGCCCCTCCTGCGAGACGCCGTCCCACACCTCGCCATTGCGGCGATCGACCAGGAACTTGAGCCAAAACGGCCAACTGCTCCCAAGGTATTTCGCTTCATCGCCCCCATCGAGTGCAAGCGTGGCAGCCATCTGGTCGAGTTCAGCAAAGATCCACCAGCTCTTCCATGTGTCAATCCCATGAGGGCGCCACACGGAGCGCCACGTTCGCGATCGATCGTCCCAAGCCTCTCTGAGTACCTTGGCGCCGCCCTCCTTCGCAAAGGCTTCGAGCTTTGCGTCACCGAGTTCACGCGCTGCCAGCAACAACATCCAGTACGACTTGATCGTGTGGCCGAAGTCGTTGTGCCGACCGCCTGGCAGGCGGCTGTCGGGCCGGTCGAGCGAGCCGAAGAAACGGCCGCTGGCTGCGTCGTAGTAGTTGTTGAGGATGACGTCGGCTAGGCGCCGGATATCCGCCCGCCATTGACTGCGCGCGGGCTCCGAAAGATACGGCACGACGAGCAGCATGTAGGCATTGAGTTGGTCCAGCTGCGCAACGAGCTCCTTGCGCCGTGCTTCTTCGGCGGGGCCATCGGCGGCAACCCATCGCAACATACCCCAGTCCTTGTCCCAGAAGCGCCAGAACACATAGTGCTGCTGCGCAATGAGCGCTTTTTCGAGTTCTGGCTCGCGCGTTACGTAGAAGAGCATTGCCAGCCCCGCCACGGCGTATGACTGGTCCTGCGAGGTGCGTGCTGCTTCATCCGGCATCTGCTTACCGTTTTCGATCCACGAGGGATAACCGCCCTGCGGCCCCAGTTGTGACAGCGTGTAGGCGGCACCCGCCTTGGCGATGTCGAGCCAACGCTTGTCGCCTGTGAGCTGGAAGGCGGCAGCATAAACATAGGTCTGACGTCCTTGCATGCGTAGATAGTCGCGCCCGATCTCAGGCTTGATCCACGCTGGCGGAGTCTTCAGTTCGGGACAGGGATCGGTCGGGACGTAGGCCGTCCCGTCATTGCACCGGAAGGTCGGGAATCTGCCCACGGGGTTTCCCAGCGCGGCCGGCGTGCTCCAGAACGGGAGCAGATCTTCCCTCGCGTGACGCAACCACACGTCACCTCCGAGTAGCTCGGCGTTCACGGATGAAAGGGCAACAAGCAGCGTGACGCCAAAAAGACAACGGACCAGACGTCGCATGGGAATATTCCTACGCGGTAACAAGGCTCGATTCTGCAACGACTCCGCTCTGCCTGCCACGCACGGTAGCGCCTCAATCGTTGTCAGACGGTGCGCTGCGACCACTCCGGTACAATTGCCGCCTATGTACGCATTTGCCCGCTCCGTTCTGTTTACGCTCGACCCTGAAACCGCTCACGATCTGACCTTGTGGGCGCTTCACCATTTCGGCGGCATCCTGCCGGTGCGCAAGGCCACACAAGGCACGCCGGTCGAAGTCATGGGTCTGAAGTTCCCCAATCGCATTGGTCTTGCCGCCGGTCTCGACAAGAACGGCGAGGCCATCGACGCCCTCGCGGGTTTCGGCTTCGGTCACATCGAAATCGGCACCATCACGCCGCGCCCGCAGCCGGGCAACCCAAAGCCGCGCATCTTCCGCCTGCCTGAGGCGCACGCCATCATCAACCGGATGGGCTTCAACAACCATGGTGTGGACAATCTGCTTGCCAACGTTCGTGCCGCCCGCTTCAAAGGCATCATCGGTATCAATATCGGCAAGAACTTCGACACACCGATCGAGCGCGCAGCCGATGATTACCTCGCTTGCCTCGACAAGGTGTACCCACACGCGGGTTACGTGACCGTCAATATTTCTTCGCCGAACACAAAGAATCTTCGTCAGCTCCAGGGCGCTAGCGAGCTCGACGCATTGCTGGGCACCCTCAAGCAACGCCAGACCCAGCTGGCCGATGAGCATGGACGTTACGTGCCACTGGCGCTGAAGATTGCACCGGATGTCGATGAAGACCAGCTCACGGACATTGCCGATGCGCTGCGTCGCCACCGTATCGACGGCGTGATCGCTACCAACACCACGCTGGGACGCGATGCGGTCAAGGGCATGCCGATGGCGAGCGAAACCGGTGGCCTGTCGGGCGCACCGCTGATGCAGCGTTCGACCGAGGTTGTCGCGGGACTTGCGCGCCGGCTTGTTGGGGAGTTGCCGATCATTGCGGTCGGTGGCGTGATGAGCGGCCAGGATGCATGCGCAAAACTGAACGCGGGGGCTTCGTTGGTCCAGCTTTATACGGGGTTCATCTATCGTGGCCCGCCGCTGGTGGCGGAGACCGTTGATGCCACGTCGGCGGCCACAATCCCTGTACGCTGATTGCGCATTGAGCTCCGCTCTGATCCATCCCACTTGAGCTGACTTTGCGCGCTCACGATAATCCGGGCACCTTTTCAGCGGTGCCCATGCGGGCGCCATCACGCTTCGACCCGATTCCATGGCCCACTATCTGCTACTCCTGATCGGCGCTGTTCTGGTCAACAACGTGGTGCTGGTCCGGATCCTCGGCCTTTGCCCGTTCCTCGGTGTCTCGAAAAAATTCGATACCGCCGTCGGGATGGGCGCCGCAACGACCTTTGTCCTCACGCTGGGCTGCGGTACAAGCTTCCTGATCGAGCACTACCTGCTTGCTCCCTTCGGCGTCGGATATTTGCGCACACTTGCCTTCATCGTAGTGATTGCGGCGATCGTGCAGGTCACTGAACTAGTGGTTCAGAAGACGAGCCCGGTACTGCATCAAGTGCTCGGCATCTACCTACCGCTCATCACCACGAATTGTGCGGTGCTGGGCATTCCGCTGCTTTCGGTGGCGCTCAAGCATCGCTTTCTGGATGCGTTGCTGTTCGGTTTTGGTAGCTCGCTCGGTTTTTCGCTGGCGCTGGTGCTCTTTGCCGGCCTGCGTGAGCGGATCGAAGGCGCGGATGTGCCGGTGTTCTTCCGTGGCAGTGCGATTGCGTTGATCACCGCGGGGCTGATGAGCCTCGCCTTCATGGGTTTCTCGGGGCTCGACAAGTACCGCTGATGCTCTCTTCCCTTTTGATAATGGGCCTGTTGGCCCTTGCCATTGGTGCCGTCCTCGGCTTCGCCGCTGTCAAATTCCGCGTCGAGGGCGATCCGTTGGTCGACAAAATCGACGCGATCCTCCCGCAAACACAATGTGGCCAGTGCGGCTTCCCAGGCTGCAAGCCTTATGCAACCGCTATTGCCAGCAACGAAGCCGACATCAACCAGTGTCCGCCCGGTGGCGAGGAAGGCATCCGCAAGCTCGCCGACTTGCTCGGACGCGAATTCAAGCCGCTCAATGCTGACAATGGCATTGAGAAGCCCAAGGCCGTAGCTTTCATCGACGAACAGATCTGCATCGGGTGCACGCTCTGCATCCAGGCTTGCCCAGTCGATGCGATCGTGGGTGCGGCCAAACAAATGCACACCGTGATCGACAAACTCTGCACTGGCTGCGAGCTGTGCGTTGCGCCCTGCCCGGTCGACTGCATCAGCATGGAAACCGTTACCGAGACGGTGGACACTTGGAAGTGGCGCTATCCGGTATTCGGCCTAAAGGTGGTGAGCGCATGATCCGCCAGCTTTTCGGCTTCAACGGAGGTGTGAAGCCTCGCATGTACAAGCGGAGATCGATGCGGGAGCCGATTAGCCAAGTTCCGCTGCCGGATCAGTTCGTGGTGCCGCTGCACCAAAATGTCGGTGGCACGCCCTACCCGCTGGTCCAAGCAGGCCAGAGGGTGCTCAAGGGGCAGCGCATCGGTGCGGCGGATGGTCAGCTTTCGGCTGCGGTTCACGCTCCGACCTCCGGGCGGGTGCTTGCCGTCGAACCCTGTCTCTTGCCACATAGTTCCGGCCTCAAGGGCCTTTCGGTGCGGATCGAACCCGATGGTCTTGAACGCTGGATCGAAACCCAGCCCGTGCCATGGCGCTCGCTGGAGCCCGGCGAGTTACGCGACGCACTGCGCGATGCTGGCATCGTGGGCCTCGGCGGCGCAGTTTTCCCCAGTCATCTCAAGCTCAAGGCGGGCAGCGGCGGCATCGAGACCCTGGTCATCAATGGCGCCGAGTGCGAACCCTTCATCACCTGCGATGACATGCAGATGCGCGAGCAGGGCCCGCAGATCGTACGCGGCGCCTCGATCATCCAGCAGATGCTGGGTGCCAAGCATGTCCTGATCGGAATCGAAGACAACAAGCCGGAGGCGATTGCCGCCATGCGTGTCGCGGCCGAACTCCACGGTGACAACACTTTGGAAGTCGTGGCGGTGCCGACCCGCTATCCGGCCGGTGGTGCCAAGCAGTTGATCCGTGTGCTTACCGGCATCGAAGTGCCGCACGGACGTCGTTCGACCGACTATGGCGTGCAGTGCTTCAACACGGGCACGGCTTGGGCGGTGGCCGACTACGTGTTGCATGGCCGTCCACTGATTTCGCGTGTCGTGACCGTGACGGGTAACGTCTCCCGCCCACGAAACTACGAAGTGCTGTTCGGCACACCGATGTCGCATGTCGCCGCGCTCTCAAACGTAAAGAAGGATTCTGACCGTTTCATCATGGGCGGCCCAATGATGGGCTACAGGATGCCGGCCTTCGATGTCCCAGTGGTCAAGGCCACCAACTGCATTCTCGTCGGTAGTGCCGCGCTGTTTCCGCCGCCGCGCCCGGAAATGCCGTGCATTCGTTGCGGCGAATGCGCACGCGCCTGCCCGGCCGATCTCCAACCCTTTGAGATGTACTGGCACGCACGCTCGAAGAATTTTGGCCGTGCGCAGGAATACCACCTGTTCGACTGCATCGAATGTGGCTGCTGCGCTTACGTCTGTCCGTCGAGCATTCCGCTGGTCGACTATTTCCGTTTCGCCAAGACCGAAATCTGGGCGCGTGAACGTGAAAAGGAGGCTGCGGATTCGGCACGCAACCGCTTTGAATTCCGCAACGAACGCATCGAGCGTGAGAGGCAGGAAAAGGCAGACAAGCTCGCGGCAAGAACCACCGTCGCCCGTGCTGCCGCGGTCGAAGCGACCGCCGAAGGCGCAACGCCAACCGCCTCTGCCGCTGAAGATCCGAAGAAGGCGCTGATCGCGGCCGCGCTCGCACGCGCCAAGGCGCAACGAGAAGCCGCAAAGCCGGCCAATACCGAGTCGCTGACGCCTGTCCAGCAGGCGCAGGTCGACGCAGCCGACACCCGCCGCGCCGCGAAAGACGAAGCCGCGCAGGACACTTCGAACAACCCCTGACGCCGACATGCTCACCAGCTTGAACTCCCCTTACCTGCGCGGTGCGAGTACCGTTACCCGGATCATGGGCGAAGTGCTGCTTGCCCTGCTTCCTGCACTCGCGGTCTATACGTACCTCTTTGGCGTTGGCATCTTGATCCAGATTGTGCTGGCCACGATCACAGCTGTCGCTTGCGAGGCCGTGATGCTCAAGGCGCGCAACAAGCCGCTGGGCCTTTACCTGTCGGATCTCTCGGCCGTCGTAACCGCTTGGCTGATCGCGCTGGCGTTTCCGCCGATCGGGCCTTGGTGGCTTGTTGTCGTAGGCACGGCGCTGGCGATCGTCGTGGTCAAGCATCTCTATGGCGGGCTGGGGCAGAATCCGTTCAACCCGGCGATGGTCGCTTATGCCGCAATGATCGTTTCGTTTCCGGCACTGATGTCGCAGTGGCCCGCTCCAGATCAGGTCGGCATTGATGAGCAAGTGAAACTGATCTTTGGTGGCGAACGCGTTGTTGATGCGATTACCCGTGCGACGCCGCTCGACGCGCTGCGCACAGGCATGCTTGCCCACAATGCGGAAATGCTTGCGGTGCTGCGCGGGCACGCCTTCGGCGTATTCGGCGGACGCGGCTGGGAGTGGGTGTCCGCTGGCTTCCTTGTCGGCGGTATCTACCTGTTGGCGCGGCGGATCATTACGTGGCACGTGCCGGTCGCATTCATCGCGGTGCTTGCACTGATTGCATGGGTATCGAGCGAGGCCGCGCCCGGGCATTTCCCGGGGCCAGCCTTCGAACTTGCTTCAGGCGCCTCGATCCTGGGCGCCTTCTTCATCCTGACCGATCCAGTCTCGGGTGCCACAACGCCACGCGGAAAGCTGATCTTCGCCACGGGTGCAGCGATCCTGACGTGGATCATCCGCCACTTCGGCGGCTACCCGGATGGCGTGGCGTTCGCGACGCTCCTGATGAACATCTGCGTGCCGCTCATCGATATGAAGACGCAACCGCCGGTCTTCGGGCACAAGAAGGACTGAGGCCATGCAGGAAGTCACCGCCGGCCGGCTCTCGATGCGCAACGCGCTGGCGATGCTGGCATTCACCCTCTTGTTCACCGCACTGATGGCGGGCACCTACCTGCTCACGCACGAGACGATCGAAAAAAGTGCTGCCGAGGAAAGGCTCAAGTTGATCGACGAGATCCTGCCGCGCACGATGTATGACAACGACCTGCTCGCCAGTGGGATCAAGCTTGCACCCGCACCCAAGATTGGACTCGATGAGGGCGGTGAAGCCTGGCGCGCTCGCAAGGGTGGTCAGCCAGTCGCTGTGGTGCTCCAGGCCGCGGCACCCGACGGCTACGCCGGCCGTATCGACCTCATTGTTGCGGTTGCACCTGACGGTGGATTGCTGGGCGTGCGTGTGACCCAGCACAGAGAGACACCAGGGCTGGGCGACTACATCGATCCAAAGAAAGACCGGAACAAGGCGCGCCCCTGGATCGGCCAGTTCATGAACCGGCGTGGTGATCTTCCCGCCTGGACCTGGCGCCTGCGCAAAGATGGCGGTGAAATCGATTCGATGAGTGGAGCAACGATCAGCGCACGGGCCGTCACCAATGCCGTCGGTCGCGTGCTTGCCTACGTTGCCGGGCACCGCGCCCAGTTTTTCGCCAAGGAATCACAATGAGCGCCAGCCTGCGTGAGATCACCTATGCCGGTCTTTGGAAGAACAACACCGGCCTCGTGCAACTGCTCGGCATGTGCCCGCTTCTGGCGATCTCGACGAGCGCGGTCAATGGTGTCTCGCTGGGACTGGCAACCATCGTTGTCATGGCCCTGTCGAACGCTGTCGTAGCGGCACTTCGCAATCTCGTGCCCTACGAAATCCGTATTCCGGTATTTATCCTGATCATCGCGGCGCTGGTGACGATGATCGACCTCACCTTCAATGCATGGTTGCACTCCCTTTACCTTGTGCTCGGCATCTTCGTGCCATTGATCGTGACCAACTGCATCGTGCTCGCCCGCGTGGAGGCCTTCGCGGCCAAGAATGGCGTAATCGCTTCGGCGGTGGATGGGGCTGCGATGGGCGGCGGCCTCGTGCTGGTACTGGCGGTATTGGGAAGCGTGCGTGAACTCATTGGCACGGGTGCGCTTCTGAATGGCATCGATCTTGTGATCCCCGGCACCCATCCCATTCGCATCCTGCCGGAGAGCTACCCGAACCTGTTGCTTGCGGTGCTGCCGCCCGGCGCCTTCATCGTGCTTGGCTGCCTGATTGCAGGAAAGAACTGGCTTGAGGCCCGCGCAGCTGCACGCGCCAAGACGTCCGGCCCAACTGCCGCCGAAGCGTCCGCCTGATTCATGCCGAAGCCGATGACCCGCACGGCGATCGCCGAAGCCTTTCGCCGCTGGCACGAAGCGAACCCGAACCCGACAACTGAACTCGAATACGGCAACGGCTTCCAGTTGCTGGTCGCCGTCGTGCTTTCAGCGCAAGCCACCGACAAAAGCGTCAACATCGCTACCCGCAAGCTCTTCGAGGTGGCGCCCGATGCCGCCGCAATGGTCACTCTTGGTGAGGAAGCGATCGCGGAGTACATCAAGACGATCGGCCTCTACCGGAACAAGGCGAAGAACGTCGCGCAACTGTCGTGTATGCTGCTGGAACAGCACGCGGGTGAAGTGCCCCGCAATCGCGAGGCGCTCGAAGCACTCCCCGGTGTCGGCCGCAAGACCGCCAACGTTGTGCTCAACACGCTGTTCCGCGAACCAGTGATGGCGGTCGATACGCATATTTTTCGTGTCTCCAACCGCATGGGGCTGGCACCGGGCAAGGATGTCCTCGAGGTCGAGCGCGCGTTGATGCGGCGCGTGCCCAAGGAATACCTGCTTGATGCGCACCACTGGCTGATCCTGCACGGCCGCTATGTCTGCATCGCACGCAAGCCGAATTGTGGCGAATGTGTCGTACGCGATTTGTGCCAATACCCCGACAAGACTGTTTGACTACCGAGAGTTTCAGAAACATGTTCGATCCATCCCGCGACCAGGCTCGCAATTTCTTCGTCGAATCGTGGCGCAAGCATCGCGAGCGCGGTGTCCTGACACCACTCGAACAGATCGCCGCTGATCTCATCGAACAGCACCCGGAATACCACAAGCTATTCCAAGATCCCGATTCCATCGACCGCGACTTTTCGCCAGATGATGGGCAAATCAATCCGTTCTTGCACCTCTCGCTGCATCTGGCGATCCACGAGCAGCTCTCCATCGACCAGCCGCCCGGCCTGCGCGCGGCGTACGACGCCTGTCTTGCCAAACGCGGCGACCGCCATGAAGCGCTGCATGACGTGCTCGAATGCCTCGGAGAAACGATCTGGCGTGCACAGCGTGACGGGACTCCGATGGATGCGATGGCCTATGTGGAAGCAGTGAGAAAGCGCGCCGGCAGCTAACCCAATTCACGCCCAAGGCGCTGTTTCAGCAACACACGGCCTTCCACTCCAGCCCGAAGCGCGCCAGATATTTTCGAAGGCGGTCGGCATCGTTGACGCTGGCTTTCGCTTGGCGTGAAGCGTCGAACAGCTTGCGTCCGGCGTCCGACAATGAGCCAGACTGGCGACAGACGGCAACTACGTTTTCGAGCTGCATGCGATCGAAGAGATCCAGTTCCGTCGCTGCAGCGCCCAACAGGTCATCCAGGACGGTGGTCTTTGAATTCCGCCATCCCTGACCAAGGCGCCCCAACTCCTCGGCGACGTTCGACTCGTCAATCCGACCCGCCTCCGCCAGTGTGGCCATGCGCGTCACTGATGCCGATAGTTCGCGGAAGTTGCCGCTCCAGCGCGCGTCGGGTGCGGTCGCAAATCTGAGATAGGCGCGGCGGGCTTCCACATTGAAGCGCACAAGATCGCCCTGCTCGTGCGCGTAGCGCTCAAGTTCAAATTCGAGGTTTGGCTCGATGTCCTCCACACGCTCGGACAAGCCTGGGAGGTCGAAGGTCCAGAGATTGATCCGGGCGTACAGATCCTCGCGGAACCGCCCTTCGGCTACCCACTGCCTGAGATCGCGTACGGTGCCAGCGATGAGCTGGAAGTTGCTTTCCACCTCGCGATCGCCTCCAAAAGGAAAGAAACGCTTTTCCTCGATCGCTTTGAGTAGCATCGCCTGTTCATCAAGGCCCAGCTCACCGATCTCGTCGAGAAATAGCATTCCGCCGTCCGCACTGCGCAGCAGGCCCGCCCGTTCGGCCTGCGCTCCGGTGAATGCACCCTTCACGTGACCAAAGAGGGCAGACATCGCCGACTCGCCACGCAAGGTTGCGCAATTGACCTCCACGAAGCGACCGGCGAGCTGATGCCGCTGCACCTTCATTTCGTAGATGCGCCTTGCCAGAAACGACTTGCCCGCTCCAGTGGGCCCCCAGAGCAGGATCGGCGCCTTCGAACGCGCGGCGACCCGCTCGATCTGCTCGATCATGCGGTTGAAGCGGTCGTTACAGGTGGCGATGCCAGACTTCAGGAAGCTCACCGTGTCATCACGTTCGCGCGCGAAGCGCTTGGCGATCCGGTCGTAGCGCGACAGGTCAAGATCGACGATTGCATGTTTGCCAGCCTGATCGCCACCGCCCCTTTCGGGTGGCGGTGCGGTCTGCACCAGCCGTGCGGGCAGGTACCGTGCTTCGGCAAGAAGGAACCAGCAGATCTGCGCCACATGCGTGCCCGTGGTGATGTGGATGAGGTAGTCCTCGCGCTCGATGTCGAACGGATATCCACGTGCCAGATCGTGCAGCACGCCATAAACCTCCTCGAAATCCCACGGATCGCGCAGAGCTGTTTCAACGCCGCGCACCTCGGTGTCTGGTGATACCTGGGCGATGTCTCGCACCACACGCTCGAACAGGCCTCGGGAACGACTGCCATAAAGCAGCTCAAGCCGATCAACGTGCAGATCCGGTTGCTGGCAAAGGCCCAGCGTCGGCCGCCATTTCTCCCAGCGTTGGTGCCCGCGCCCACCGACATGATCCAACGTGGTTCCAAGGAAACCAAATACCACCGTCTTTTTGGTCATTATCTCTTCAAATAAATTCCTATCCTAGATTCTACTTTTTTCAGCCTTCACGTCACGACCAACAGGCACAATATTCGTATATTTTTCCTTTAAATCAATATGTTAGATTGATCTCGATGACTGAGAAATGACTTGGCACGGTTCTCGCTATGAAGAGAGTGCATCACAGTCGAACGCAATGGCCGACGAGTTGGGGTTCAGAGCCCCGCTGGTGCCTGCAAACCGGAGAGTCCTCCGTCGTACAGCAGGTATGCCGCCGCGCAAGACCGAGGCAAATCGGTGATCCCGGTTGGGGGCTTGCCGGGTTCGACCCCCGGATCACCACCACTGGATAGCTCAATGGGTAGAGCAACGGGCTGATACCCCGTGGGTCGCGGGGTCGACTCCCGCTCCACACCCCGCAAGGGGTTTTTGAGAAACGTAGCACCCGTCGGTTGCGGCTAGCGCAAGCTTCCGCCGCCGGCCCGAACGGCCGCCGAACCGCGAGGTTGGCAAGGCGTTATGCGTTACGGGAATCAACCGAACTGGCGGAGATCTTCGGATCAACGCAAGTAGGAAGAAGCCCAGACGCAGACCGCTTCCCCTTCCCCGCCGCACGGACGGCCCTTCGGGCCGGTGCGAACCGGCAAGCAGTAAAACAGGGAGAAAAGAAATGATGTTCAAGCGTTTTGTGATCAAAAAGAACGAACGTGGCGTATTGCTGCGCGACGGTGACTTCGAGCGCGTGCTCGACTCAGGCCGGCACTGGTTCACCGATCCGTTCAACCGGTTGACGGTGCAGGCATGGCAGCTCGATACCCCGATGCCGGAATTAGCGCAGGTCGACTATCTTCGTTCGACCGATGCGGCCAACGCTGGACGGCATTTCGAGTACATCGCCCTAAATGAGGATCAAGCGGGCCTCCGCTTCGAAAACGACGTGCTGGTCGAGATCCTGGGGCCGGGTGTTCGCAAGGCGTTCTGGAAAGGACTGCTACGGCATCGCTTGGAAATAGTCGATCTGGCGGCTGGCTACACCCTGCCGGATGTGCTGGCCGCGAAGCTCGCCCAGACAGGCAGCCGTGCCCGTGCGGTTGCAGGGCTGGACGGTGTGCTGCTGGCTCGCGTCCCGGCCTACCACATCGGTGTACTGCGTGTGAATGGCAAGGTCGTGCGACTAATGCAGCCGGGCGTTGAAGGCTTCTGGCGCTTCAACCGCGACGTGCAGGTCGAGCTGGTCGATACGCGCCTTCAGAACATGGAAGTCAGCGGCCAGGAAATCCTGACCCGCGACAAGGTCGGACTGCGGGTGAATCTCGCCGCAACCTGGCGCTATGCCGACGCGCTGCTGGCGTTCGAGCGGCTGGCCAAGCCGGTGGAGCACCTCTACCGCGAGTTGCAGTTCGGGTTGCGCGAAGCCGTCGGCACCCGTTCGCTCGATGAGCTGCTCGAAGACAAACAGCTCATCGACAAGAGTGTAGGCGAGCACATCTTGCGCAAGCTTGCGGGCTTCGGGCTCGAAGTCTCCAGCATCGGGGTCAAAGACATCGTATTGCCGGGCGAGATGAAGACGATCCTCGCCAAGGTCGTTGAGGCGGAAAAGGCGGCTGAGGCCAACGTAATCCGACGCCGTGAGGAAACTGCGGCGACGCGCTCGTTGCTCAACACCGCGAAGGTTATGGAAGACAACCCGACCGCACTGCGGCTGAAGGAACTCGAGACGCTGGAGCGCGTGGCGGAGCGGATCGATCGGATCTCTGTGTTTGGCGGGCTGAATCAGGTACTTGATGGCCTTGTGACGATCAGACCGCAATGAATACCGTGCGCGGCCCTTGGCCGCGCACGGGGAAGGCAGAATCATGAAGAGAATGAGCGGAAAGGTACGCAAGGCCCAGATCAAAGCCGCCCGTACCGTTCGCCGGGAACGGCAGCGCCGGCTCAATTCGATGCACGCAACGGTACTCCAATCGGTAGTCCACCTGCATCGTGTTGTGTGCGATCCAGCCTGGCTTGCACCCGACGGCAGCTATGGCGCACCGGAGTTTGTCCTCCGTGGCTACTACGAAGACCTTGCTTTCGTGTGCAAGGACTGCGGCGCAGCTGGCGTCTGGACGGCCGCGCAACAGAAGTGGTGGTTTGAGGCGGCAAGAGGCGGAGTCTGGACCAGAGCGGTTCGCTGCAGGCCCTGCCGCGCCAGGGAGCGTGCCCGCAGGGAAATTGCACGTCGCACACACCTCGAAGGCTTGCAGAAGAAGCGGGCCGAGACTGAATGAACGAAAGTCGAAGACAAATGAAATACGAAACGCTTGAAGTCGCTAATGGTGCGCCGATCCGAATGTGGACCCGGGGTGTCCCTGTTGAGGACGACGCGCGCGAGCAACTCATGAAGACCGCGCGGATGCCGTTTATCTACAAGCACCTCGCCGTGATGCCGGACGTGCATCTGGGCAAGGGTTCAACCATTGGCAGCGTGATCCCCACAGTTGGCGCCATCATTCCCGCAGCAGTCGGTGTAGATATCGGCTGCGGCATGATCGCCGCCCGTACGACGCTTACTGCACCAGATCTGCCCGACAATCTGGCGGGACTGCGCAGTGCGATCGAAAAGGCCGTGCCACACGGGCGCACGCTCGCTCGTGGCCGTCGCGACGAGGGGGCTTGGGAAAATCCACCGGAAATCGTTGATGCAATGTGGGCTGAACTGGTCGGCGGATTCCGTCGTATCACCGAGAAATACCCACGGCTTGCCAATACCAACAACTACAAGCACCTGGGAACGCTTGGTACCGGCAACCATTTCGTCGAGGTCTGTCTCGACGAAGCGGATCGTGTCTGGTTCATGCTGCATTCGGGTTCACGCGGCGTCGGCAACGCAATCGGCACCCACTTCATCGAACTTGCGCAGCAAGACATGCGGCAGCACATCACCAACCTCCCCGATCGTGATCTCGCCTACTTCGAGGAAGGTAGCACGCACTTCGATGACTATGTGGAAGCGGTTGGCTGGGCGCAGGACTTCGCACGCCGCAATCGTACGGTGATGATGATGAACGTCGTCGCCGCCGCACGCCGCGTGATCACCCGGCCCTTCGAGGCCGAGGTTGAGGCGGTGAACTGTCACCACAACTATGTCCAGCGTGAGACTCATTTCGGCCGCGAAGTGCTGGTTACGCGCAAGGGCGCAGTTGCCGCCCACAAAGGACGGCTCGGGATCATTCCTGGTTCGATGGGCGCGAAGAGCTACATCGTGCGCGGGCTGGGTAATGAAGAGGCATTTTGCTCGTGCAGTCATGGCGCGGGCCGGACTATGAGCCGCACAAAGGCGAAGAAACTCTTTACCGTGGAAGACCAGATGCAGGCGACGGCCCACGTCGAATGCAGAAAGGATGCCGACGTGATCGACGAAATTCCGATGGCCTACAAGGACATCGATGCCGTGATGGCGGCCCAGGCGGACTTAGTGGAGATCGTGCATACGCTGCGGCAGGTAGTTTGCGTGAAAGGTTGAATTGGAATGGATAGGCAGATCCCATGGTCCCACCCGGTCTCGGATGAGGTGCGCAAACGGATACTCAACGAGTTGGCCTCTATCGAACAGGCCCACGATGTGCGTGTGCTGTTTGCATGCGAATCCGGCAGTCGCGGATGGGGGTTCGCATCACCGGACAGCGACTACGACGTGCGCTTCATTTACGTTCACAGGCCGGAGTGGTACCTGCGGATCGAGCCTCAGCGCGACGTGATCGAGAAACCGATCAGCGACGAACTGGATGTCGGAGGATGGGAGCTTCGCAAGGCGCTGCAACTGATGCGCCGCTCGAATCCCACACTGTTCGAATGGCTCGATTCACCCGTCATCTATCGCGAGAATGACAGCGTGACGCAGCGCATGCGTGCGCTCGCACCTCCGTTCTTTTCGGACGTGAAGGGACGCTGGCACTATCTTTCGATGGCCAACAAAACATGGCGTACGCATTTCACCGCGGATACGGTGAAGCTCAAGAAATACCTGTACGTACTGCGACCGCTGCTGGCAGCCCGCTGGATCGACGCTGGCAAGGGTATGCCCCCGATGCGCTTTGCGCGCCTTGCCGAGGCGCTGGTGCAGGACCCAAACGTGCGCGACGAAATCAATGCGCTGTTGCGGCTGAAGATGTCGAGCGTCGAGCATCGGCATGCATCGCGCTTCGCCCGGATCGATGCCTACATCGAAGCTGAGCTGGTAGCGATGGAAACCCAGCCCGACTACAAAAAACCGTCCGGTGACGAACGGATGCTCGACAGACTATTCCGCGACGTGGTGATGGGTTGAGTCAAAACCGGAACGATTTCCGCGCCACCCCGAACATTGTGTTCGGCGTATGTATCCCCCCGTTGGTGCCAAGCAAGGTGACGCCCGGACACCCCCAATCCATCAATCCGGGAGCTTCGGCTAGGAGAAAACTCGCAAATATCCGAAGCCTACCTTGGTAGTTTGCCTTCGCACTGGTTAGTATTCGGTCATGGCAGATAACCAGCCCCACGCCCCTGCAGCCATGGCCTCCGAACTTCGCGCAGTGATTGGTCGTCTGAGCAGGCGCCTGCGTGAGCAGGCCGATTCCCACAGCCTTTCCTTGTCACAGGCTGTGGTCCTGAGCCTCCTCGAACGCGAAGGTGCGTCGACTGTGACGAGTCTCGCCCGTGCCGAGGCCATGCGGCCGCAATCAATGGGTGCGACGATCGCAATCCTTGAGACCGCCGGCTTGGTCGAAGGCGCCTCCGACCCATCGGACGGGCGCCAAACCTTGTGGTCTCTCACCGACGGAGGCCACCAGTGGATCCGCTCCCAACGCGCCGTCCGCGATGACTGGCTCGCACAGATGATCCAGACCCGCCTCGATGTTGCCGAACTGCGATCACTTGCAAAAGCGATCCCATTACTTGAACGCCTGGTCGAAACCTGAACCCCAGCCCGCAGCAACCCGCTGGCGGGTGCCGAACCAAAACGCGACCCGACTAACGCGCCAAGCGCACGAATGGAGAAACGAAATGTCCGTAACCGTCCTCGATCCCCAAACTGCTCTCATCCTGATCGATCTGCAGAAGGGCATCGTTGCCCTGCCGACTGTGCACCCCGCCACCGGCGTTGTCGAGAAATCGGCCAGTCTCGCTCGCGCTTTCCGTGCTCGAGGGCTGCCGGTCGTGCTGGTCAACGTTGACGCCACCGCGCCGGGCCGCAATGAACAAGGCGGTGCCGGACAGACGTTTCCAGCGGAGTGGGCTGAACTGGTGCCGGAACTCGAGGCGCAACCGTCGGACCTGCGGGTGACCAAGCGCACCTGGGGCGCTTTCTCCGGCACAGACCTTGCCGAGCAACTTGCACGGCTCGCCGTCACCCAGGTTGTGGTGGCTGGCATTGCATCTAGCATGGGAGTCGAATCGACGGCACGGCAGGCGCACGAACTTGGTTTCAACGTCGCACTTGCAATCGATGCAATGACCGACCTGGACTTGGATACGCACATCAACAGCACCACGCGGATTTTCCCCCGCATGGCCGAGACAACCACGACTGCAGAGATCCTCGCGCTGCTGGAGCGTCAGCAGGAGACTGCTTGAGGACGCGACCGCAGTGAGTGGCACCTTCCGCTCATTGCGGAATCGCAACTACCGCATCTGGGCTGCCGGCGCGCTCGTATCGAACGTCGGCACCTGGATGCAACGCACAGCACAGGACTGGATCGTGCTGGCGGAACTCACGCATCACGATGCAGCGGCAGTCGGGGTCGTCATGGCCCTCCAGTTCGGCCCCCAGCTCTTGCTGTTGCCGCTGACGGGCTACGCAGCGGATCACTTCAGCCGCCGCAGGCTTCTGCTTGTGACACAAGGCGCAATGGGCTTGCTGGCGCTCGCGCTCGGCGTGCTGACCATTACCGGCATGGTCGCGTTGTGGCACGTGTATGTGTTCGCTCTTCTGCTCGGATGCGTTTCCGCCTTCGATGCACCAGCACGGCAAACTTTTGTTTCCGAGCTTGTCGGCGAGGCTGACCTTGCCAATGCGGTCGCGCTGAACTCGACCTCCTTCAATGCGGCGCGCATGGTCGGCCCGGCTGCGGCGGGCCTGCTTATTGCAGCGGTAGGTACTGGCTGGGTTTTCCTGATCAATGCCATGACGTTCGCAGCGGTCATTGCATCGCTGCGGCATCTTCGGATCGGGGAGCTGCATCTAGGGAAGCGCAATGTGAAGGAAGCCGGCGGACTCGCAGCGGGATTCCGCTACGTCTGGCATCGCGCCGACCTGAAGGCTGTGCTACTCATGCTATTCATGATCGGTACCTTCGGTCTTAACTTCCCGATCTTCATCTCGACCATGGCAGTGGGCGTCTTTCACGCCAATGCGGATGCTTATGGGGTCCTTAGCTCGATCATGGCCATCGGCACTGTGGCCGGCGCCCTCCTCGCAGCCCGCCGCGACCGTCCCCGCATCCACTTACTGGTGGTCGGTTCAATCACCTTCGGAGTTGGCTGCACCCTTGCCGCTTTGGTGCCCACCTATTGGGAGCTTGGCGCGATGCTGATTGTCATTGGTCTGGCTGCGCAGACCTTTACGACGTCGACCAATAGCATCGTCCAGCAGACCACGGAGCCGGCGATGCGCGGCCGTGTGGTGGCGATCCAGCTTGCGATTTCGCTCGGCGGTACACCGCTGGGGGCGCCAATGGTCGGCTGGGTCGCAAACCGCTTCGGTCCGCGTTGGGCACTTGGTGTGGGTGCTGCATCCGGGTTTGTCTCGGCCATCATCGGACTTGCCTATCTGATGCCCCGGCTTACGCGGCTTCGGCGCTTCCGGGCAATTGGAGCCGAGGCCCAGCAGGCCTGAGCCGCCGGCCTCCACTACCCGAGGCAGAATCTGTCTGCTTGGCAATCCGTTGTCACGACAAGCTTTGCCGGTTTGCTTTACAGAAGGCAGGCACCGTCCGGCATGTCCGACAGGGAAGCCGCGCCACAGCTTGCACACTCCACGCTGGTGCGCTTGATGCTTGTATTCGGCCTTGGCAATCGTCGACACCTATCGCCCCCAACGGAGGCTCGTCATGAAGACTTCCCTTGCTGCACAGGCCAGCACGTTGTTTGCGCTGGCCCTGTCCACCGCTCACGCAGCGCCGCTGACAATCGATGAAGCTACCTATCCAGGCGCCAGTGGCGACTACAACAATCTGCTAAGCCCACCACTGCCGGAAGCCGTGATCTTCGATCTCGATGCCGGGACCAACACGTTCGCCGGCACCTTCGGTACGCCGGGAGACGCCGGAGATACGTTCGCGGTGCGGCTTGCGACCCGCCAAACATTGGCTGGCATCCATGTGACATTCGCCACCAACGCGGGAGATTTCAACCCTGTCGCGATCAACCAGGGCAGCCAAATCGTGTTCGATCTGGCAAGTTCAAACGCTCCGACGCCGTTGTTCTCACTCGATTTGACTGGGAGGCCGAGCGCTCCAGTGACATTTTCGTCCGCGGTACTCGACCTCGGTCCCGGGTTGTACACGACGACGATGCTGACAGGCGTGCTCGCCCTCAATGACGGTGGCAAGGTTGGCTATCAAGTGGCTTTCAATGTGACGCCTGCCATTCCCGAGCCCGACGAATGGGCAATGCTTGTGGCGGGCTTGGCTGCGATCGGTTTGACGGCACCAGGCCGCCGCGCTTTCAGATCAGTTGCTTGATTCGAAGTAGCCCGAAGGCGGCCACGGTCGCCGCATCACGAATTCTCCCGTCACGGAACATCGCCTCGACTTCGTCGAGGCGAAACCGCTGCGTGATCAGTCCGTACTCGGTTGCATCAAGCTGTTGCTCGCCCCGCGTGAGTCCGTTTGCAAGGAACAGGTCGTAGGCCTGGCTCGAAAAGCCATAAGCAAGGAAGAGCCGTCCGACATGTTCCATCCGGGCGGCAACGAGGCCGGTCTCTTCGGCCAGTTCGGTCGTGGCGACGGTCAGCGGATCAGCCGCGCCACCGTCCCTCGAGCCCTACGGCAACTCCCAGTAGCGCCCGCTGACTAGATAGCGGTACTGCTCCACCAGGTGGACAAAACCGGCCTCGATCACGGCGATCACCACGAAATCCGGTTTCTCTACGACGCTGTAGATACCTTCACTACCGTCGGCACGACGGATCGCATCCTCACGCACGGCCATCCATCGGCTGCGATAGACCTCACAGGTCTTGAGCATTTCGATTTCAGGCTTGGTCATCACGCCACCCACGACGAAAGCCGCAAAGGCTGCCCGGAATCCCATCCACATGTACGGAGTCGGTCAGTCCAACATGATGTCGTTGTCGAACGGTTTGAATTGGATCCCTTCGGGATACTCTTGCCCGAAGTGGGCACGGCTGCAGCAAATGATTCCACTGCGTGGCAAGGTGATTTCGCCACCCAACACCAGCCTTTCGCCGGAAACGTCGCGCAGCAGCGTGCCCTTGCAGGAACAATCGACGAGAACGAATTGGTCGCCTCGGAATTCGATTCGTGCGTGTTCGCGTGAACTGGTCTGGTCATAGACCTGGATGTCACGCCCCTCATCCCGGCCGATCGTCACCATCTGGCGTCCGGAA